>JAKZUU010000090.1:0-3736 GCA_047516405.1 Candidatus Nitrosopumilus sp. | reverse complement strand
CATAGGCTCGTACTACGATGACGGGGTGATCTACCTGTATGACAACACCTCTGATGGCTATAACGGCTGCAGTCAGATGATTTTTGAGAACTTTGAGCAAATCCTGCAAATATGTTATTCCTTGTTGCATGAGTGCGACTGCCCTGAAGACAAAATCCAAAAGGAACAGATGGTCCAACAAGAGAGTGAATGGGGCGGGTGTCCCAAATGCACGTATACTACAAGCTACTGCCAAACAAAAAACAGGTATCTTCTAAAAGCAGGCGCCAAAACTTTTTTTGATGCCTTTAGGCATCATGCATGAAACGCAGTATTTGCATTATCTTTTGCATGCGGTCTTCCAGCGCTACGTATCAAGACATGCACGGCAAAAAACTATTAGTCAATACGGTCTTGAGGATAACATGCCGCTTGACAAGATGGATGACCCAGAGGAGTTTGTTCCTACCCACAAATCTGTGGTGCTGCACAGTAGTGGCTGGCCTGTTGCGTGCATAATTGACAAGGACAGGGGGAGCGCATCTGACCTTTTGTCCATACATAATGACCGCAAAAATCTCAAGGCAAGCCTGGTTGGATTTCTAAACAGGCACGATGATGCGGTATTGTTGATGGGTTTCAAATTAAAGATTCAAAACAACGACAGATTTTTTGAATATACCGTATACCCTTCTGACGAATTCATTGATGCGGTAATTCTTGGCGAATCAATATGTATAATCAATGAAAAGATGGAAAGCCTTTTCTTACTTGACAAGATTGTCACTGATCAGTTTGTAAAAACCAAGTCTGAATTTGAAAAATTTAAAAAAGCAATGCGGCAACAGTAACGGCGCAAGTGTCATAAACTTGCATTTTGTATCTTTGTGGCAGGACAGGACTTGGACCTGAAAAATTTTGTAGACTGGATCTTCTCCAAAATCCGTTAATCCTGTCCAAGATGCAGGCACAATAAAGCAGCCTAGCCTGACTGGTCGCTTATCCTGCATATGTCTGAATTTGGGGAAAAGCGCCACATTCACACTGTTTAATAATCATCATCTGTTATGGTAGTCGTGTCAAACGTGATCGTATTTTTAGTTTTAGCCGTTATAGCAGGCGCTGTACCTGCACTTGCAGAGGCAGAGATGTTATTACCCTATACATATTTGCATGGCATCACAACGGTACAGTATTATACATCTGAACCTGCACCTGCAGAGACAGAAATGTTATCCCCATACGAGCAATTCCAGTCAGGAGTACCTATCGAGAAGATAGAGTGCAGTGGCGGCAAGGCATTGATGCTATCCTCTAGTGGGACCCCTGCCTGTGTTTATTATAGTACAGCACAAAAGCTGGCAGATCGTGGATGGGAATATGTCTCCACCCAGCATACAGGCAAGCAAGATGTTGATAGTCTGGATTCGGACACCTGGAATTCGCAGGGGCAGGATTATGATGACTCGTATGCAAGCTCACCTGGTTCAGGCACCCCGTTGTCTGGAACAGTCACGCTTGACGAATCATTGAAGTTTCAGAGTTCAAGTGCCGCACCAGCGGTTGATTCCATAGGCTTTGCGGCAGGCGGCGCACAGGACATTGACAATTTTAGAGCCAACATCGAGAACGGCTTTCTTCCGCTCCACACAGATATCACGTACGAGGGCCTGTTCTATGACTATTACTTCGATACCGGCAGTACACAAGAATGCAAGAAACTGTTCTGCCCTTCATACAGTTCTGCAGTCTCTGCAGATCCATTCTCTGGCAACGACGAATACTACATGTCAGTAGGTCTGAACTCTGGAATCAAAGAGTCAGACTTTGAGCGCAAGAATCTCAACTTGGTTATTGTTATGGATGTTTCAGGCTCGATGAACACCCCGTTTGACCAGTATCACTATGACAGTTATGGGAATCCCATACCTCCAGAGGGCGATCTTATCAGATCAAAGATGCAGATTGCAAACGAGGCAGTGACAGGACTCTTGGATCACCTGACTGATGATGACAGATTGGGAGTTGTGCTGTTTAGCAACACAGCACACGTGGCAAAGCCGCTTGAGAACATGCATGATACAAACAGGGACAACCTGAAGAGAAATATTTTGGACATTACCGCAGGCGGTGGCACAAACCTGTCAGCAGGAATTGTTGCAGGCACCTCGCTGTTTGATGTGTTGCCTGCATCTGAGAGGGGCGATGGATACGAGAACCGAATCATCTTTCTGACTGATGCCATGCCAAATACAGGCGATACGGGAAAGAACGGACTGTTCGGAATAATGGAGCAGAATGCCAGAAACGGCATATACAGCACCGTGATTGGAGTGGGCGTTGACTTTAACACAGAACTTGTCAAACACATCACGCAAGTCAGGGGGGCAAACTATTACTCTGTCCACTCGTCACTGGAATTTCAGGAAAGGATGGTTGACGAGTTTGAGTTCATGGTCACTCCCCTAGTATTTGATCTGGTATTACATCTTGATTCTGAGGGATACGAGATAACAGATGTCTATGGATCCCCTGAGGCCGATCAGGCCACAGGACAGCTAGTCCGCATCAATACGCTCTTTCCATCAAAGGTATCTGAAGGGGAGACGCGCGGCGGGATTGTTATGATAAAGCTACAAAAGATCTCTGATAATGATGATGATGCTACAATTACTCTGACTGCCAGCTATCATGATCGGGACGGCAGGCCTGACTCTAGCGCCGTTACAATATCCATTGATGACAAGCAACACTATGACAACACGGGAATCCGCAAAGGCATAATGCTTGTACGGTATGCAGAACTTATGAAAAACTGGATATATGACGAGCGCAGGTATGCTGCAGACAGCGGCGATACTGCCGATCCGTCGCACCTGTACGATAATGGAATACACATACCAGAATATGCAGATAATTTTCTGGGCCAGTGGGAGAGACAATCCCTGCCACTGAGTGTATCGGAAGGGTACAGTGATGCGATCGATGAGTTTAAAGAGTATTTCAGGGACGAGGTAGAGGCAGTTGGGGATGATGACCTGCTTGAGGAAGTTAGGATTATGAGTGCGCTGGGATCCGGCGACACGTGGAACCCGCTGGGATCCGGCGACACGTGGAATCCTTGAGATAGATAGATGATGGCAAGGGTGTGCCTGACAACTACAGTTGACTTTACAATACGGCCATGCGCGCAAGGCTGTACTGCACTGCCACCGCGACCAGGTTGTATCTCTCAAGCAACTGAAATCGCGCCAGATAACCTCTCATCCAAATCCGGGCTATACATGTCTGGAATCTAGTATGGTTTGTCCGCCTCTGTGCTACAAGCGATAAGCTTGCAGCCATCAGGAATACAGTTTCTGCAATACCGTCTTTGATGTATCTGCATCCTGCTCCTCTTGTTTCGTTGCATGTCCTGACATGTATTGGGTCAAATCAATCTCATCTGGCCTGCAGTCAACGGACATCTCTGCATGATGCGAACTGTTTTCTGACAGAAAAATGCCTATGAGACGCGAATTTAGAAAAAAAGTCTTGCAGTCAATACATGTCACATCCAGGCATATTTCTGCAACACATTTTTTATAAAACGATGTGAAAGTCTCAAAGACAGAACTTTTTTTTGAACGAATCTCTACTCATTCCATATCTGCTGTGCCTTCAACCACGCGATCAAGTCTTTGTACAGGCTGCTTTTTTGCATGTTTAGAACTCCTATCTCTAGATTCGTTGACGATTTTACTGTCTTTGTATAATT
>JAKZUU010000089.1:0-34747 GCA_047516405.1 Candidatus Nitrosopumilus sp. | reverse complement strand
ATGTAACGCCTATTCCTCATGACACCACCAGAAAGAAGGGTGGAAAAAGAGGAAGAAGGGTCTAGGTAACAAGTTTTACTTTGATATCGCATCCTCGTGACATAAAATAATCACTGATGAATTTTGCAAATTTTTGGGAATTATATTTATCATCATATTTTGTTATCATGCTAGAGAATTTTTCTTCAATGGCACCTTGTAAAGCAGGTTTAAAGGCCAATGTGAAAAATGTCCATCCAAACTTTGATGAAGGCTCACTCTTAACATATCCGTTGTATGTATTGACAAGGCTCTCCATATGAGATAACGCTTTTTTAATTGACAGCGAATCATCAGCATAGTTCTTGGAGCCAATCTCTAAAACTACACTCATTATTTATCATCACTGTTATCAGAGGATTTGCTACTGCTAAGTTTGTCACTTAATGATATGAATTTTCCATCTTGTTCGATGTGGATCTTCGTTTCCATTCGAACATTCAGACCTACTGTTCTAAATAATGTTAGTAGTTTTCCACCGTCAATGACTTCGTTGATTTCACCGGATTCGATGAATTCTGATAGTTGTTTTACTATACCACGAACTGCATTTGGAAATTGAGATTCGGCATTTTCTAAGACTTCTAGGCCCCTAAAGCCAAGCGTTTTGACAAGTGTGGTCCTCGGGTCCTTTAATGGTGGTGGCGATTGTTTTCCAGACTCAGGAGAATGCTCAATGTTTTGTTTTGCAGATATGTTCCTTTGCATCTCAGCTAATCGTTTTGCCTTTAATCGTTCTAGCTCTGAATCTTCATGACTCATCCTTTAATCACCCCGATAGGCACTAATTTTGCAACTTTTGTGGCAATTCCCAGACTATGAGAGACATTAACTACGGCATCAACGTCTTTGTATGCCTGCGGGGCTTCCTCTACAACCCCATCTCTTGTCAATGCCTTGATAAATATCCCCTTTGAGTCAAGGGATCTTTTCACATCTGCTTCAGTGTAATCTCTTCGAGCCTTAGATCTTGACATGGTTCTTCCTGCACCATGCGCAGTAGAACCAAAACTCAAATTCATTGAGTTTGGCTGCCCAAGCAAAATCCAGCTTGCAGTCCCCATGGAACCTGGAACTAAAACAGGCTGCCCAAGATCTCTATACTGCAACGGTATCTCGTCACGGTTGGCAGGAAACGCTCTTGTTGCGCCTTTTCTGTGGACAACCAGATCACGTTGGGATCCATTAATTTTGTGTTTTTCTATCTTTGCAATGTTATGGGCAACATCATAGACTAGTTTCATGTCAAGATCGGATTCTGTCTGATTAAAGACGCGTTGAAATGAATTCCGTGTCCAGTGAGTAAGCATCTGCCTGTTACTCCACGCGAAATTCAGTGCCGCAAACATTGCTTTTCTGTAAGAGTGTCCTTCCTCAGAGTTGTTTGGAACGCATGCAAGTTCTCGGTCAGGCAAATGTATATCGTATTTTTTCATGGCCTGTTCTGAAACTCTAAGATAATCACTGCACACTTGATGCCCAAAGCCACGAGAACCGCAATGAATTAAAACTGTAATGGTTCCTTCTTTAATGCCCATTCTCTCTGCTGCCACGTGATCATGAATTTCTGTAACTTTTTGTACCTCTAAGAAATGATTCCCAGAACCCAAGCTCCCTAACTGAGGCGCGCCTCTTTTTCTTGCTTTTTCAGAAACTTTGTTTGGATCGGCATTTTGAATTTGGCCATTTTCTTCACAGACATCAGCATCACCTGATGAACCATAACCGTGATTGATTGCCCAGTTGACACCTTTGACCAAAACTTCATCTAACTCTGAATGCGTGAGCTTGACTGCGCCCTTTGAGCCAACTCCTGAAGGAATAGAGCTGAACAAGTCGGTAACTAACTCTTTTAATTTTAAACGAACTGTATCTTCTGTTAAATTTGAACGGAGTAATCTTACTCCACAGTTAATATCATATCCAACACCGCCAGGACTTATCATCCCTTCTTTTGCATCCATGGCCGCAACCCCGCCTACAGGAAAACCATAACCCTCATGACCGTCAGGCAAAACCACACTATAACCAACTATGCCAGGAATCGAGGCGACGTTTCGCGCCTGCATGATTGTTCTATCAGAGAGCATCTTTTGTAACAGTGGTTCATCAGCATAGATTCTTACAGGAACTTTCATTCCAAGATTGGAATCAGCATCAATTTGATATTGATTCTCCCCAATTTTTTTTGCATCAGACATGTATGGGTGAAAATTCCTTACAATCCAATTTAAACCATAAGAAGAGTTGTAAATACGATTTTAAATTTAATAAAATGTATTGAAAGATATGTTAAATGAGACAGTAATTACACAAAAAGCCGAAAGCCTGGTAAAACTGCTAAAATTCCTCAAAAACTACGAGGTGGCGCTAGGATACAATCTGCTGAGATGGGGCGATTTTGCGACGATAGGGCGCGGAAATGACGGGATTGATCTCCAAAATTACAACAAGGCCCATCGATGTGCACTGAACAGCGTGACAGTAGTGAGTAAGGACGATGACAGGTATGGTGTGAGGTTCCGCTGCATGACACCGCAGGAGTGCATAACCCCCAAAAATTTTGAGAATGCCAGGATGCGCATGATGCCTGATGTAATCTGTGGTGTGATGCCCATGCATTATTGGCAGGTAACAGACCCACACCCTATTTTTTGCAATACATACAAACAAAAAAACAAAATACGAGGCAGCAGCTAGGAAAAGAAGAAGAAGAAGAAAATATCCTAGTTTTAAAGAAAAACATCCAAAAAAACGCGTGTATGACTATCAACAAGGCAAGTTAGTTGGAGTTAAGAATTCATGAGTAGATTTATTTTTAATGTATAATGACTAGATGCGATGGCAATCTTACCTATTGACAATGGCCGTTATGGCACAAAAGAGATGATGAAGATTTTTAGTGAGCAGCAGAAAGTAGATTATCAATTAGAGATAGAAGGTGCGGCTGCCATATCACAGAGCGAGATAGCAATGATCCCAAAGAAAGTAGGCAAAGAGATTCTCAAAGTGGCAACAAGCGGTAAAATTACTGCAAAGAGAATCAAACAGCTAGAGGCAAAAAGTGATCACGATACTGCAGCACTTGTAGAGTCACTAAGCGAGAGATGCACAAGGGATGCCAGGCCTTGGATACATTATGGCCTTACAAGCAATGATCTGGTGGATACAAGCAACTCTATGCAGATGCGAGATGCATTGCAAATTATTGAGATAAAAGTTGCAAATATAGCATCAATACTTGCAAAGCGAGCCGTAAGACATGCAAAGATTCCGGCAGTTGGAAGAACTCATGGGCAGCATGCAAGCATTATTTCATTTGGATTAAAATTTGCCAACTGGGCAGCAGAGATGGCAAAACACGTACAAAGAATTGAGCAGATAAAAGATAGAATCTTAATTTGCAAGACATTAGGTGTTGTAGGTACAGGTTCGCTGATGGGTGTAAGATCACTTGTAGTGCAAAAGAGAGTTGCGCAGCGATTAAATTTATTTCCGGCAGAAGTGGCAACGCAGGTAGTGCCAAGAGAGAGATACACAGAATATGTCTTCGAGTTGGCACTGATTGGTGCTACTTTGGAGAAGATTGCCATAGAGGTTAGAAATTTACAGAGAACAGAGATAGGCGAGGTTGCAGAACAGTTCAAAAAAGGGCAGATGGGAAGTAGTGCAGTTCCAGTAAAAAGAAATCCAATAAAAAGCGAGCGAATATCATCATTATCAAAATTAGTAAGAAGTCAAGTTGCAGTGTCATTTGAGAACATTCCATTGTGGCATGAACGAGATCTCTCAAATTCTGCCAACGAGAGATTTGTAATTCCAACAGTGTCAATCCTGGTAGATGAGATGCTGGAAACCATGACTAGGGTTATGTCAAATTTGATGGTAAATGAGAAGAGAATTGTGGAGAATCTATATGTCACGCGAGGTCAGATCTTTGCAGAGTTTGTTTTAGAGGCACTGATAAAAAAAGGAGTGCCGAGATTTGATGCATACAAAGATGTGCAAAGGGTGGCATTTGAGGCAAATGACAAAGGGATGCAGTATATTGATGCGATCAAAAACGACAAGGCATTTTATTCAAAGCTGACTGATGCTGAAATTAATGTGATATTTTTGCCAGAGAAGCATCTTGGGGCATCGCATAAGATCATACACAATGTACAGAAAACAGTTCAAAAGACAGTCAAGGGACTCGTCTAACCTTTAGCAGAGATTTGTGAATTTTAGAACCGTACTGTAGTGCCTTTTTTCGCTTTGTGCAAGAGAGTGCAGGTACATTGATTTCACTTGCCAGACCACGTATGATGTGTTTACGATACAGGTCTTCAGAACTATGAATTTTTTCAGATATTGGGATCTCTTTGGCATATCTGATGAATCTCGGACTCAGCAATGGCTGTAGAATTTTAACTCCAAACTCGGATGCAACAAGACTGACTGCCTGCATCATTTGCAATTCGTTATCAAGTTTTGAATTCATGACTTTGTGAATTTGCGATTCCCCGCCAGAAAACGCTTCCCTGTAGGCATTATACCCACAGAACAGTTCGTCTATTCCATTGGCAGTAACTACAGTATCAAGGTTCAGACTTTTTGCCAGTTGAGATACATAGTGGAATGCAATACAGTTTTCGTTCCATGACAGATTCTCAGTTTTTATCCTTTGGCGGACATTTGAGGCGACGGAAGAAAATGTCGCCAAGTCGATTTCCAGGATATGATGAGGATATTTGAGATGTCCGTTGACCTGTTTTGCAAACAAAACATCATGAGAATCCGAAAAACCGACTGTCAATAGTGTAACATCATAGTTTAATTCTGAGCAGATCTTTGAGATTAATGTGCTGTCAACGCCGCCAGAAAAAGCAACCCCGATCTTTGTCTCTTTAACGGTCTCAGAGATTGAATCAGAGATATTGTCCAGCAGTTGTTTCTTGATTTGGTCCATATTATTCAGTTAACTGTGTACTTGGAGGCAAAACCTAACTATTAATTTAACATCATACAGTATACAGCAATGAGAGAGTTAACGCAGGAAGAAGTGAACGCAAAATTAAAGGAACTTGACGGGTGGAGCGTAATGGATAAAAAATTACACAAAGAGTTCCAATTTGACAGTTTTAACCAAGCATTTGGCTTTATGACAAGGGCGGCCATGGAGATTGAAAAGATGAATCATCATCCGGAGTGGTGCAACGTATACAACAAGATAACTATAGAATTGACAACCCACGATGCAGGCGGAGTTACAGAAAATGACATCAATCTAGCTAAAATTCTAAACTCTCTAGAATGCTAGAGGCTGTCAGGCCGTATCGTTACAGAAGAGGTTAACGTCTAGAATTTATATTATAACCAAGATCAAAGGACTTCACATGACATTAAATTCCTCGGTTTTAGATTCAGATTTTCGCTATATTGACAAAAAAGGAAATTTGCTTAGGACAAGAACAGAGTTGACAGTAGCTCAAATGCTTGCATTTCTTGAAGAAGAGTACCAATACGGCCACAAGATTACGCTAAAAAACGGGGAAGAAGTCACAATCGACTTTAAAACCAAGAAAGGACTAATTGAAGTGATTGATACTGACGCCGATATTGCAAAATACAAGCAAGTCAAGGAAGACTTTCCACAAGACAAGATAATGGCAATAGGGCATGCAAAGTTTGTTGCGCAGATTAAAGAATTGCAAGATGTGGTATTTTATGACAAGACGCCGCAAACCGGTTCCATATTTTTAGAAGATGCGTCATTCTCGTACGATTACGCGCATATACTTCCACTAGTTGAAAAGTGTTCCATCCTGCACGGACATACATCCTCTGTAATGGTAGAGCTGGTAGGACAGATGAAAGATAACTTGTTGCTGGATTTTGGAGAGGCTAAAAAAATCATCAAGAGAGTCATAGAAGTATTTGATCACAAGTTCTTCATTAACAGAAAATACCTAAAAAAGGAGGACGGGTCACACTATCACATACAATTTGAGGGGCCAAAGGGCATGTTCGAGCTTCAAGTTCCTAAAGATACAACTTATCTGCTAGAAGGAGAGGCAACAGTTGAAAATCTTTCAAGTGAGATTATCAAGTTGTTAGCACCTCAGATGCCATCAAATGTGGAAGCCGTGGGAGTATACATCTATGAAGGCTACAATAAGGGGTCGCATATCATTTCAAACATTGCAAGAGAATAACAATGGAGCCAAAAATTTTAGAAAAAGCATGGAATCCAGAATTAGAAGAGGGTATTCTAAAGCGTTGGGAGGAAGAAAAAATTTATGATTTTGTTCCACAAAAAGACAACTATACCATAGATACGCCACCCCCATATCCGTCAGGCAGGCCATGGCACATAGGAGCTGCCGCGCACTATTCACAAATTGACATGATCGCACGTACGGCAAGAATGGCTGGAAAAAACGTTTACTTTCCGATAGGTATGGACAGAAATGGGCTCCCGGTAGAATTGTACACTGAAAAAAAGCACAAGATCAGGATGAGGGAGACAAAAAGAGACGAATTTTTAGATTTGTGCAGAGATGCACTGGATGACTTGGAGGCCGAAATGATCCTGATTATGAAAAATTTGGGAATTAGCGGCAATTTTGCAGATTATTACAGGACAGATTCGCAGGAATACAGAACGCTTACACAGTCAACATTCATCGAGCTGTGGAAGAGAGGAGAGGTGTATCAGGCAAACAGACCCAACAACTATGATTGGGTATCAGGAACTACTATTGCCGATGCAGAGATCACGTATGAAAACTTGGCTGCAAAGCTGGTGTATATGAAATTTAAAATTAAAGATGCAGATCAGGAGATAATTATTGCCAGTACGAGACCTGAACTGCTTTGTGCGTGCAAAACCATTATAGTAAATCCAGGAGATCAAAGATATACACAGTATATTGGAAGAGAAGTGGTTGTTCCAATTACCGGTGCAGTAGTAAAATTAAGGACACATCATTCTGCTAAACCGGAATTCGGTTCAGGAGCTGTCATGGTGTGTAGTTATGGTGATCAAAACGATGTTGCATTGTTCAGAGAATTAGGATTAGAGGAGATCATAGCGATTGGACTGGATGGAAAGATGACAGAGGCTGCAGGAACGCAGTATATGGGACTAAAACCAAAGCAGGCAAGAGCGAAGATCATAGAAGACTTGCAGGCAAAAGGGTTTGTAGAAAAAATTGAAGATGTCATGCACAGAACCCCGATATCAGAGAGAAGTAAGATTCCAATTGAGATCATTCCAATGGAGGAGTATTATTTAAAACAAAAAGAGTCAGTTGAAAAGATTAAAAGTTTGGGAGAAGAGATTACATTTCATCCTTCGGGGCACAAACAAATTCTGATGAACTGGCTAGAATCAATTAATATTGATTGGCCAATATCAAGGAGAAGGTTCTACGGTACAGAAATTCCAATTTGGTACTGTAAAAAATGCTCAGAGGCGCATGTTCCAGAGCCTGGAAAGTACTACAGACCCTGGAATCAAAGATGCCCAATCAGCAACTGTGTTAAATGCGGTTTTACAGAGTTTGTAGGGGAAGAGAGAACCTTTGACACATGGATGGATTCAAGTGTGTCTCCGCTTTTTATTGGCAAATTTGGCAGAGATGATGAATTTTTCAAAAAAGTATATCCTGCATCAATCAGGCCACAAGCGAAAGATATTGTTAGGACATGGCTGTACTATACGCTTTTGAGATGTGAGCAGATAACCGGAGAAAAACCATGGTCTGAGGCGTGGATTATGGGATACGGTTTAGATGAAAAGGGACTAAAGATGAGCAAGAGCAAAGGAAATGCGATAGACCCGCTGCCTGTAATTGAAAAATCAGGTGCAGACACTTTTAGATTTTGGAGTGCAAGTGAGATTAATCACGGGCATGACTTTAGGTGTAATGAACAGAAAATTGAATCGACTAGAAAATTCCTAAGTAAATTGTGGAATGTGTCAAGGTTTCTGTCTAGTTTTCCAGTAATAGAGCGAGGGGAACTTGACGTATCAGATAAATGGATTTTGTCAGAACTTGACAAGTTGGTAAGAGAGTGCAAAAAAGGATACGATCAGTATAATTTTTTCGTTCCGGCAATTGCAATAAGAGAGTTCACATGGAACCTGTTTGCGGCTCATTACATTGAGATGGTCAAGGCACGAGCTTATGGAATTGGCTTTTCTGATGAACAAAGAGACGGAGCCATATTTACACTGCATAAAACCCTGGCAACAATTTTAAAACTGCTGGCCCCGATAACTCCATTTATCACAGAGCATCTTTGGAGAGTGCTGTATTCAAAAGATGGGAGCATACATAAGGAAAAACAAGTCCAGGCAGAAGGGATAGAGGAACAAGACGAGATCACCGAAGAGATCACAGAGTTTAACTCAAAGGTTTGGAATGAGAAAAAAGCTCAAAATCTTTCGTTAAAAGATCCAATCAAAATATCAATTCCTGAAAATTTACTGGCGTTTGAAAAAGACTTGAGATCTATGCACAACTTATTGTAGATGGTCATTCGCAACGTCCATTATTGTTTATTTGTACACTTGAAATACGAGAAAGAGATATCAGATTAATTGGCTATTGGTTGCTGATTTTTGCATTTACAAGATTTAAAAAGTATTTGTACAGTGAAGTGTCTTCAGTAAGTTCGGGATGAAATGACGTACCAATGATGTTGCTTTTTTTTACGGCGATGATTTTATCGCCAAGTTTTGATAAAACTGTCACATCAGAGCCAACATCAGATACGGATGGAGCTCGGATAAACACGCCATTGAATTTTGGGATCCCAATAGAAGTCAATGATATGGCAGCTTCAAACGATTCCTTTTGCCGTCCAAATGAATTTCTCTCCAATGTGATGTCAAGTATGTTCAAAAGTGGTTGGTTGGTTTTTCCAACAATACGGTCATTTGCAGTATTTGACAGCATTATCATGCCGGCACAGATTCCAAGTACCGGCATCCCAGACTCAATTTTTTCCTTTAATACACTCAAAGAGTCGTTTGCCAAAGAGAGTTTGCCGATGGTGGTACTCTCACCGCCAGGGATTATCAAGGCATCTGACTGTAAAATTTCTTCGGGTGTTTTTACGCTAGATACTTTACCATCTATCTTCAGTTCGTCAATTGCGGCTTTGACGGAGTCAAGATTTTCCCGAACGTCGCCTTGTATTGATAAAACGCCAACATTAAGATTCATGAAGAACCACCACGATCTTGCATTCGTAATTCCAGTGTATTTACATCCAGACCCAACATAGACTGTCTTTCATCGATCATTTTTTGAGCCTCTGCAACTCTGCTAGGCTCATTCCAAAAAGTGGTAGCCAAGACTATTGCTTCTGCCCGTTGTTTTGCATCGTCAGCGTTGAAAATTCCGGATCCTACAAAAACACCATCACACCCCAAGGACATCAGATATGCTGCATCAGCCGGAGTTGCAATTCCGCCTGCTGCAAAATTTACAACAGGTAGTCTTCCAAGCTGTGCAGTCTGCTTGACAATGTCAAAGGATACTTTAAACTCCCTTGCAATTCTAATTAAATCTTGATTGTCTCCAGAATCATAAATTGCCTTTATTACTCTTAATTGATCGTTGACTTTTTTGATATGAGTTACAGCTTCTGCAACATTTCCTGTTCCAGGTTCCCCCTTTGTTCTGATCATTGATGCGCCTTCCTCAATTCGCCTTAGAGCTTCTGCCAGAGACCGTGCACCGTTAACAACAGGAGTCGTAAGATCCCATTTCCAAATATGATGAAATTCATCAGCGGGAGTCAAGACTTCAGATTCGTCTATCATGTCAACATCAGTTTCTTGTAAAACTAATGCTTCGTTGACGTGACCGATTCTGCATTTTGCCATTACTGGAATTGTCACAGAATCCATTATGTCCTGAACAATTTGAATACTTGCAGTTCGTGCAACACCGCCTGCTTTTCTAACGTCAGATGGAAGTTTATCCAAAACCATAACAGAGACGGCGCCTGCCTCCTCGGCAATTTGGGCTTGTTGCACGGTTGTAACATCCATTACAACTCCATTTTTTAGCATGTGTGCAAAACCGCGTTTGAGGGTGGAGGAGCCACGCAAAGTGTCAGTAGAATTTATTTTATCAGAGACTATTCCTTTGGCATCTAGTCGTTGTCCATATAACGAAAGCATGTTTTAATTATCCTTCAAGACTATTTGTATCTATTCACTAAATTCAGACACAATCTTGTCAAGTTCTAACTCGACCATAGTAATTATCGGTGGGATAAAATCTGCAGTTGCGTTTTGTTCTGGCCAGTGAATTTGGTTGACACGTCCATTAAGAGTAACTTTGACATTTGATTTTTGATATTCAGTGGCATTATCTAAAATTGTAAATGACTCGGAGGGTATTGCGATAAAACCGGTCTCTTTTATCAACGCTTTTATTTTGTCAAGTGTGGCTTGATCAAGTTTTGAGCGAGCGTCAGGTTTTAGATAGCCTTGGGCAGATATAGAGTACTTCAAGTCGCCGTTATTTTTTATATAAAGAATCTCAGTTTTTTGAGATCCAATTCGTTCAGTAATACCGTATGAGATCTTTTTTAGCTGATGTTTAGTGTATTCAATCTCTATATTATCAGTAGAGTTAGCAGCAGATGTAGGAATTTCATTTTTTAGCAATAATGGAGTAACAAGCAAGAGAGCTACAACTACAGGAATGGCACCTAGTATCAGATAAATGGGTTTTACCATGATGTATTAACACTTACAATTAGAGGATATCGCAAATAAATCTTGGTTAAAATAACTTAAAATTCAAGTCTATTTCAGGTTTGTTGTGGGGTCGTAGCCTAGCCTGGTAGGGCGACAGTGTCTACGAATAAGATCACCGCTAAGGGCTCCAGAGGTTAACTAAGCTAAACTGACGCAAGAATGATGTAAGTTTGGAGCTGTAGTGACCCGTAGGTCGCCGGTTCGATTCCGGTCGGCCCCACGTTTCACACCAGTTCATATATCTGATCGACGTAGTTGCATGGAATTGGCAACCAGACCAGAGACCATGATTAGACAAGTTGGAGAATTATCAAAAAATCACAGTACCGCTCTTAGAATTCAAGGATTGGTTGATTGCCAGAGGTCAGTTCCAGCTTTACTTGACACGGCATCCATCCCATGTTTGTTTGCCAATAACTGTTTCTCCTCTAGGCGGCACTTTGCGTATGAACACATGGGCAGGAGCCTAATTCTCCCCATTTACGCCAAGAGACATATGCGGTCTCTTGTGGTTGTGCCACTCCATAAACAGGCCCGCCACATTCAACTGTAATGTTTACAAGTAAAGTTTCCAAGTTATTGTTTTTTTTTTGATTTTTTTCTTTGGAATATGCTATTTATTCTGAATTATATTTTTGGTCAACGCGATCATTTTTTTAAAGGGAGTATGGACAGTCTTGCCCCATGCGCTTGCCGGTTTTGTTTGAGTTGTTTGCGTTGCCACGAATAATAATAGCAATAATAAATATGAGATATTGATAGACTTTGATCAACAGTCAATTTTGCAGAGAAGATGAGATCTTGACTTTCAATAGACCGTTGCAATTTTTTGTTGGCAGACAATGCCACAGAATGTCATGGTGTGATCTGTGTACATGCAACAAACAGCATTACTATACATCTGGAACAGTGGTTTCGATTTTATCATCATCAGAATTTTTTGATAGGCTCGGTCTTATTTTCTCAATTGAATCAATCAAATCCTGCTGAGTGATCTTTATATCCCTAAAGTTCCGTGATTTACCTTCAACATATCTTTTGAGCGCAGTAATTGCCGCCCTGTTGGCAACTGACTCTATCTCTGCACCGCTGAATCCGTCTGTACGCTCAACTATTTCAGAGATCTTTACATTGCTATCAAGTGGTTTTTTCCGGGTATGAATCTTGAAGATTTGTTCTCTGCTTTTTGCATCAGGATTTGGAACCCTAATTATTCTGTCAAATCTGCCAGGTCGCAATAACGCATCATCTACAATATCCAGCCTGTTGGTAGCGCCAACAATCAATACGTTGTGCAACTCTTCTAATCCATCAATTTCAGTCAGTATCTGAGATACGACACTTTCAGATACATGGGAAGAATTACCCCCACTTCTTCGTGGGACAAGTGCGTCAATCTCATCAAAGAAGATTATGCACGGAGCGGCCTGTCGTGCCTTTCTGAAAACTTCCCGTACGCCCTTTTCTGATTCACCAACCCATTTTGAGAGTAGTTCTGGTCCTTTAATGCTGATAAAGTTGGATTCGGTTGTTTTTGCAAGTGCCTTTGCAATCAAGGTCTTTCCGGTTCCAGGCAGGCCATACAACAATATGCCCTTTGGCGCCTTGACATCAGCATAGTCAAAAGCTTCCTTGTGTTTGATGGGCCATTCTACTGTTTCACGCAGTTCTTCTTTTAATTCATCTAATCCTCCAACATCATCCCATGTTACATTTGGAATCTCCACTAGCACTTCTCGTAATGCGGATGGTTTTACCTCCTTTAGTGCATCTCTAAAATCATCACTTGTAACTTTGATTTTTTGGAGAATTTCCGAAGATATCTTGTCTTGATCAAGATCAATGTCTGGCAAGATCTTTCGCAGAGATCTCATTGCAGCCTCTTTTGCAAGGATCTCAAGATCAGCCCCTACAAAACCATGAGTTATCCTTGCAACATCATCCAAGTCTACCTTCTCATCAATTGGCATCCCTCGGGTATGGATTGCAAGTATGTCTTGTCTTCCCTCTTCATCTGGAATTCCAATCTCAATTTCCCTGTCAAACCTGCCCGGTCTTCTGATTGCAGGATCAATAGAGTCGGGTCTGTTGGTAGCTGCAATAACTACAACTTTACCTCTAGACTTCATGCCGTCCATCAATGTTAGGAGTTGAGAGACAATTCTCTTCTCTACTTCGCCTGTTACCTCTTCTCTCTTTGGTGCAATGGAATCTATCTCATCAATGAAGATTATGCTTGGCGAGTTTTCTTCGGCTTGTTTGAATATGTCCCTAAGTCTCTCTTCACTTTCGCCGTAATATTTTCCCATGATTTCAGGGCCGCTAAGATATGTAAAATTTGCATTAGTCTCGCCTGCTACTGCCTTTGCAAGGAGAGTCTTTCCGGTTCCTGGAGGACCGTACAGCAATACACCCTTTGGTGCCTCAACACCTATCTTTTCAAATAGTTCCGGATGTCTCAGGGGCAATTCCACCATCTCTCTGATTTTTTGTACCTCATTTTTTAAACCGCCAAGATCATCATACGTTATTCTTGATATGGTCACATCTACTGCCTTTGTCATCGTACCTAGTTTGAAAATTGTTTGCTCTGTAACTATAACTGGCTTTGATGGCTCTGTACTGGTTACGATAAACTGAATTTTTCCACCCATCTGTGTATTGAGAGATATGGTATCGCCGGTTGTAAATACATGGTTCAAGTAATTGTGAATCATGTACTCTTGCAGTCCTTCTGTTTGAACTTTTTCAGTGGGAGACAAGATTACTTGCTTTGCATCTGCTGCTTCTACGGCTTTGATTTTTATCTTGTCATCAATTCCTGCTCCAATGTTTTGTCTTGTTATTCCATCTATTCTGATTATTCCTGCACCGTATTCTCCGGGGGAGCCAGGCCAAAGTTTCACGTGTGTTTTTTTATTGTATGTTAACTCTAAAATCTGACCTGTACTCCATTTTGTGTCCTCAATAATTTTGGCGTCAACTATGGCTCTTCCTCGCCCAACATGTTGTTGTGGGATCTCGTTAATTTTTAATTCAATTTCATTCATCTTAATTATCACCTATAAAAAATAGAATAGAGGCGGCACTCTATTGCACCTCCACCCTTTTGCCTTGTGGTTTTTCTTCTTCAAGAACCTTCAATGTTACTTCAAGTATTCCGTTTTTGTAGTAAGCCTTTACAGAATTCTCATCCACCTTGATTCGCAGTGGCACTTGAGAATGGTATTTCTTTTTGTCTTGTTCTGCATCAATCTTGACGATATTTTTTTCAATCACCACATTGATGTTTGATTTTTCAACTCCTGGCATCTCAGCTATGAGTTTTACAGTCTTTTCCTTGTCATTGACAACAGTGTCTACAATCGGATCTCTTGTATCTGAAGTTGGAAGCAGTCCGGGCTTTATATTGCCATACTCCTTTACTACCGGCTTTCCGTCAGGTCCGGTGGTCATTGTATAACCATAATAGTATGGACCAAAAACGGAATTTGTACTCTTGGCCTCATCTAAGAGATCATTCAGACTTACAAATGAATTGGACGTTCTCTTGAAGATTCTATCAAATTCGTCGTCAAAAAACATTGTCATATTCACCTAATATATGTAATATATCATACATTATATAAATTTTTATAATAATTCTTAATTTCATTACAAGAGAAGATTATAAATGACATTATAGAATATTAACTGAGAAGCAATATTATGTCCGTACCAGAGATTGTAAGAGAGATCATTACCAGAAATCGCTCAATTTATGATTGCGTAAAGATGAACTTGATAAATTACACGGCACAGGCAGTAAAGATCCAACCGGAGATTGAAAAGATTTTGGGAGGGCCGGTTAATCTCAACACAGTAGTAGTTGCCATCAAGCGATATGCAGATTCATTTGAAAGCAAGGAAGATGTTAGAGAAGAGCCAGTTTTGAAAAATGCTTGATTGGCTTTGACTGACGGAATAATGGATATCAAGTTTTCAATCAAGGATTCAAATGATATGGCTCCCACAACAGTTTTGAACCAGTTTTCAGAGATTACAGACAACTATGAATTTTTTAGAATAGCAGACTCGTTTAGATTTCTTACTGAGGGCGTTGATGGGGTTCGTAAGATGTTTGAGAATCATCCAAACCAAGAAAATATTTTTAGTGCTGGTCTTGCAAAAATTAAGATCTCTATTTCTTCAAATCAGAATCGTTCAGATGTTGTATCATATGTAACTGAAGTTTTGCATTCAGAAGGTGTAGAGATACTTGATACATATTTTAGCCAGGACAGCATAATAGTTGTGTTAGATGAGACAAATGCATCAAAGGCTTATGATGTCTTGCACTCAGAGATTGCCAGAACAAGATGGCAGTATAATTATCACTACTTATCTCAGATATGAAATAGATCTAAAGATACTACATGAACCTGCGTATCCACAAGATTCGATTCCGGTCTGCCCACATCAAAATTCCACAGGTCGTAAGCTAAAATTTCAAAGCTGTCAAACAGAATAATTTGGAGATGGTAAGATGGCAGTGGCAGCAGTTGTTGATTAAGATGCTTTACTGATTGCTTCTTAGCACATTTAGTGCAGAGCCGTATTGGAACCACTTAATTTGAGAGTTATTGTAAGAGTGATTCAGAAAGATTTCATCCTTGCTCCCATCAATATGCGAGATGATACACTTGACTTGTTTGTTAGGTTCCAATGCGTTTAAATCCACCAAGCTGACTCTGTCGTCTTCGAGTATTTTTTCATAGTCATCAGAATTACTAAAGGTTAGTGCCAAGATGCCCTGTTTCTTCAGATTAGTTTCGTGAATTCTTGCCAAACTTTTTGTGATGACTGCAACACATCCCAAATAACGTGGAGTCATAGCAGCGTGTTCTCTGCTGCTGCCCTCACCGTAATTATTATCGCCAACAATTATCCAGTTGATCTGCTTTTCTTTGTACTGTCGTGCAATGCTTGAAAATGATTCTAGTTTATTGTTAAGGATATTCTTGCCCTGGCCTATTTGATCATTAAATGCGTTAACTGCACCTAAAAGCATGTTGTCGCTAAGATTATCTAAATGCCCACGCAATGAAAGCCAAGCGCCTGCAGGCGATATATGATCAGTAGTGCATTTGCCTTTAGTCTTTACCATAATTGGTATGTCTTGAAAATCCTTGCCGTTCCATTTTGGGAAAGGCTCCAAGCGCTGCAATCTTTTGCTGTTGGAATTAACCAAGACCTCTACACCATCAGAATTTTCAGGAGGTGCAATAAAGATGCCCTTGGGTTTAATAAAACCGCCTTTAGGTATTTCAGGTGCCGGCTTTGGGGGCTCAAGCTTGAATCTAGTCCCGTCAGATGCAACTAGATCATCTTTTAATGGATTAAAAGAGAGTCTTCCGCCTAATGCTAAGGCAATTATCATCTCAGGACTGCCAATAAAATTCAAAGTATTCCGCCGTCCATCATTGCGTCCTGGAAAATTTCTGTTAAATGTTGTAACGATTGTGTTTTGTTGATCTTTTTGCAGTTCAGGCCGATTCCACTGGCCAATACAAGGGCCACAGGCATTCGCAAGAACAGTTGCACCGATATCTACCAATGAGCTCATCTGTCCGTCTCGCTCTATGGTTCCCCGAATCTGTTCAGAGCCAGGAGTCACAAGTAAAGGAATTTTTGATTTAATCCCTTTAATTTTGGCCTGTTCTGCCAGACTTGCAGCTCGAGACATATCCTCATAAGAAGAGTTTGTACAGCTTCCAATTAATGCGACAGAGATTTGATCAGTGTAGTCATTTGATCTTACATCATTGGTTAGTTCAGAGATAGATCTTGCCAGATCAGGAGTATGAGGTCCGACTATATGCGGTTCCAACGTAGAGAGATCAATTTCAATTATTCTGTCAAAAAAGTTTTCAGGATTTTCTTCAACTTCTGGATCTGCAACAAGCAGATCCTTATTTTGGTTTGCCAGTTCTGCAATATCGTTTCTGTCAGTAGATTTAAGAAAAGTCTCCATCCTTTGATCATATGGAAAGATTGAGCATGTGGCACCAATTTCGGCACCCATATTAGTAATGGTGGCCTTTCCAGTGCAGCTGATAGTTTGTACACCCGGACCAAAATATTCGATAATTGCATTTGTGCCCCCAGATACTGTTAATTTATCGGCAACTTTCAATATAATGTCTTTAGGAGCTGTCCATCCATTTAGATGTCCGGTTAGTTTAACCCCGATTTTTTTAGGATATAGCAGCTCCCAAGGCAAACCTGCCATGGTTTCTGCAGCGTCTAGCCCCCCTACACCTATTGCAATCATTCCAAGACCTCCAGCATTAGGAGTGTGAGAATCAGTGCCTATCATCAATCCACCAGGAAATGCATAATTTTCAAGAACTACCTGATGAATGATTCCGGCGCCTGGTTTCCAAAAACCACACCCATATTTTGCGCAAGCTGATTGCAAAAATTTGAAAACTTCGCTATTTTCATCAAGTGAGACTTTCATGTCAACATCGCCTCGAACCTCGGCTCGAATGAGATGATCACAGTGTACTGTTGTGGGCAGAGATGTTTTTTTGAGCCCTGCTTGCATAAATTGTAACATCACCATCTGTCCGGTAACATCCTGTAATGCAACTCTATCAGGCTTTAAAAATACATAGTCTTGACCGCCGATAAAATTTTTGTCGTCAGTTTCGTCAAAATGTCCAGATAAAATTTTCTCAGTTAATGTTAACGGTCTTCCAACTACACTCCGGTATTTTGGAATATTTTCTTTTAATTTCTGATAGACATCAGATACAAGTTTAGCAGTAGTGTCAGTTTCCACGATATTCAGCAGATTTACCGTAATTAAAGATTTTAATTTTTAAAAAACAAAGCAGATGTTTTTAACAAGAATATTTTGAAACATCTAAGACGTAAATTCTTAACAATTATAAGATGAAGGTATCTTAACAGTACGATGTTAAAAAGTTGGAGTTTTTCGATATCAGGATACAATCATGGTCAATAAAGGATTTCCAAAATTTGGCATGTCCCAAGCAGGGGCATTTGTTGCAGCACTTAAAAATTACAATCTGCCAGATTTTATTCTAACTTTAGTTGCAAAAGAATGCAAATCAGAATTGCTTGAAAGAGGAAGAATTGACGACAGATTGCAAAGTATGAATGACGAGGCTTTGGAGTTGCTACACAAAGTCTTTGTTAGTTGTCAGGAGGATTCGGCAGGAAAATATGCGCAATATAGATTCTATGCCTACGTTTCAAGCATGTATCATAAATGCGAAGTTATAGTCAATGACGTAATTCCTGGTGCCTCAGGTAAAAATCACAAAATTCCAGTTGCAGTAAAAAACAACGGAATGTATATTGCAGTTGCATACAACAAAGCAACTGGAAATCCTGTAAACAAAAAAGAGACTGTTAGATTTTATGATATGGTCGATGATATCAAAAAAGGAGATCATGGAACAATGTTGATTGATGGAATTTACGGTTCTTCAGTAGGATTTAGAGGAGATGCGCTAGTAGAGTTAGATACATTGGGCAAATCAAGACTCAATGATCCAGAAAATAAATTAGATTTTAAAACAGCAAACTTTGAAAACAATATTTACTCAGTTACCAAATGCTAATTTTGAAAATTATTTTGCAAGTTGAATTGTGTAGTATTCATTGTTAGGAACGATGGTTTGCCATCGGTTCTTTGAAAATCTTCACTGTACTGATCAAATTCTAACTGTTCAAAAAGATGCTTAGTCCATACATCATGGACTTCTTGAATGAATTTTTTATATCCGCTGATTCTCAATAGCTCATGAAGTAACTCATGCGATACGGTGGTGCAGTTTTTTTCTGCAAGAAACAAGGTATCATCAGACTCTTTTGGGGCTTGCCAAAACACCATTCCAAAATTTTCAGCGTGGTATCCTTCACAAGTGCAATCAGTCCACCAAGGCCTGAAATGTGTCAGATAGAAATGATATATCTCTTCACCTCTCTGTCGATGATCCTGTAACAATGTAGAAGTGTCAAGGTGTTGAAGGATGCTTCGTGGCGTTGTTATCATTTCATCGCATCGAATTTCATAATCTCGTCCAAACTTCTCCTTGATCCAAACTTTATAGAATTGGCTCATTTTTTTGACGTATTCAAATTCAAATCGGCGTCTGAGACGATCCTTCTGCGGCACAACAAAAATAAAATGTAGAATCATAATAAAAAAAAGATTTATGTTTGACCTTCAATACCCATCAAGGTTAAAGTAGAGCGAATCTTTTCGATTTTCCTGATCTTCCAAGTAATTGTTTCTCGAAGTTTTTCAACAGTATCTGATTCGATCTTGGCCAAAATATCGTATGCGCCAAAAGTTCCATGAACTTCTTTAACACCTTCCAAGCCCTTTAGTTGCTGAATAATAGCTTCTTCAGAACCTAACTCACAGTTTATTAAAACATAAGCTGTTGCCATAAATCAGCTAAACAAGTCGCCTATATCAATAAATCGATTATGACTAATTTTGAGAGATGCCCAGAATCCTATTCCAAATGGGCTCAGGTACAGGCATGACAGACAATCTTGAGATTCTAACGAGTTCCCAATCCTTGAATTCTATCTCTTTTTTCATTTCATCAAGGGTTACAGGACGTTTTAAGGATCTCTTGTATTTTACGTCTACGACAATAAAACGCTTGACATCTTCTTTTGGGTTTGGATATGGTTTTGAGATAACCTGCATTATCCCTACTGCTTGCCTTTCATCGCCTGTATGATAAAATAGAACCAGATCGTTTGGTTTCATCTCCCTCATATGCTTTAATGCCAGATTATTATGAACGCCATCCCATACTGTCGTTTTGTCTTTTTTTAGTTGTTCAAAATTATAACCACGTGGCCCACCAGGTTCTTGTTTTGCTAGCCAATAATTTACCATCTTGTTTTTCAGTATTGTCTGTAGCGTATAATGGTTTTTAAAAGTAAATAATGTTCCCCGATTCTGACTCGCACAAGTTCATCGGTATTTTAGCCAAAACCTCATTGGGTTTTCTAACCGGGGGTGCCCATAATGTAGCATGCCTGGGTGAATTAGAAATCATAGGTATCATAACGATCATCGTCATCCTAATCCGTCTGCATGCCTGCTCTTGGGCGTTTAATGATAAAACTATCCCACTAAAAACCATTAAGGAGGATTACTATGGTAGAACATCTAAAGAAATCATATTGTGATTCTAGTCCTGTGTTTGCATTCTGACCTGAGATTTTTGTTCTTCGCTTATATGCAAATATTTTATGCTCGTAACGCTGTGCAATAAAAACTGGAATAAATCAATTAGAATGCAATATCTCTTGATTATGAAGTTTTATTTCTGAATTTCAGACTGCAGATGCATAATGCCCAATAATTTTTGTGCTGCGATATATGCCAAGATGCTTTAGAAGGTTTGGCAAACGGGTAGATTTGAGACATTAATTCATAGAATTATGAATTGTCTTTGTATTAGTTGAATATAGATTAGATGTTAGCCAAGATGGAATCGGATAAAGATATTTCAAAACCTGCTACAGATACGCGGATTTTGTAGTTTTTAATGATTTTTGAGTCGATTTTTCCAATTACGCCAATTGAACGCTCATTTAAAACCACGTCAGCGCAATGGCCTTTCTCAAAAAGAGGATCTGCCATGGTCTTTGTTTTGATATCAATCCCAAAGCCAATTTTCAGGGCAGATTGTAAAACGGATTTAATTTCAGTAAAACTTGCATCTTTGTGAGCGCTGATACAAGAGAGATGAATTTTTTCAGATATTTCGTCATTGACGATAAAGACAGTGCCGGTCTCAAACATTTTTTGAGGGTATGATTCATGAATGTTTCTTGATAAATTTTCCACTAGTCCGGGCAAAATAGAATCACGCAATATGGTGTGCTCTTGACTCTTTGAATCAAGTACAGATACAAGTTTTGTAGCATCATGATTAGTCATGCCATAAAGTACTCTTTTACTGGTTAGACTTGAATTCAATGCTTCCAAGTATCCAAGTCCGATCATTGTTTTATCCAGAGATCGTAGTTGGATGGATATAGGATTAATTTGGCCAATGGTTTGGGAAGGAAGCAGCACGGGTTTAAGATTGCCAATTCCATATCCCAAGGCAGCCTCTTCAGTTATATCCATGGGTCCGAATATGTCAAACCGGTATGCAGGGACTGTGCATACAATGGCTGTTCCGTTGTACGATGCATCCAATCTGGATCTTTGCAGGCATGAGATAATCTCTGCGGCGTCAAGATTCAAGCCAAGAGTTTGGTTGATCATCATAGGATCGACAGACATTATTCTTTCTTTGAATTCAGGTGGAGAGTTTTCAGCTCCTGATATTGCAACTGATTCCAAAGTAAACCCAGCAGTTTGTAAAATGATCGCAATGAGGGATAGCGCATCCTCAACATCTTTTTTATTCATTCCAGTTATCTCGACGAAGAGATTTTTTGTTTTTGTAGTAACAGTTGTAACTGCGGCATTAATAATTGGTGGAAAGGATACTGTATTTTGCTCTGCATCTAAAATTATAGGTACCAGTGGAGACTGTCCCAAGAGAGAAGCATAATCCTTGCCCACTTTGGTGTCAGCTAGGATTTCAGAGATTGTAAGTTCTTCTTCAGAGTGTAGAGGTATGAATTTGTGATTCCTGTCAGTGGCAGTATAAACCAGAGGAAATGTTATCTTGTCTAGGTCATGTATTCCAATCGACGATTTTTTTCTTTTTCGTCCTATTCCAAGATGAAGATCCTCTTGCATGGTCATTAGATGCTCTATTAGTTGATCATCTACCGTTCCATTTTTTGCAGCAATTCCAGTGACAAAAGGACGAATAGGAGATATTTTGGGATCTGCCGATATCAGATATTTGTCAGATTTTTTAATATCGAGTTTAACTGCTCCTGTCTTAACTTTTAATAATCCTTGCAGACCGACTGCAACCCCATATTCAATGGAATAATCCGGTCTGTTTGGACTGTATTCAACTCGAACTGTATCGATACAATCATCAAATTCAATATCTAATCCAAGAAATGGCAGCAGTTCAGAGATCTCTTTTTTACGGTCAATATCTTTTGAATTTTCTCTAGATAATTTTTGCCCATAGATTACGTCTAAGAGAAGATCGTATGAGAGTGTGACTACTGGCATTTTGTAGCACTCCTCAACCATCCAAGATCGTTGCCATAAAATTCCCGCACATCGTCCAGACCATACTTTAACATGGCAATTCTTTCAATGCCTCCGCCCCAGGCTAAAACAGGTTTAGTGATTCCAAGCGGTTTAGTTACTTCGGGTCGAAATATGCCCATTCCAAATAATTCAATCCATTTTCCCAATGATTCATTATAGACCATTGTTTGAAGGGATGGCTCAGTGTATGGAAAGAATGTAGGCCAGAATTTTATTTTGGTGAGTCCAATTCGTTTGTAAAATTCTCGTTGGATCCCCATTAGATTTCGTAAGGATGCATCTTTTCCAATGACAACGCCTTCAATTTGATTAAACTCTACAAGGTGTTTGTAGCTGACTTTTTCATTTCTAAATACACGCCCTAGGGAGAAGACTCGTGCTTCATCAGTGTTGGATTCGGCCAGATATTTTATTGTTACACATGTAGTGTGAGTTCTCAGAACCATTTTCTGTGCTTCATTGATATCCCACAGATAATGCCAGTTGCTCTTGTGAGATTCAGAGACATTTTTGATTTGGCGGGCTGTTCCAATTTTTTTAGCAGAAACTCCATCTAGATAAAATGTATCTTGTAATTCTCTTGCAGGATGATCCTGAGGGGTAAATAGAGCATCAAAATTCCAAAAGCTTGATTGAGTAAGATTTCCAAAAATTTCTGAAAAGCCCAGTGTGATAAAGATTTCACGAATTTCATCAATGATGTCTTTTAATGGATGAGTCCTTGCAACAGAAATATCAGGGACAGCTGCCTCAACATCAATATCCCCAAAAGCATCTGAGAATTTTATTGATCTTCCAGATTCAGACAAAGCAATTTTTTTATTTGTGATGATATCCTCAATAATAAAATCAGGTCTTTTCAAGAGTGCCGAAAGATCGTCACTGTCAATATTTTCCAAAGAGTCCGCCCCCACAAGCTTGAGCGTTTTTTCGCCGGGAAGTTCCAAAGGTGGATTCTTCACAGAGATTAGATCAGAGGATGTGGTAATCCAATCGTTCTTTCTAGACAATCCAATTGATGGTCCAAATACCGGTCCAAGCTCTTTTTGCAGATCAGATAATTTTTTAGGTCCGCTCTCAAGCAAGTTCAGCAATCTTCTCTCAGGCAAGCCTTTCTGAAGAGATTCAATACCGTTTTTGCCTAATTGGATTTTACTTGTTTTTGTTTCAGTAACAACTGCCAAATCTTTTAGTTTAAGCCATTCAATACCACGTCTAACTTGATCCGTTGAGAGTCTAGTAGATGTCTCTAGTTGACTAGTGGTCTGTTCTTGATTTATTCGTAAAGAATTGATGATTTTTTTTTCAATATTGTGTAAAACGTGCGACAATAGCAAAGAATCTCAAAAAGACTTTTTAAACCTTAACCCAAGTCAAGATGAATGCCAACTGATGATTTTATTGTAACGCCTTGGCATGTTGAGGGGGATATTGACTACGACAAGTTAATCAAAAGATTCGGCACTGAGAAGATATCTCCAGAATTACTAGAGAGAATCAAAAGAATTACAGGAGAAGAACATTTTATGCTCAAAAGAGGAATTTTTTTCTCCCATAGAGAGATGAATCGAATTCTTGACGAATACGAGAAAGGCAACAAATTTTTTCTGTATACCGGGAGGGGGCCATCAGGACATACGCATATCGGGCATTTGGTGCCATGGGTGTTTGCAAAATGGCTACAAGAAAAATTTGATGTCAATATGTACTTTCAATTAACAGATGACGAAAAATTTTACTCAAAGCCTAACCTTACCTTAGAAGAGACTGAAAAATTCGCATATGAGAACGCGTTAGATTTTATAGCATTAGGTTTCAAACCAGAAAAAACAAAAATTATTATCAACACAAGAAATATTCAGACACTCTATCCAATTGCGGCTCAAGTAGCAAAGAAGATTAATTTTTCCAATACAAAAGCAACGTTTGGATTTACAAATGAAACAAATTTGGGCATGATTTTTTATACGTCATTACAATCTGCACCGTGTTTTATTGAAGATAATCCAGTTTTAATTCCGTTGGGAGTTGATCAGGATCCACATTTTAGATTAACAAGAGATATTGCGCCAAAGATTGGAAAACAAAAACCAGCGTTAATCCATAACATAATGATTCCAGGATTAGAAGGACCCGGAGGAAAAATGTCAGCATCTGATGAACGAGGTACAATATACACAACTGATGCTCCAAATGTTGTAAAAAATAAGATTAACCAATATGGATTTTCTGGAGGACAACCAAACATCGAACAACACAAAAAACTGGGCGGTAATCCAGACATTGATGTATCGTATCAATACCTAAGAATATTTTTTGAGCCAGATGACACCAAGTTAAAAGTGATTTATGACGATTATAAATCTGGAAAATTACTTTCAGGAGAAATAAAAGCAATTTTAATTGAAAAGATTAACAAATTTCTTGCAACGCATCAAGAAAAAAGAGAAAAAGCCAAAAGCCAGATAGAACAATTTCTTTTGGAGAATAAATAAAGATGAAGATCAGCGTTGTGTGTGATGATAAATATGAGGCTCAAAAATTAGCAAGTCTAGTTTTCATCAAGGATGGAAAAGAGACGTATATTTCAGGAGTTTTAAATGTGATAGGAAAAGAATTAATTATTTCTTTAAAAGATAAATCAGCTCACAGTATTTTGCTTGAAAATAGTCAAGATGTAGAGATATTTGCAGATTTTATACAATCTGTAATTGATAAGGAGCACAAATTAATTTCAACTAAAATTATTGAAAATTCTGTAGAGATCATTAAAGAGTGAACCTATAGACCAAATAGAGTGTATAAAGTTACAATTCCGACCATAACAACCAGAGAAATTCCTATTGCCTTAGAGTCACTGTCCATAATTAAGTTTCAACATAATTATAATTAAAATGTTAACAGGCTATCATAAGAATGGCACTGCATATTAACTAGAAAAATAGTATCTGGCTATATCGTGCCTAAAAAGAGCAGAGATTTTGCAGATGCGTGTTAAATTAGTGTCCAAATTACAAAATTTTCTAAGAACGTAAACAGTTACGAAAAATATCTACTCTTTTTTGATTTTGGTCGATTGTCTTTTGGTTTTGATATGGGCTCTCTTATTTGATTGCAATTCAAACATAATACACTTAATTCTTCTCGAGCGAGTTGAGGTGCAGAGATATATTTTCCCCAAGAGGAGGCTATTGTCCCACGTCCATTGCTGCCATCATTGAAAGTGTCACCGTATATGGTACTTATTCCCAAAGCTCGTTCATCCTTAAATCCACAATTAGAGCATGCCTTGCCACCTAAAATTTCAAATAATTTCTCTTTGATGGTTTTGTAAAATTTATCTGAACCGTTGGAGAAGAATTTCTCTTGTTTTCTTAAAAATTTATCATCAAGTTTCCTAGACTTGGAAGTATCTCTACTTGATTCTCTTTGGCGCGATGATCGTAAATTTTTGTCATCACGAGAGTATCTAGAGGGTTTGTAGCTTCGTGAAGACCCGGAGCTTTCTGAATCTTGGGAGTTGTTTTGTCTAAAGCAGTCGTTGCAGTAAACAGGCTTGTTGCCTCTTGGAACAAATGGGACTTGGCACTCAGTGCCGCAATCAAAGCAAGTTACAGTTGTGGATTCGTTTTGGTTGCTGTCATCATGAGAGTATCTAGAGGGTTTGTAGCTTCGTGAATTTCTAAAAGATGGAGTAGATTTTTTATCTCTTTTGAAATTTTTTTCAGATTTCTTTCTATCAAAATACTTTGATTTGTAAAATTCCATTTCAAAATATTTAAGATTCATGGGATATAGATACTTTGAGTTTAAGTATTGCCCAAAATTGGGTCTGTCAAGTTATCGTTTGGTATCTCTTCGTGTTAACTGCTCAAAACGAAAAAGACGTTAAACTAGAGATTTATCCATTTCAGTAGACATTATTTCTTGGACTTTAAGAAAATAAAGTTTTGTAGAATATGGCATATCATCTAAATTGTTATCAACTATGATCATAAAGTATCTAACTGCACGTTTTGAGATATCAAGATTAAATTTCATCGGCAGAATTGGATCTTGATGAACTTTAATTTTATCTTCAAGCCAGGGAGGCGCCATATCAATTGTTTCTTTTATGATTTTATCATACCAATATGATAGATTTTGAGGGTGTAGGCCCTGTTGAATGTTAGATACATCAGTGTCAATTTTTTTCATCATATAACTAATAATGGTCATAAGATTTTATCAAAAGATTTCGATTTATTCGCATTACTCAAAATTCGATAAGCTAATGGTCAAGTGATAATATGTTACCGTCAACATCAATTTCTGAATTTTTAATTCTAGTAGTCGATATTCTTGTGCCATCTTTTGCCAAAAACATTGGAACCGTAATAACTTCAACAGGTAAGAGATTTTTCTGTGCCCTTAATTCATTTAATACACTGCCTTGATTACTTGTTTCATCACTTACAATGAGAGCTTGAACTTTTTGTTCTAAAACAGCAGGTCCAAAATCATTTTCCAATTTACTAATTTGAAATGTGGTGTTTGGAAATTCTTTTGATATAATTGACATCAAGTTTTTGAGACGCTGATCATACCTATTTAATAGAGTTTTACCATTTTTTGCGGCAAACTCATCACTGGTCATGCCAATAATCACTTTATCAGAAATGGCAAATGCATTTGAAAGTAGAGTTAGATGACCTCTGTGAATAATATCAAAAGTGCCGCCAAGTGCAACAAGAGAATATTCAGACATGCAGATCAGTGATATTCTTTGAAAATAAATCTACAGTTTTTGTAGATATAATACAAAGCGCACAAAAATTAATTCGGACTCTCAGAATTGCTTCACTAGTGGAGTAAATCATAAGATAACACATGCCATTTATCGATGCATATTATTCAATATTGTTTGTAATCAGATCAAGAATTTTGGTATTTTTGAATCAATATAACAATATTATCAGCAACTTGCCGCAAAAGAGATTTCTGGATTGTTGCATTGGTATTTCCGTGATAGGATTCAGCAAACGCTCCGTTAGAATATTCATATTTAACGATGACGAGGATGTGTAAGAGTACTGTCTGTTGATTAGAATTTTAGTGTTATTTACGTCATGCCTAGAAAAAATAGAGAACCTTTTCAGAACATTTCAAACTTATCTCCAAATTAATCTAAAGTTCGATCGTTGCAGGATACTATAAACAAGACACCACAATAAAAAATTTCATCTAAAGGATGTTCAAAAATGTGATCTTCGATAGTCAGGCAAGCAGACAGTTCTAAAAAATACTACAAAGTGTTATTTTACGACTAGTAAAACGAATGGACCTTGCTCTGCAAGTGGAACGTTGTTTTCGTCCCAGACAAATGTCTCAATGAAGAACAATCCTGATTTTTCTGGAATCCAATTTATTGTTTGAGTTTCTCGCTCAATTCCAATAAATCGTCCATCAAATTTTTCAATATATTCAATGAATGGGATTTTGCCGGATTGCTTTATCTGGACATAGTAGGTATAATCAGTTTCATCGTCTTTTTGGATTTGTGGAGATTGAATTGATATCACGCTTCTTATAGAAACTTCCGAACCAACAAAAAGTTCAGATAGTTTATTTCCATCAGAATCCTCGACACGAACATCAGAAATTGTCAATAACTTATCAATTAATTGAGGGCGAGGAATTTTTACATCAACAAAATCAGAATGGAAAATGTCAGATTCTGCAAATAATAAAAAGCCTACAGCTTGTGGATCAAGCATCTCATCGAGTTCAAATGGAACCTTGGCGTCAGGAGCTACATCCCCAATCCCTATTGTAGATACTTTTAGAATTCGAGGTGGTTCAAAGGCATCATAAAATGCAAGATAAACATTGGTATTAGTATTTGGAGCCCCGATATTTTCTAAAACTCCTGAGAATTTAAACGACTTGTCTGCAGATACGTCAGTAGCGTACACAGTAAGACCTTTTTGTTTTTCTTCTGAAGAATCAAATCCTAAAATCGATACAGACGCTTGAGTTATGTCAGGATTTGGAGTTGAAGAACGAATAGAATATGAGGATTTGCTATTAGAGGCAACAACATCAAGTGTGGTAGTTCCTTGTACTACTTCTAAAGGATCAGAGCTAGAATCATCAAAAAAGTGTACTTGAATCTGAATGTCAGTGATTGACGTTAAAAGATCGTTGTTTTCAATAATTCCAACCACAAAAACATACCCTTCAGAGTCACTGTAAACATATGTATGTTCAGAGTTCAGAGATACAGACAAGGTAGATTCGTCATTCGTTTGCGATAGACTTTGCGAAGTGGGGATAAGAAGCAGAATCAAAAAAGAACACAAAATAATCTTGTTCATTGTTACATTATCCTAAAAATAATGATTAATCTCATATAACATGATAAATAATAAACAAAATGGATAACAATTTTTAATCTAGTTTACACTATAGATACACAGAATAAAAAGAAATTAAAATAAAAGTAAATTTTATTTTTTCTTTGCGGTAATTGCTAACCAGTATATCAAACCTGGAGCTAAGCCAACAATGAGAGGTATCCATACAGGCCATCCGTCTACTACATTTGCCATATGATAAAATCTAAACTTATCCTATTTAAATCCATCCAGTAAGATGAATTTGGTGCAGACAAGTAGACGAACTATAAGATGGACCGGACGGAATTTGAATCCGTGACCCCCCGCGTGCAAGGCGGGTATACTACCAGGCTATACTACCGGCCCACATAAAGAATGGGTAATGAGTGGATTTTAATTGTTGTCTTCTTGTAACTGCCTACATATCTCCAGATTATAGATATAATATCTTTAATTTTTCAATGGACTAGGCACAATAGGTCAAATATAGTGAATTTTCTTTTGGGAAAGATTTTATTTGAAAAGATTGAATTTAACAATAAGATGGTACTGTTGGAATCACAGTTAAAATTAAAAACTGGAGATATTGGGCCTGATTTTGAATTATTAGGGATTGATGATAAAAAACACTCACTAAATGACTATAATGACTGTGATGGAATTTTAATAGTATTCATGTGTAACCATTGTCCATATGTCAAAGCAAAAGTAGACGCATTAAATGAGATATATGAGAAATTTGGTAACAAGATAGCAATTATAGGCATTAACAGCAATGACTATGTCAATTATCCTGAAGACGGTTTTGAGGCTATGAAACAGATAGCAAAAGAGAAAAAATTTGGATTCGATTATTTGTTAGATGAAACACAAGAGATTGCAAAGAAATACGGCGCAATGTGCACTCCTGACCCATTTCTGTTTGATAATCAAAAGCGGCTAGTTTTTCATGGAAGAATAGACAATGCAATGACTCCTGATGAAGAGGCTACTGAAAAAACAATGATTCTCAACATTCAGAAATTGTTATCAGGAAAGACAATAGAAAAAGATTTTGAGCCTTCGATTGGATGCTCGATCAAATGGAAAGAAGAGTAATAGTAGTAGTAGTTTGTACTTAGACTAGTAACTATTTACACAATTATGTCAAGATATTAACAAGACAGCAAGTTTTACGCAAGAATTAAAGACAAATTAAACTTAAATGACTCTTGCCTTGAGATTTGTTCATGGGCTCGTAGCTCAGCTTGGCTGGAGCGTTCGACTGATAATCGAAAGGTCATGTGTTCGAATCACATCGGGCCCATTTTTATTTCATGTTTTGAGACAAAGTTTCTGACCACTGTAAAACATCATGAATTTTGTCAGACGTCATATCAGATTTGATTTTGGATTTTTTGGATACTTTTCCGCAAAGTGCTAATTTCATACGCTTTCCAAATTTTTCTTTGATTGGATTTATAGAATTTGCAAAAAAACTTAGGCTTTCACTGGTTTGAGAAAATATTGCCACTATCAGAATGCCGGATTTTTGTTTCCATATTTTTCCGACTAGTTTTTGAAAATCAAGATCAAACAGTACATTAATTGCCGAAGACATATCGCCTAAATGAAATACATTCCAGCCGTACGAGTGATAAACTGCAGATGCCGCTTCAGAATTCAGCCTGCTTTGAGCGTTAGATGCTATAACAACAACATTTTTTTTTGGATCGGAAGGTATTGGAATGTGATTAAAGATTTGAAGAGATTTTGAAATTGTTGTCATGAGAAGATTTTGTTCGGATGTGCCAATTTTACCATCATCATATAATTTGTTTACATGATCAATAGACGGGAGAATTACTTCAAAGGTCAGGTGGTTCACTGTACCTCCGGAATGCAGACAGTTATGAATTAAAGAGTAAACTTGCTCTTCAGTACCTTTGGTCAGATACTCTATGTACCGTGGTATGATCTTGAAATAATCGTCTGGAAAATCAAAAGACTCTTGCCCTGATTCTAGAAACCACAAAGTAACATTTCCAATATTTTTTTGTCGGAGCAATCCTTCTACTGCAAAAATCTGGAGGTATTTTGCCATAGTGATTCTGCTTATGCCGATTTTTTTAGAGATCTCAACTCCAGACATTCCAGAAACATCATCGTCTAACACAGAAATTAATTTTTGACGAATCTCTTCTGTAGAATATCCCTTACCCATAGTATTTCTTGGAGAGGGCATTCTATAAAGACTGATTTTTACATATAGACACGTCGTTTTTAGAGCGGAATCAGATTTTTGCGTTGTCTTTTAAGACATATCGATAGCAATAATCCTCTAGAGATATGATTTGTGAGGCAGAAATCAGTATTTGCAGATTTTACTCTTCAAGCCAGAGGTAAAAACATCGATTTTGAGTGTTATCTGATGTATTGTATGAGAAAAATAATCTATAACTTGAATATTTTTGAATGCTAGGATCGCCAAAGAATAATTTTGAATGTCTAATGTTGACGATTTTAGAGACGCTTTATTCATTGCCAAGATAAAACAATATATACAAGGGTACTTTATAATACGGTAAGGAAAAGTAAAATGCCAAAAGAAGGATTCAAATCAATCACCGTTTCAGAAACTGTCTATAATAAATTCCATGGAGTCTATCAAGATAATAAAAGCGACCTAACAATGAAGGGGGTCAACAGCTTTGCAGGCTATGTGACTTACATGTTGGAGGAGATGATGGAAAAAGACAAAATATTTGCAAAGCATGCCCCAAAGATTCAAAAGATTTCTGTTGAGGATGATTGCGTTGTTCTAAAGGATAACATAAAAAATAGAATTGCAGAAGTTGCAATTCAGAAAGGCGAGCTGTTCTGCCAGTTATGCGAGGATAAAGCTTGCGTGCATGTTGGTTTTGTCTTCTCATTGCCGGATGTTTATGAAGTTCTAAACTCCAGAGGAATTAGAAATCCAAGATAGAGCATTTCAATAATAACAATAACGTGATGGAGGAGGTGGGATTTGAACCCACGAACTCCTGAAAGACAGGATCACCCATTATTTGATCTTAAGTCCTGCATGTCCAAAAGCACAAGTGCTTACTTTGGCCAGGCTTGATTACTCCTCCAAAAGGATAAAAATATGAGCGAAATTTAACAGTTTAGGATGAATTCACTCAAAATGAAGAATTATAAGGATTTTGTATGAAGTGAATTTGTGCTTCGGTAGCTCAGTCTGGTAGAGCGTTACATTGGTAATGTAAAGGTCACGGGTTCAGATCCCGTTCGAAGCTTTTTAATAATTTTTGATTAATATCTCAGAATGATTGGTTCTTCTTTTGGAATTGGAATTGATAGAGCGATTTGCATTAACCGTCAAGACGGTCCACGGTTTATCTGGAAACATGTCTCTAACAACTGTAGAATTAGAATTTGATAAAAGAACATGGCGGCCCTTTGAATCTAATTTTTTACAAATATCGGCCAATCTATCAAGATCGCTGCGTACAAAATTTTTGTTTGTGTAACTAGTAAAATTTGAAGTGTCACTAACCGGCTGGTATGGAGGATCAAAATATACAAAATCACCTTTTTTGGTATGTTGTAGCACGTCTTTAAAATCACGGCATGTAATAGATACGTTATTTGATTTTAAATTGGCACTTACTGCACGAAGATTGGCCTCGTTTACAATTTTCGGGTTAGTATACGAGCCTAGAGGAACGTTGAATTTGCCTTTGCTGTTGACTCTGTATAATCCATTGAAACAGGTTCTATTCAAAAAAATTAATCGTGAAGTTTTTTCAACTGCATCATCAGGACTGCTCTCCCTAGTAAAGTAATAATACGACTTTGGATCGTTTTTGTATCTTTTTTCGTGATTTTGCAAAGAGCAGATTAAATCATCAACACTGTCACGAATAGTGACGTATGACAATATAAGATCCGAATTTAGATCAGAGACGTCGTATTTTTGCTCAATACGTTTAGATAGCATATTGAAAAACAACGCACCGCCTCCCAAGAACGGTTCAAAAAAAGTGCCAAATGTTAAAGGCATGTTTTTATTTAGAATTTGGAGCAATTGGCGTTTTCCACCTGCCCACTTTAGAAACGGTTTTGGCGGTAGTGGCAATGATACATTAGCGTTATCAAGATGCAGTTGTGACATACAATTTTGTAAAACAGATTGTAAATAAATTAATCTCTAGAATGTTTTTCAGAATTTAAAATGCATAGAACCCTCTAGGGATGAATAATAAAATGAAAAAGGTTGGAGTTTTTAGTCCCACTTTGACCAAGCGGCCATCCATCTGTACGTCCAAGTGTTGAGTTTACAACCTAACGCTGCAAACGTACAAGCCAATACTGCACCTGCACCTGCACCCAACGCGACTGGGCTGTTATAGAATTTGCCGACCTGCGGCTCTATCGGTGTCATGTATGGTGGCAATGTCGGCCTTGGATATTTGAAGGCCGTTTCTAGTGGGTCTGCGACTGTTATCAGGTTTACCATGTTAAACAACGGTAATGACATTCCTACCAGTACTCCGCCAAACAGTATCAATGAGTGTTTGTTCTTCTTTGTTGCCCAGTAAACCAAGTCCAGCAGCATTGCTGATGGTAACCAAACTGGAGTTACAATGAAGTCGTATGGATATCCAAGTGCAAACCATGCACCTTTAGCAATCCATGTGTATACTGTCATAATTAGAGCGTAGTACGTTGCTGTGCCTGGAACGCCTGTAAATGTCAGATAATATGTAGCACCTACAATAAGCATCAACGTTTGCGATATTGAAAATACCGTGTACGAAGTCCAAGCCCAGTCAGTGTAGAAGATGTAGTCTCCTGCATTAATCGTTAACAGTGTTGAGTTAACTGCAACTACTATTATGAACAAGTAGTGAGTACATCGTCTTAACCAGACCATGTAAAATTGATGAATCGGTCAGTATATAAAATTTTAGAATGGTGAAGATCGGCACTTTTTACTAAAAATTAAAATTAAAAATAAGTGTCTGAAGGGGTTTCCTTCTAGTTGCCAACATATAATGATATGAGTATTGTGCCTACTGTGACTGCAGCAATACTGCCGCCTACTATACCATTGCTGTTTTTGTTGGAACCTTCTTCCATGACTTTGACACAGAAGATGTAACCTATTGCCTCAATAATTGTCAATACGATGAATGCAAAGTGACCACTTGGTGTTGGATATGCCCACGGATAATAAAAGTATCCTGCTGCAGTACCACCAAAAGTTGCTAACCATGCTGCCCAGAATGAAAGAGTTATCATACCAGTCATGTTTTCAACGCGTTTTCCAATCATTCGTTCTACATCAGCGCTTGATGAGCCACCAGCGCCGCCAGAACCGAATCCTTTAGGAAGAGTCATTCTAGAATTATTCTAAATCAGATTCTTTTAAGTCTTTCCTAAGCTGCTGGCGCAAGTACAATATGCCCTAAATTTGGACAAAATTAACTAAAAATTGATAGCTTGGAATGCACAAACCGCTTTTTTAGTAGATAAGAACTTATGCGTATTCGACCAAAAAATGATTTTCCAGATTTATCAAATTTTACTACGCATCAAAATTTTGTAATTGACCAGCATAAATATCGGCTAGGTAAAGTAAGACGTGACAAAACACACTTCAAGTCAGCTGCAAGAGGAGTTAAGGACGCTCAAGAAGTCAAACAGGATTCTGAAGAAAAAAGCCATGCTGCATGAACGTGAAAACGCAAGGTTCAGTAAATCGCTGAAGCAAAAAGACAAAGAGTTAGAGCAGAAAGCCAAGGAGTTGGAGCAGAAAGACAAAGAGTTGGAGCAGAAAGACAAAGAGTTGAACCTTGAGCGTAGCCTGTGGAACAGCAGAAAAGCAGGTTGGGATTCAGGTGCCGGCACAGACCTGCACAGGATCGAGGTGTTTGACGGTATCATATCAGACGAGTCAAACCTGCACTCTGCGACTCTGCAAAACATAGAAGAGTTCCAGTATATTTTGAGACATGTGGAGGCGTACGTGACGGCCTCTGGTGAGACGCCATTGTTCTACGACGACGAATCCCGGGCCTCTGATCCAGGGAACAGATGCAAGCTGCGCCTCAGGCACGCCTTGCTGATGGCCCTTGTTCGCAAAAAAGACAACCCCACGCAGGGCACACTGCAAGCACTCTTCGGAGTCGACCAGACCAGCGTGTGCAGGTACCTCAAGGTTATGGACAGGATACTTGCAGCGGTGCTTCCCACGGCCAAAAACATCTCAAAAGATATAGCTGAATGCAAAACCAAAGAAGAGTTCAAGAAGAGGGTACCGACAGCGGTACTTCCCACAGC
>JAKZUU010000088.1:0-3779 GCA_047516405.1 Candidatus Nitrosopumilus sp. | reverse complement strand
AAAAAAAACAGCATCTGATCAAATGATGGTCAACCTGAATCTTACAGGAAAAACAATAGTCATAGTCGGCGCAGGAGAGCAGGCAGAAAAAAGGATCAACGCCATTCTGGACAAGAACTGCAAGATAACAGTGGTTAGTAATACAGTGAATCCTGGTATTGCCGGACTGGCAAAAGGCAAAAAAATAAGCCTGATAAACCACCTTCTCACAGATCCCGAGTTTCTCTCAAAGCTGGAACCTGACCTTGTTATCGCAGCGACCAGCAGCAAAAAGACAAATCAAAAGATACTCAAACATGCAAAACAAAACAGGATCATGGCGTACAGTTCAGACCATCCTGATGAGAGTGACTTTTCAAATCCTGCAGTAATTGACTTTGATGGCATGGTCCAAATTGCAATATTCACAGGAGGCAAAAGCCCTATAATATCGCGGAGAATCAAACAGAGAACCCAAAAGGTGCTCAAGGATATCATTACAAAAGAGGAGATTGCCCAGATAAGGATTCAATCCATCTCAAGGGCGTTGGCCAAAAAAACGATACCTGCCCAAAAACAGAGAAGGGAGTACCTGCACAGCGTTGCCGGCGACGATACGATTGCACAGTTAATAAAAGATGGTCATATAGCAAAAGCTGAAAAGCGGGCAAAAGCAATGTTGAGGGGTTGGTGTTGAATCAAAATATAATCAATGCACGTGTTACTTTTCGTAACTCTCCAATCTACATTCTTGAACAATTCATAATCAAAGACATTCCGGACGCATACAGGCAGTTCAAGGCTCATTCCAAACTAGACGAGTGTGTAATCATTCAGACATGCAACAGGATAGAGCTGTTTGGAAGATCAAAGACATATGACCTTGAGAAGATCAAAAAAACATGGGCCTCAATTACAGGACTTGACGAGGAGACGTTCAATGAAAATGTCAAGTTCGAAGAGAACAACAAGGCGCTGCATCATCTGCTAAAACTGACATCGGGACTGGACTCGATGGTACTGGGCGAGGAGCAGATATTGGGGCAGATAAAAAACTCCATTACCGGTGCCAGGGAGGCAAAGGCCTCGGGACAGCATCTTAATACACTCTTTGATAAGGCAATTAAGATCGGGACAAGAATCAGAAGCTCCAGCGGAATCGGGGCCGGCGGCATCTCGGTCGGTTCCATGGCAGTAAAGATTGCAGAAGAGAATATCGAGGAGTTGAAGACAAAAAGACTGTTGTTAATTGGGACCGGGGAGGTCTCTACACTTGTTGCAAAATCACTGCAGAGACGTGGATATCGTTTTGATGTTACCAGCAGAACCATAAGGCGCTCAGAGACATTCTGTGAAACCATGGGCAGTGGAGACCCGATAAGGTTCGAACAGGTACTCACAGAATTCAAAAACTATGATGTAATATTTGTCGCGACAACTGCACCATATTTCCTAGTTACAGACCAGAGGATAGTTGAGGCCATGAAGAACAAGGACAGCGGGATGATGATAATAGACCTCTCAAATCCTAGGACAGTTGATGAAAAGGTTGCGATGATCAGGGGTGTCAAGCTGATGAACCTTGACCAGATTGCCGAGATGGTCGAAAAGAACATGAATGCGCGTCTGAACAAGGTCAGGGCAGTTGAAAACATAATTAACGAGGAGGTTCAAGTGCTAGAGGCTTCCATGAAGAGACTAGATGCAGAACCATTTGTAAAGGATGTATTCAAAAATATTGATGATCTGCGAGAGCGGGAGCTGGCAAAAGCACTGCAGATGCTCAACGAGCAAGACCACAAAAAGATCAGGATAATTGAAGAGCTGACAAAGGCAATTGTAGAGAGTATCGTCTCAACTCCTATGAACAATGTACGGCAGGCATCAGAACAGGGCAAATCCGATGTAGTGGAATTGGCCGTCAGTCTGTTTGACTACAAAAAACAGATTGAACATTAGGATTATATCGTGCACATGGTAATATTCATCAGATGTCCTTTCCAACAAGACGCCTTCGCAGAATGAGGGTTTCAGAGAAGATGAGAAATCTTGTTCAGCAGACCGTCCTGTCTCCAAATGATTTCATTGCCCCCGTATTTGTCCAGGAGAACCTCAAAGACAGACTTGCAGTAAAGTCCATGTCAGATATCCAAAGACTGCCACTGAACCATGTAAATGATGAGGTCGGCGTCATTGCAGACCTGGGAATTCCCGCAGTCATGCTTTTTGGCATTCCAACCCTGAAGGATCAATTGGGAAGCTCGGCGTGGGATGATAACGGGATTGTTCAAAAGGCAATATCGGGGATCAGGGAGAATTTTGGAGACAGCATTGTAGTTATGGCCGATGTATGCCTGTGCCAGTTTACATCCACAGGACACTGTGGAATCGTTAAAGAAGACAAGATTGACAATGATGCCAGTCTTGAGATACTGGCAAAGACTGCAGTGAGCCAGGCAAAAGCAGGAGTTGATACCGTATCGCCATCTGCAATGATGGACGGCCAGGTAGCTGCAATACGAAGGGCGCTTGACGATGAGGGGTTTACCGATGTCTCCATTATGTCACACTCTGCCAAACATCGCTCAAGTTTTTACTCGCCGTTTCGGGATGCTGCAGACTGTGCCCCAAAGTTCGGAGACAGAAAGACATACCAGATTCCATATACGAATGCGCGGGAGGCAATGCTTGAAGTCGAATCAGACATCAATGAGGGGGTGGACATTGTGATGATAAAGCCTGCCCTATCATATCTGGATTTGATTGCAGAGACAAGAAGAAGATTCGATGTTCCGGTCTCGGCGTATAGTGTTTCAGGGGAGTATGCACTGGTAAAGGCAGCCTCCCAATTAAATTATATAAATGAAAAAGACGTTACAGAGGAGATTTTACACTCTATCAAGAGGGCAGGGGCTGACATGATAGTGACGTATTTTGCAAAATCGGCATCAAGATTTATTCAGGAATCATGAGAAACGACGAACGCTTTGAGATTCAAAGGGCATTTGACCTGCTGCCACACGTTGTAGGGGCAAGCTGGAGTGTAGTATGGTTCAGGATGAACGGAATCAAAAAACCTACAAGAGATGAGTTTCGCGAAAAGGTGCTGGAGTATCTAAAGTTGATAGAGCCTGTCTTTGACTCTTATCCTCCGGAGGAAAGGTTTGCAGAGATTCGCAAGTATATCGAGTTCAGAAAAAATGACGAGTATGCCAAGATACTCTCAGGGGACAACAATGAGATAGAAAAAAGATACGACAGGTATGTCGATTATGGTTAGCAGCAACAGTAACAACAACAATCTGTTTTAAACCGCTTCAAGATTGGTTTACGGAAATGAAAGTCTATCGCAGTTGCACAAAAATATTGGGCACTTGTGACAACATTGTCACATCGCAGCGCAACATGGCCTTTCTTTTCTTCTGATTGTTGAAAAACCCTTGGCAGATTAGATATTTTATTATCACATTGCTAGAGATTTTTGGAATTATTCTTGTACTGCAAGCATTTGGAATCGCTCGTGTTGCCAGATTCCTCGGCTACAAGTTCTACCGCCTCTTTCATATTCTCCATTATTTCATCGTATGTTTCTACCTGTGAATTTGCATATAGTTCATCACACATTCCGACAAATCCTCCAACATCTCCCTCATCCCTAGTTATGACAATGATGTAGGTTTTTTTCTGTATTGTTGAATCCATGATCCAAGTATCCGCACAAAAAGTGTTAAAAATATTGCAAGTTTTATGTGTAAGATGATTAATGCTACAATGTTATGATGTCTTAATGCGTCAACTCC
>JAKZUU010000087.1:0-16245 GCA_047516405.1 Candidatus Nitrosopumilus sp. | reverse complement strand
AAGCCGTCCTCCGACCTTCCTATGGGGGCAGGATAGGTAATCCTACCCAGATCCGCGTATCTGTATCTGGCCCAGAGCTTTTTGACCCAGCATGTGGAGACATTCATGATATCTGCAATACTGGAAGTGGTCTCACCCTTTCGTTTTTGCAATATGATCCATTTTACCTTGGATTCGTCTAACTTTTTCATTACCCGTACTCTTCGACTGCCTATATGCCGCCACAGCTTGACATAACTTGACTTGGCCCACACACCTGTATTCCCACTAAGTGAGAGATTGGTGAGGTCTCTCAATTGTTTTGCTCTATCGGACAGGGGGTGAACGACTTTTTGTACAAGATGCCAATTTTAGCAGATCAGGATGCTTTTGACTGAAATTCAGGAGGTTCTATCAGATCTTTGTCCATACAGATAATTATTAGAATGCAGCAAAAATTGCGTGTTTTGTTGCTATGCTGTAATTTTGGTACTGTCAGACAATCATGCCACAGAATAAAAAAAGAATTGAGATTAAACATGATGTTCTGACGAAACAAACGACTCTTTATTTTTCTGAATACAAGACGTTTGTCGATCAGATTTCAAAATTTATCGATTTGGTGATGAGGGTAATGGCGATGGCGGCTCCCATCGGACAATAGTTGAGATGGCCAAACAGTCCAAAATTTCGCAATAAAATCAATCTGTGCCAAGCACACTACTTGAAACTGCAAGTATCATTAAATAATAACCTGTGACATGTTAGAATGAGCCAAAAAATGAATCGTAATACCACACTAACAACAATGGTAGTTATTGCTATTTCGGTATTGGCAACAATAGGTGTAACGATGTCATTTACTCCAAGTGCACCTGTGCAAGTTATAGAGGGGCCAAAAGAGATAGTATATATTAATAATGCAGCATTAGCGCATTTTAACGGAACAGACGAGATCAGGAAAATATCATCGCAAGAAGAGTTGACAAGCATTATTCAGACAGCAACGGCAGTTGGGCTTCAAAATTCATTTCGAACAGATTTTACAAGTGGGTCGCAGATGATGACAGCAGAGTTTGCAGAAACGAGTCAAATGTTCGACGATAATATGATGTTTGATGAGAGTGTAGTGGCAAAAACTCAAAGTGTAGATGGCGACAATGACAGTCCAAATTACTCGACAACTAACATTCAAGTCAAAAATGTTGACGAGCCAGATTATCTCAAGAATGATTCAAGGTATGTATACATTGTATCAGGTAATACACTCTCAATAATTGACGCGTATCCTGCAGAGACTGCGCAGTTGGTTCTCAAGATTGGACTGGACATAAAGCCAGAACGAATTGAGAACATGTTCCTAAACAGCGACAGGCTGGTTGTCTTTTACAACACTCAAAGTGAGGATGAGATCATCGCACAGTATGACTTTGTTCCGAGACGCTCGTACGGCACAGTCACCCATGCAGTGATCATTGATGTGTCAGAAAAGAAGACGCCTGTAATTGTCAAAGACTATACGATTGACGGCAACTATAGGGATGCACGAATGATAGACGGTTACGTGTACTTTGTCACAAACAGTAATTTGGACTATCAGAATCCAAGATTGCCGGGAATATTTGAGGGAGCGACGCGAATATTGACATCAGATGCATATTACTTTGATAATGCAGACCAGCTGTCAAACTTTAACACGTTGACTGCAATTGACATCTTTAAGGATACTGTACATTCAGAGACGTATCTTTCAGGATATTCAGGGACGTTTTACGTGTCTGAGAACAACTTTTACCTGACATACCAGCGTAATGTACCATTTGGATTTTACGAGAATGTGGCACAGAACAGATTCTTTGATGTGATAGTGCCGTTATTACCCGAAGAGATTCAGAATGGCATCAAGGGCATAAGAGACGATTCGTCAATTAGCCAGTCTGCACAGTGGACAGAGATCTCAGAATTGATGCAGGCAGCATACAGCAAGATGCAAGACGGCGACAGGAAGAGACTGTTCGAAGAGATCAGAGCGGCAGTAGACCAGTATGACGCCAGAATCCAGAGGGATGTGCAAAAAACAATAATTCACAAGATTTCAATTGATAAAGACGACATGGATTATGCTGCAATGGGCTCAGTTCCTGGAAGACTGTTAAACCAGTTCTCCATGGATGAGAATGCAGACAGGTTCAGGGTTGCAACGACCACGGAGTATTACACAGAGCAGCAGGGATTTGTTCGCTCAAATGCAGTCTATGTGCTAGATGAGAAACTGAGCATAGTCGGAGAACTAGACAAGATTGCACTAGATGAGAGCATCTTTTCGGCAAGATTCATAGCAGACAGGCTATACTTGGTAACTTTTCAGCAGATTGACCCATTCTTCGTAATTGACCTCTCAGAAGATACCCCAAAGATCCTAGGCGAGTTGAAGATTCCAGGATTCTCAAACTATCTGCACCCATATGATGAGGAACACATCATCGGAATTGGCAGAGACACAAAAGAGACAGGCAACAACCGGGTTGAAACATTGGGAATCAAGATTGCGCTGTTCAACGTTTCAGATGTCAGTGATCCAAAAGTTGCAGATGAGGTAATAATTGGGGATAGGAGGGCAGACTCGACGGCATTGTACAATCACAAGGCATTCTTCTTTGAGAAGTCAAGCGGAATTCTGTCAATTCCAGTTACCGGATACCAAGAAGACTTGGACGAGATTGCAAATGACGACGGCATCTCAAGCTCGGGTTATTGGAACGGATTCTACGTGTTTGATTTGGACAGAGCAGACGGTTTTAGCCTCAAAGGAACCGTACCTCACTTTGATCAGAGAGGTGAGAAGTATTACGACTACAGGGAAGGAGGAAGAACGTTTTACATTGAAGATGTTTTGTATACTGCGTCAGACAGATATCTGAAGATGAGTGACCTAGATGATTTAAAAGAGATCAACTCTATAAAGCTTGCAAATACCGGGGAATTTATCAATTTTGTGCAATAAATGATCGTGCTCAGACAATGATTACCATTATTGCCAGTAATCAGATTGTTAAATCGTTGTCACTATTAGAGACTAACCGTACGTGAACCGATCAAAGGACTCAGAAGGCATTAGGAATGAATTTACAGCATCCAAGAAATATGGGAAAAAGAAGGTTGTTCCAAAAGTAAGAAGATTGTAAAGAAGAAGAATGCAAACAAAACATTACCATTCACAAAGCAAGAGGTACAGGACAATCACTCATTTTTTTTAAATTATATATGATGTTAAATGCGTTGTATGGATTATAACACAAGTCTAATATTTGTAAACACGCGCTTTGAAATTGATTTTTTAAAAATTGGCCTATTGCTTGAAAAGTTTCGTTATGTGAAACATTTTGAATTGGAACTGTTGTTTGATTTGAAGTGTTATTCATATTCTCACAATATTCTTTAAGAGGTGCAAATGCCACATAATCCCAATATAGTTTACCTGCGATTAGTTCTTTATTTATTTCATCTGTAATCAACATGGCATTGAACACAAAGAGTGCTCCGTTAATCCATTGCATCGGAGGTGCTTGTCTTTGAATGCCTTTTGTTACAAAATCAATCAACTCTTGCGCTGTATCAAATTTTGACATTTCATGCAGTATTATTTCTTTTCGAGGTTCATGCTTTACATCTATCACAATCTTACACCGCTAGTTCTTCTATTTGTCTAGCTGTTCCAAATTGTTGCGATAGCAGTGGTTTTTTATGATTCGTAGTAGCTAAATTTATTCTGCTAATTCCCCATGATGACACAATAATTTGCTTAGTGTACTCGGGGTTTTTGTGTTGGCGCAAATGCTGTGAAAATTCCTTTTAAAGGATCTTTTCTGAAATCAGTTATCGTATAATATTTTTCGTGAGAGGCTTACTCCTCTGCTCCAAGATAACGATTTATGATTCCTGCTTTTGTCAGCTCTAACAAATGATGGTTAAGATTTCCATTAGTAAATTCAAATTCTTTTTTTAATTCGGTATAAGTTAATTTTTTATCAATTAGCCCTAAAGCGATTTTTTGTCTACTTTCTTCGCCAAGGCAAGCCAGAGCTTTTTTGATTTCAATGGGGAATCCCATTTTATTCATACTAAGACTATGGTTATAGTTCTACATAATATTGTATATAATATAGGCTTACGTTAACTTCACATAATTCCTTAAACTTGTAGCACTTGGACGATTTTTCTGTCACATACAATTCTGGCACACTGCTCAAAACCATGACTGCAGTTCCTGAATCTGCCCGTCTTGATCTGGGAATCGACCTATTTTATCATGTCTGCCTCAATCGACATGCGGTATACGTATTTTATATGACACAATACATATCTCGTAGCAGGTAATAACATGCATTAGTGTTAAATTATGAATTTGATAGATAACCTCTAATCGTTCTGATTTAGTTAAAGATCGACTCCAAATTGTGATTTTTGGTGCGTATAGGCCCTACCGAATCAAAGACAAGACTGGTCAAATTCAAGAAATTTTTGCAATCAAGTGGATATTTGGGTGCCAGATTAGTAGAGAGTTTCTCCACACCTGTTAAAGAAGAAAGAGAAGATCTTAGTGAATATTTTTGGCGTAAATGTCAGCATTAGTTGGAAACTGTAGATGTTGTAATCTTTGTATTTTTCAAAGAAGACAGATTAGAAGGAATGACTAGCGAATTTTCACACTTTCTTGACAATCTAAAATATAGGTTGTGGAAAGAAATTGTATTTACAGAACCAAAAATATCCCACATGATTCAAGGCAGGTTAACCTGTTTCATGATGAACTAAAACAAGATAATTTTTCCGAGGATGATTCCCTATATGATTTATCTCTAGGTTATTTGGTTGACTATCCTAAAAAATTATTTTTTGATATTAGAAACAGGACACCTTTTACCACATCTTGAATCTTATTAATCAGGATGTTTTTTTTTGCGTATGACAAAAATCTCAGATATTTTAAGAAATATAACCAAATATACGAAATTTCTTTCCTGATCTGGTTTTGAGCAGTTGAAGAAAAAACCCAAGTACGTATAATATGAAATTCTTATTTGAAATATAAGGAATTGTTAAAAATGATCAAAAAAATCTTCTTGCCGTTGAGACAAAATAGGAAACAGCATACTTTCTTGATTTTAAAAATAAACTGAATTCATATCAGAGATCATATGTGATCGATCATGATGTTTACGGGCAATATCGATTATACCAAATGCACAATCGTTGAGATGCCACGCCTGTCAATCTCAACACCGTCTTCCACTTCACAAAGGGTCACAGTAAACGAGATGACGTCGCGGGGTTTGGCTTTTTGTGCATAAAGTTTTAGATGTGCATCAAACAGTTCGGATTCGCGGGTTGAAAGGCTGCTTTCATCAATGTATGCATCACATGTAGACTCAATCCTGAACCGGTCATCCTTGAAATGAAACCCAAGTCTTATCTTTCGCCCCTTGCGCCCGTGCCCTTTGACATTTACATCGATAATTCCGGGGCTTGTTTCAGTGTATCCAGATCTATGGTTTACAAAGACACCTATCTCAATGGGCTTGCCGGCAGTGGATTCTGCCATCTTTTGGATTCCGTCATTCATGACTACATCGACCCCCTTGATTGATTGGGCGACCTTGGCTATCCATTCGTTTGTTCTGGTAATGGTTGCACGGATGCCCGCCCTACGTCTCTTGTCCTCGTCTTCAGGCAGTTTGTAATAGTCAACCCATGCCTCATAGTCATGTGATATGTCCTCGATAAAATCAATGCATGTGCGCCTGTACTCGTCTACATTGTCTGTCCTCTCTGACTCGTCATCTGTCCGCAACCCGTCATAATCCATAGGCATTGCCATGTCTTAACCAGGATGCGGTTCTAAAAAAACCGATCTTTTAGCATTAGTTATAATAGGAATTTGTTCCAGTACAGGTATGATGTTCTCAGAGTTGGTGCTGGAACTGCAAACCCAGCTAAAAAAGGATCTGGCGCAGATAATGTTTCTTGTAAAGAAGAATCCCGGAATGGGATATGCCCGCATAGTGGAGATCGGAAAAGAGGTCGGCAGAAGATACAATATGAAGCTGATCGTAAACTTTCCAAAAGAGGGAAGAATCAACGATTTTGAGATGTATGGCAGGCAGGACCTGAGTCTGATTATAGACTATGATAAAAAGAGATTCCCGATAGACAGGGAGATAATAAAACAGAAGGCAAAGGAGATGCTTGGAGACAAGATCAGGACGGAGGATGCGTACATGTACGAGAACAAGGAGGGTGTGAGGGTTCTTACAGACGACTGGAAGATAGATATCCTGCCTCACTCGGTACACATCTGGACGGAGTTCGATGAGAACGTAACTGCGTTCTGCAACTGGCTTTTGGAGAATGTGTATTTAATGAAGAGCAATAAGGCATAAAATATTACAGGTTTTCCAGTTTTTCAAGCAGTGTACTGGCCTCCAAGTTTTTAGGTTCCAGCTCCAATATGCGCCTGCAGCAATGTACAGCCTGATCCTTTTGATCTAATGCCAGATGTACATTAGTCTTCAATGTCAATGTCTCCGTGTCACTGTCATCTAACTGAACGGCCCGCTCAAAGTAAGGCAGTGCTTTTTTTGGATCCTCGACGATAAAATACGCACTTGCCATAATAAACATGAAATCGTGATCGTCTGAATGCTTGGGCTCTATGCTCTTTCCAAATGCAATGGCCTCGTCGTATTCGCCGTCTCTTAACAGTTTTTTTAGGCGGCGTTTGGGATACCTGAAGAGACTTACCATTACAGTTTACGGTACAGAATATCAATTTGAATGTAATTGAAGGCATATTGATTTCAAGAAGAGATGTTTGCTGTTGACGGACTTGCAGGAAATTGTATTGCATGAATAAGAGAGTCGTCACTATGGCGTCGCAGCATATAGGGCCAGTGCATGTCAGACCCGGAAGATGAGTAATGCCATGCTGCCGATGATTCAGAGGGCGGCAATTTGACTGCGTGTCAAGAGTTGTCTGAATCCTGATACCAGATAATCCGTTTGGATTGTATGGCACATGTATGAGAGGTATTGGTTACTCTACATCATCCAGTGAGAGTATGCCTGCCGTCAGGGATTCAGACTCTGTATAATATCCGGATCCGAATATGTACCCGTCATGCAATACAAACAGCGATCGTTTTATCTGCTCTGTTCCGGTTGCAGGATTTGCAAACAGGTACTCGGTCCACACGTCACCTTCCTTAAGATCTGAAATAATTACATCAAGTGGCGTAGAGGATTCTGTCAGGGCTATGGAGGTGGTGCCTACACGTTCAGAAAATGAGCCGTGTGCCACAATGCTGGTAGTGATGGGATCCAAGACGAAGGGATATTGAGGATTGGTCAACTCCATGGAGGTAATTTGCTCAAAGGCATTCTGAGGATCAGAGTCGTAAAGTGCGATGGCTGCTTTGACGATTCCCTCTACAATTGACTCGAGCTCAGCACTGTCATCTGTTGTCTTGGATATTGCATCGTACCAATAATCAATTTTTTCCTGTGGAATCTGATCCAATGTCTTTTGCATGATAGATCCCAGGATTGGAAGATCGTTTCTGTACCCTACTGCAAGGTCGTACTAGTGTCCCGTAGAGCCGGCATTGTATATGCTATCAACTCCAGACAGTTTTGAGTAATGGACAGCAACCGGCCATGTGATTGCAAACGCGTCAGCGCCGCCTGCCTGAAGAATCTCAAAGGCCTCTGACTGGCTGTCCACTGAGACGTACTGTATGTCAGGACGGTTCTCATCAAGCCAAGACTCTATGGCATAGCCTCTGATCGTAGCCAGTACAAGACCGTCACCGTCAATATTTAACTGGGCATCATTCAAAGACACCATGTATGTCTTCATGGAATAGTGGGAGGATGTAAAGCCCATGTATTCCAGCCTTTCAGGTGTAGAGGCCACCATGAACAGGATGTCAGAATCCCTGTCCTCGATTGCCTTTAATGTCTCAGTCCAAGTCTCCGCTGCAGGAGCATGTACCAAGTCTGCACCTGAAATGGCCTCAAACTCTGCAATGTAGTCCAGTGTGATACCCTGAAGGATGCCGGAGTCATCAACATACTCTATTGGTACCCATCCTAAATCATAAGACACACGGATGACAGGATTGTTCGTTAGCTACTTTATCTCCCCTGGTGAGAATATGTCAACAGGTGCAAGATCGGTATAATAGCCAGAAGCGAAGACATATCCGTCATGCAATACAAGCAGTGTATGCTTGGATTGCTTTGTTTCAGTTGCAGGATTTTCAAACGTGTATTTTACCCATGTGTAGCCTTCAAGAAGATCCGAACGGATTACATCAAACGGCCTATCCGTATCTATAGTAGATATACTTAAAACATTTACAAGTTCAGGATTTGAGCCATGGGCCACAATAACACCGGTATTATAATCAATAACAACCGGGTATGATGGGTCAGAGGACATCATGGAGTTTATGTGTTCAAAGGCATTGTTCGGATCAGATATGTAAAGTGCGATAGTCTCATCTACAACGTTCTGTACCGTTGACTCTGGTGTTACATAATACCCGGATCCGAATATGTATCCGTCATACAGTACCAGTATCGAACGTTTGGATTGTATTTCTCCGGTCGTGGGATTTGCAAATGTGTATTCGGTCCATACGTTGCCGTTCTGAAGCTCTGACAAGATTACATCCTGCGGCATGCTAGATGCTGTAAATGATACGGAGACATCCCCGACCCTGTCAGGGTTTGCTCCATGTGCCACAAGACTGGCGGTAAGAGGATCCAAAACGAAGGGATAGTGCGGATCAGTCGTCATAATGGAGTTAATGCTTTCAAATGCACCGTCGGGATTGTTTTTGTAAAGTGCTATGGCATCTTCTGCAACACCCTGGACAATAAGATCCTGCGTGGTATAATATCCGGATCCGAATATGTATCCGTTATGCAATACAAACAGTGAGTTCTTGAACTTTTCTGCCCCTGTAACCGGATTTATATACTCATATTCCACCCATGCCTGGCCGTGCTCATAAAGTTCGGCGCGAACAAGATCAAATGGTCTGTCAGGTGTGACACGGGACTTGTCTGCATCTGACGCGGTACCGGCAATGTGTTGCACAGGTATCATCTCGGATTCTACCTGTTCACCCACATGTTCGGGATTTGCCCCGTGAGCCAAGATAACAAAGGTCTCAGGATCAATTACAAACGGATAATGTGGATCAGTAGTCATCATTGAGGTAATCTGCTCAAATGCATTCTGAGGATCAGAGTCGTAAAGTGCAATGATGTCATCTACAACACCCATTACGATAGATTCCGGTGTGAGATCAGCATCTGTCGGCGCTGATATCACATCATACCAGCCTGTGATCTTTTCCTGTGGAATCTGATCCAGTGTCTTTTGCATGATGGAGCCCAGGATTGGAAGATCGTTTCTGTATCCTACGGCAAGGTCGTACTGGTGTCCCGTAGAGCCGGCATTGTACATGCTGTCAACTCCGGACAGTTTTGAGTAATGGACTGCGCTAGGCCACGTGCTTGCAAATGCGTCAGCGCCGCCTGCCTGAAGAACCTCAAATGCCTCTGACTGGTTGTCCACTGAGACGTACTGCGTGTCAGGATGGTTCTCATCAAGCCAGGACTCTATGGCATAGCCACTGATCGTAGCCAGTACAAGACCGTCATCATCAATATTTAACGGGGTATCATTCAGAGATGCCATGTATGTCTTCAGGGAATAGTGTGAGGAGGTAAAGCTCATGTATTCCAACCTTTCAGGTGCAGAGGCCACTATGAACATGATGTCAGATTCCCTGTCCTTGATCGTCTTTAATGTATCAGTCCAAGTCTCTACTATGGGACCCTGTACCAGGTCTGCACCTGAAACGGCCTCAAACTCTGCAATGTAGTCCAGTGTGACACCCTGAAGGATGCCGGAGTCATCAAGATACTCTATTGGTACCAGCCCCGGGTCATAAGAGACGCGTATGACAGGATTGTTTTCCAGCCATTTGATCTCTTCAGGTGAGAATATGTCTGCTGGCAAGAAGACTGTAGGTACAAGTTCTATGCCTCTGCTCTGCATAAGATCGTATGTCTCAGCATAAAGACATACTGGAGTTTGGGATTGGCGGATATAGAGTTCTCGTGGTTTGTTGCATTGAATATCGTTTATTGCCGTACCGCTTTCAAGCTGTTTTGCAGGTGGCAGATAAACCTTGGATTTCATGTGCTGGTCTGACTGAGCATATGCGGCATTTACAAAATCTAAGGCAAGATGACCGCCAGTATCCTCTGCTAAATACGTGTCCGGAACAGACGATCCCATACTAGGAAATATGACTGCCGCACTGAGAACAAGCAAGCTGCCAAGAGCAAGAAAAGAGATGCGTTCAGTCATGCGGCATCCCAGTTTGAACCAAGATAAAGATCATGGTGACGTGCATGTATGCTACTAAAAGATGCCATTATTAGACGTTAAACATTCATGTATATTAATATTTTTAAAATGTCAAAGGTGTATGGTTCAAAAAACAGACACCACCCTAGAATTTGGATAGAATTCAGGCGGCAGACTATGAGAGTGGAAACCAATATGTATGAATAATGATACAGGGCAAAATTTGGTTCGGATAAGATCATGTGAAGACCAGACTAGTCAAAGATGTGACGGATAATCCGCCAGAAGAGAAGAGAAGATCTTACATACCATCAGATAACAGAATCTATGAGAATATCCATGATAGGGTTAAGGAAGATGCGGACCCGATACAGGCATATCTACAGACAAACATCAAGCCAAAGCGCTCCCATAAAACTGCAACACAGATAGGGTATTTTGCAGGGTCAGACTATGCAAAGATATCAGGGTCACTTATTCAAATCTGCATGTAGGCAAACCATTCAGTATGAAATCAAATTGCTACGAGATGGACAGATTTATCGATTGGTGCAACAGCAGTAACAGCAACATCTAATTCCACGCGTCTTTAGGTGAGGATGTTGGAGAGATGCCATCGCAGACATTCAAGCAAAAGATACCTCCAAAAGAAGATTGTCAAGGAACCAGTGAAGGAGAGACGCAACCGACAGGTCATGCTGTTCTTTGGATACGGTACATGGGGAATACATGCGTTAAATTAGATATATTAGATCCCATTACTAACCAAGCAGTATGATAAAAGATTCTGAGATAAAGAGAATAGTAAACGGTTATTCTGATGTTAAAATTGGAGTCATGGGGAGTCACTCAGCTCTTGAGATAATGGATGGTGCAAAAGACGAGAGTTTTCAAACAATTGTTTTTTGCCAAAAAGGCAGGGAGAGACCGTACCAGAGATTTAACAGAATAGCAGATGAGATCATAATAGTCGATAAATTCAAAGATATGGCATCATCAAAATACCAGAAATATCTAAAGAACGCAAATAGCATCATCATACCACATAGATCATTTGTAGTGTATCTGGGATACAAGCAGATAGAGAGAACGTTTAATGTGCCAATATTTGGAAATAGAAGATTGTTTCAAGCAGAAGAGAGAACTGCAAAGAGAGGTCAGTACTACCTGTTGGAAAAATCCAAAATAAAGTATCCTAAACTATACAGTGATCCTACAAAGATTGACAGGCCATGTATCGTCAAGGTTCAAGAAAAAGACAGGCCTTTGGAGAGGGCGTTTTTTACAGTATCATCTTATGAGGACTATATTGAAAAATCAGAAGCTAAAATCAAAGAAGGGACAATTGCAGAAAAGGATCTTCTAAAGGCAAGTATTGAGGAGCTGTTAATAGGGACGTATATGAACTTTAATTTCTTTCATACGCCGATATCAGAACAGGTTGATTTTATGGGTATTGAAAGACGGCTGCAGACAAACATTCATGATTACAACGCACTTCCAGCAAAACAGCAGTTGGAAGTGGACATTGATCCGCAAAATATAGAGGTGGGCCACACTCCTGCAAGTATTAGAGAATCATTATTAGAGAAAGTAATTGAGATTGGTGACAAATTTGTAGCAACAGTCAAAAAAGAGTATGCCCCCGGAATTATCGGGCCGTTCTCACTTCAAAGTGTAATTACAAAGGATTTAGAGTTGGTTGTATATGATGTGTCACTTAGAGTCCCCGGGAATCCAATCCTTGCCACAACTAGTCCGTATACAAAATACCAGTATGGAGAGACATTTGGAGTCGGGAGAAGAATTGCAATGGAGATAAAAAAAGCACAAAAAGAAGAACGGCTAGAAGAGATTGTTACATGACACGAATCGATCCAGAATAAATAAATCGTGTGCGTGTCCTGCCGTGATCTTACACATGGTACGATCTTCTTCCATGTACAGATATCATCACGTGTAGCTTGATAAGTTCAAAGTAATGCCAGGATATATGAAAAAATCCATATCATCCTTAGAATTGGACAAGTAATGAATCATGCAGTGTGCAAAACAGAAGACTGTTTGGCAGTAACCTCATCCCAAGATGATATCTTGTCATGGAGATGATTGGATTTCATAATATCCGGATCCGAACACGTGTCCGTCATGCAGCACAAGTACGATGTGTTTAACTTGATCTATTTCGGTTGTTGGATTTTTAAACATGTATGTTACCCATACCTTACCTTCCAGAAGATCAGAACGGATTTGGTCCAAGGACTTGTCTGAATTTACAAGTGATGGGGCTGCAACTCCCACAAGACTAGGATCTGCACCGTGCGCCAATATAACACCAGTATCATAATTAGCAACAAATGGATAGTGATAGTCAGTGGACATCATGGAATTGATTTGATCAAAGGCGTTATCGGGATCAGCCTTGTACAGGGCAATGGCATCATTTACAGTCTCCCTTACAATTACTTCCTGGGCAACAAAGTATCTGGAGCCAAATATGTATCCGTCATACATTGCATACATGAAACGCTTGTGCTGGTCTGTCTGGGTTATGGGATCCTGAGTTATGGTTTCTGTCCATACAGAGCCATTTTCAAGTTCTGCAAGAAGTGTCTCAAGTGGAACACTTGATGCCGTAAGACCTTTTGAAATCTTACCGGTTTTGTTCGGTTCTGCACCATAGGCGACAATTGTTTGATCGGTGGCATTAATGACGAACGGATAGTGATAGTCAGTAGACATCATGGAATTGATTTGTGCAAAGGCGTTGTCTGGATCAGCCTTGTACAGGGCAATGGCATCATTTACAGTCTCTTCTATAATTGATTCCTGTGTTGCGAAATATCCGGCACCAAATATGTATCCGTCATGCATCACAAACATGAAACGCTTGTGTTTGTCTGTTTGAATCAGAGGATCCCGAAGTACATATTCTGCCCATACCGGACCGTCTTCAAGTTCCGAAATAATTGTCTCAAATGGAACATCTGATTTTGTAAGAGCTATTGAGGTATTGCCGACTTTGTTTGGATCTGCACCGTAGGCAACAATTTGGCGAGTGGCGGGATCAACAACAAACGGATAGTGATGAACAGTGGAGAACATGGAGTTGATTTGTGCAAAGGCGTTATCCGGATCAGCCTTGTACAGGGCAACAGTATCATTTACGGTATTCTTTACAAGGGATTCCAATATTGCATTCTCATCAGTCCTATGAGATATTTCGTCATACCAAGAATTGATCTTTTGTTGCGGTATATTATCAAGCGTCTTTTGCATGATGGATCCCAGAATTGGAAGATCGTTTCTGTACCCTACAGCAAGGTCGTACTGGTGCCCTGTAGAACCAGCATTGTATATGTTGTCAACTCCAGATAGTTTTGAGTAATGAACTACGCTAGGCCACGTGCTTGCAAATGCGTCAGCACCGCCTGCCTGAAGAACCTCAAATGCCTCTGACTGGTTGTCCACTGAGACGTACTGCGTGTCAGGATGGTTCTCATCAAGCCAGGACTCTATGGCATAGCCTCTGATCGTAGCCAGCACAAGACTGTCATCATCAATATTTAACGGGGCATCATTCAAAGACGCCATGTATGTCTTTAGTGAATAATGTGAAGATGTAAAGCTCATGTATTCCAGCCTTTCAGGTGCAGAGGCCACTATGAATAGGATGTCAGATTCCCTGTCCTCGATTGTCTTTAATGTCTCAGCCCAGGTCTCTACTATTGGACCCTGTATCAGGTCTGCACCTGAAATGGCCTCAAACTCTGCAATGTAGTCTAATGTGACACCCTGAAGGACGCCAGAGTCATCAAGATACTCTATTGGTACCAGTCCCGGGTCATAAGAGACGCGTATGACAGGATTATTTTCCAGCCATTCTGCCTCTTCAGGTGAGAATATACCTTCTGGTTGGCTCACCGGTGTAAGAGTCATGCCTCTTGACTGTAAAACATTGTATGTTTCAACAAAAAGGCACAAAGGCATCTCTGACTGATTTATGTAAAGCATCCTTGGTTCATTGCATTTTATATTGCCTGCTGCAACACCGCTTTCAATCTGTTTTGCAGGTGAAGGATGATGATAGTCTTTGGATTCCATTTGCATGTCAGGCTGAGCATACACGTTTGTTAGAAGGTTTAGACCGGAATACGGATTCACCATTATGTGCCAGATATATTTCTGAAGCAGATGACTGTGTCTCAGAGAACATGGTTGTTGCACTAAGAACTAGCAAAGTACCGAAAATAACAGAAATGCCATACTTGATCATACTAATATTAAAATTCAAAAATAATGCTATATAAGCATTTTTTGGGTTTGATTCTTTCCAAATTCATGTGTACACAGAATAAGATACTAGTCAGGCCAAAGTACTTCTAGTATCGGCATGTCATAAAAAATAAAAATTATTTTTATGCAGTCAAGTGTCACAGTACCAGATTTTGGATAGGAGTCAGGGTCACACATATCGCTTGGTGTAAACGTGGAGAACAAGAATTTCGTCCAAGCGTTCATGCACAAGATGCCGTCTAGAGGAAAAACCATGATTGACAGGTAACCAGAAGAGAAATATCATTTCAAATAAGAGCCGAGATGCTTTTCATATGCTGCATGTATCAAAATAAGATACCAGATATGGATACGTGCAATCTAAACAAACAGATAAGATTAATCTCCTTTGACAAACTCTTCGCATGCATCTTTTGCCTTAACATCTGATGTTTGTTCTATCGGATGTTTCATTAAATACGCACTAGCGGATTTAATCGGTCCGCCTATCCCCCTATCAAGGGCAATCTTTGCCAATCTAATTGCATCGATTACAATTCCGGCAGAGTTTGCCTTGTCATCAACTTCCAGACGAACCTCCATGTTATATGGAATGTTTGCCCATTGCTTTCCCTCTATTCTCATAAACATGAGTTTGGTGTTGCCTAAAAAGGGAATAAAATCAGAAGGGCCGACGTAAATTTGATCATCGTCTAATCTTTCAGAGAGTTGGCTTTGAACACTTTCAGTTTTAGAGATTTTCTTGGAGATTAGTCGGTCTTGCTCTTTCATGTTTAAGAAATCAGTATTTCCTCCAACATTGATTTGATATGTTTTTTCTATCTTTGTTCCCCTGTCATCGCACAATTTAGCCAGGGTCCTATGAACAATAGTTGCACCGACCTGACCTTTAATGTCATCACCAATGCAAGGAATATTTTTTTCTTCAAATTTTTTGGCCCATTTTTGATCTGATGCAATAAAAGATGGAATACAATTTACAAAAGCAGTGCCTGTATCAAGACAGATTTGAGCCCAAAATTCAGTTACTTTGTCAGACCCTACAGGAAGATAAGATATGATTATCTGAACGCCTGTGTCTTTGAGAATTTGTTTTACCTCATCTTCTATCTGAGCAGTAGTTTTAGTGCTAGTAATAGGTTTGATTCTGTTCTCTACCCACAATCCTACACCGTCCAGTATCGGACTCTCATAGACCATAGCATCGTTGTCTGGTAATTCATCTTTTGGGATCCAATTGACCATGTTGGGATATTCATAGATTGCATCATGTAGCGATGTACCAACTTTATTTTCACCCACATCAAACCCACAGACAAAGTCGATATCGTGAATTCCGTATCCTGCCAATTTGTCATGTATGATTCCTATAACTTCTTGAGAGGGGTTTTGTCGATAGTATTCTATGCCCTGAATCAGGCCCGAAAAACAATTACCTATGCCTATTAGACCAACTTTAATTCTATCTGTCAATTGAAAAATGAGGAGTAAATCGTGGGTTTAAAGTTTACTTTAGAAACAAA
>JAKZUU010000086.1:0-11684 GCA_047516405.1 Candidatus Nitrosopumilus sp. | reverse complement strand
CGCAGACTCGAACCCACTGGCGGTCCTAATACCTTTAGACCCGCTTCCACTACAAATTTGAGTTCATTTTAACACTATCTTCTGTTATGCACCTGTTGCAAACAGTCAGGCACAGCAATGGGCAGATCATTAAAGGTACTATATCTGCGTATAACGTCTTTTTATCTTGGGAACACTGAAGAGTTCAATATTGCGCATGTAATCTAGAATCATACAACAAACCATTGTTTTACAAACCTTGAAGATACTCTTGGTTCTAATCATATTGATTATTTCTTACCTGTACCGACTAAATCTTCCGTTTTTTTACGGTTAATCCAAAAAAACTCTTTTAACTTTAAATTATCCCTAGATTCAAAATTGAGCATGTCAAATGAAACCCGAGATACTATCTTCATTGGTAAGAAACCACTGATGGCATATGTAACATCAGCACTAATTCAATTGGCTAACTTACCAGCTGTTAGTATCAAAGCTAGAGGGCTCAGTATCGGACGCGCAGTAGATGTAGCACAAATTATTGCAAGAAAAACAGAAAATGCTGGCTATGTTATTGGTGAGATCACAATCGGTTCAGAATCACTAGAGTCACAAGACGGTAGAATAAGAAATGTTTCAACTATTGAAATTCAAGTAAAGAGAGTTACATCTTAATCGGACTCTGACATTTTTTCTTTTACTCTCTTTTTATCTTTCCGTACCGCTTCTCCATATTCCTGAATTTATCAAGTTCAACTAGATCGTTGAACTGATCAAAATTCACAACTTTATGTCTATACCTTGAAGTACTTCCTGTCTTTTTTAGTTCTGAAAGTATGTTCATTGTTGCAAAGGCATTTGCATACAGAATCGACAACGGGTAGAGCACTATTTTAAATCCCATCTTGTTTAGCGTCTCTGCCGAACTTAACGGCGTTGCACCTCCCTCGATCATGTTTGCAACTAACGGCGCGTTGATCTCCCTGCCTATCTGTTTCATCTCATCTAGCGTCTTTGGGGCTTCGACAAAAACCGCATCAGCTCCGGTCTTTTTATTTTCCTTTCCGCGACTAATTGCCTCATCCAATCCCTCAGTTGCCATTGCATCTGTCCGCGCAACGATAAAGAAATCTTTGCTTTCTCTTGCATCGATTGCCGCTGATAGTTTTTCTGTATACTCTTCTTGTGGAATGACCTCTTTTCCTTGCATATGTCCACATCTCTTAGGCCATCTCTGATCTTCAAGAAACATGCCTGCAGCTCCTGCCGATTCCAGCTCCTTTACCAATTTCCATACACTCAATGCATTCCCATACCCTGTATCAGAATCAACAATTACCGGTGTTGATACTGCCCTGCAGATTCTCCTGGCATTGTCGACTGTTTCTGCTGCTCCAATAAATCCATAATCTGGCATGCCAAACAGCGTTGCCGATGTTCCGTATCCTGTCTGAAACATTGCATCAAATCCTATCTTTTGAGCAATCTTTGCACCCAGCGCATCATAGACACCTGGAATTACAAGCGGCTTTTTTGTTTTTAACATATTTTTCAAGTTCTTCATAATTGCCTTCTTTTCATGAATTATTTATTATTTTAAATCAAAACCCTTCAATCGCTTGCACGTCGAATCTACCGGATAATTCCATATTTTGTTGACTAGTCAATTCTTATCTCTTTGCCTTTCTGTTCTGACTCTCTTTCTTGAATCTTTTTTAGCTCAGACTCTAGGAATTGCCTGTACTTCTTAGTCTCATCCTTGGTCATGCTAGTAAAGTTGGAATTTAGAATAGAGCTCATCTCTGCGATCTTTTCTAACAGGTCCATTGCAACAAATCTTCCTACATTGCCTAGCCTGAACAGGACTTCCAACTGTTTTTTAACAATATCGTTTATCTTGTCTACATCTTGGGCCGTCTCTGTGCCTTTCTTTGTCAGTCTGTACCTTCCATCTTCTGCCTCCTCAATTAGCCCTTCATCAAGCAATCTGCCTAGCAACGGGTAAATCAATCCTGAAGATGGCTTCCAAATTCCACCGCTTTGCTTTATTGCATAATTGATTATCTCTTTTCCTGTATGGGGATTTTTTTTCAACAACTCTAAAATAAAGTATCTTGAAAATCCTCTTGGCACTGAACTTCCAACCCTTTGAAACCATTCAGATATCATTACCTATAATATCACTAGTGACATATTTTAACATTTTGATTCGGTACGATATATATGATTTTAAAGACAGTTTGTGTCATACCTGCCACGATACGACTATGGCGTATCGGACAAAGATTTGTGAGATTTAAAAAAATCAAGCAGATTTCACGCATTAAGAGGTATGTGCAAAAACAGTACAGAACTGCAGTAACACAAAACAATGTATCTGGTATAACTGCAAGAGACAACTCGATAGTTTTTCGGTAAATTGAGTATTTCTATCCTAGTGCCAAATGCTGGCAGAAGATATCTGTAATCTTGCATCTAAACTGCATATAATTTTCCCCATACCAAATCTAATGGTTCGCACAATGCAAAATTCGGTCCGTGTGATGCATCACTGTCTACAAGGGCAGTGTAAATCTGATCAAGTTTTACAGTGCCACCAAACAAAACATTGTGGAATCTATATTCTCTGCTGTCAAGATAATGCATGGTTATACTCCAATACACGCAAACTGGATAGCTAAAGCAAAGAGATTACAATACATGTCGTATGTCATAGTATAATCTTTGTAATGCAGTTCACACAAAAAATAATATTTTCTCTTTGAAACAGATAAACATACATGCAGATGTTAAGTGGATAATGGCTTGCGGTACTAGAAATCTATCCTTGCTGTGTTCCCAGATGTGCTATGCTGTAGCGCTGAAGAAATTTCATTAGCATATCCAAACAAAAAAAAAATGATAATATTCAATATGTACACCTGCACTATTATCGCCAATTGGCATATCTGTATATCCCATCATGCCCAGTATCTAGACACATTACAGGATATAACCCGTACTACGGTTTGCCTATACGGCACCATAATTCTAAGCGTCCAGTTCAATTGCCTACAAATCTTTATTTTCATTTAATTGTACACCTGCAGCATCTACTAGACCGTACATAAGCGTCGTATCCTAAATGATACGTCTTCCAATGCAGTATCAATCAAGACGTCTTAATGAAATATCATCTGCTTTATGACCGTAAACGATTGTAAAATGATCACTGATTTTAATGGCTAATCTTATTCTTATTGGCATATTCGAAGATATTGGCAGTAACGCAAACAATCTTTGCTCTAAAAATTATTCTTGCAAATATTCCAATGACCTGTTCTAAACCATTTTGTTGCTACTGCATCTTGCCGTTCTCATAACTGCAATCAATTGCCAAGCAATGCCAAAGAGATCATTAAAGAAATGCGAGGTTACGCTGAGCACAGATTAATATCTGCAAGAGCAGACCCAGCCTCGCATTCATTGAACTAAAAAATGAGTATAAAGACGACTGGCTTGCACTTTGATGGCAATTTTTCATAAAAAATCATAAATAATTCCTAAAAATTACACAACATCTAAAATTTTCATCAATATTTTACATACAGATGCCATCTAACTGGTGCTTGCATGCGAAAATTCTACCTGATTCCAATAATCAGATAATTTCTAGCAATTACTACATATTTAACCTACATAAAACAAGTTTGACTAAAAAATGGTTGACTCTGTTGAATTTGATCTAATTATCTGCGGTTCAGGACTTGCAGGCTTGCGGGCTGCGATATCTGCTGCCAAGAAGGGACCGCATCTAAAAATTGGCGTTGTCTCAAAATTGCAAGTAATGCGCTCTCATTCGGTTTCAGCCGAAGGCGGCACAGCAGCTGTACTCTTTGAGGACGAAGGTGATACAGTTGAGTCTCACATTTATGATACTGTTAAGGGAAGTGACTTTCTTGCAGACCAGGATGTTGCTGAGAGATTGTGTGTTGAGATGCCACAAGAGATACATCAGCTAGATCACTGGGGAATGCCATGGTCAAGAAGGCCTGACGGCAAAATTGATCAACGAAATTTTGGGGGTTATAGTTTTCCAAGAGCTACGTATGCATCAGACAAAGTTGGCTTCTTTGAGATGCAGACTTTGTATGACACATGCCAAAAATTTGAAAATATTGAATACCTTAACGAATGGTTTGTAACGTCAATCATTCATGATGGCAGACGTTTCATGGGCGTTACTGCAATTGAATTGGGTTCTGGTACATTTTATACAATAAAAGGGGGCGCTTTGATTATTGCTACCGGTGGCGCAGGCAGACTGTACAGCTTTTCAACTTATGCGCTATCCTCAACTCCTGACGGTTTAGACATGGGATTTCGCGCAGGAATGGGGTTAAAGGATATGGAGTTTGTACAATTTCATCCTACAGGAATTTTGCCATCTGGCATTCTAATTACAGAAGGTGCTAGAGGTGAGGGAGGCTATCTACTTAACAACAGAGGCGAGAGATTCATGAAATCATATGCCCCAAAGCTCATGGAGCTTGCTCCGCGTGATATTGTATCTCGTTCAATTATGACCGAAATTAAAGAAGGTCGAGGATTCAAACATGAAACTGGCCCTGACTGCATGAAGCTTGACTTGCGACATATTGGAGACGAAAAAATCAAAGAAAAATTGGGTGGAATACGAGAGATATCGATCAAGTTTTCAGGCGTTGATCCTGCAAAAGATTTACTTGACATTAGGCCTGTGTGCCACTACATGATGGGAGGACTGCACACAGACATCAACGGTGCAACAGAGATTCAAGGTGTCTGGGCTGCAGGCGAGGCTGCCTGTAACAGCGTTCACGGTTCCAACCGCTTGGGGGCAAACTCAACTTCTGAATGCATAGTTTGGGGTAAGATTACAGGAGAACAAGCAGTGGATTACATTCAGAAGAACCGCTCTTCGGATTCTTGGCCGCATCATCTAGTTTCAGCCGAAGAAAAAAGAATCTATGATGGTATATTTCGGGGCACAGGTGATGTCAACCCCTATGAAATCAGACAACAGCTCACTGATACTATGAATGAGAAAGCATATGTCTATAGAAACGAGACTGATCTTATTGACGGCCTTAAAATAATCCGTCAATTAAAAGAACAGACATGGAAACACGTTGATGACAAGGCAAAAGAGTACAACACTAATTTTACAAATGTCATGGAACTTGATTCAATGTTCAGAGTGGCAGAAATTGTATTGCTAGGGGCAATCAACCGCACAGAATCTCGCGGCGCTCATGCGCGAACCGATTATGCCAAACGTGATGACGTTAACTTTTTACATCACACACTTGCATACTATGATCTGTACGAACCAATTATGAAAAAATATCCCGTTACAATCACAAGATATCAGCCGGTGGAGAGGAGATACTAATGCCGCAAGACGATAACCGCGAAGGCATTAAAGGAATGATCAACCCCCGTCGTTATGGGATTGAACGTGTTGCATATTGGTTAATGCGATTGAGCGGATTGGGACTACTGGCGTATTTTATAGCTCATATTTATGAAACAAGCATGATTTTGAGGGGCGAGCTTGGATGGAACGAATTTTTAGCGTTAACTCAAACTACAGAAGGACATCTATTTTTAGCTCTTGTAATTGGAATGTGCGTATTTCATACCGTAAATGGAATTAGAGTGATGTTGGGACATGGAGGGGTTGGGGTCGGAAAACCTGCAAGACCTGATTATCCTTATACTCCTGCATCACAGAACTATCGGCATAAAATAGGAATCTATTCTGCAATACTACTTGCAGCAGTTGCAATGATGTATGGATTGGCAGTGATGTTTGGTGAATAAGATGTTGTTGCAAGAGAGTTTAATTATGAAAATCCATTATGGGACTGCTTTGGCAGCTGTAGCACTTGTTGCCGTTCATATATTGATGCGTCTTACGCAAGGATTCGCAGACTCTTTAGAGTATGAGAGTGTAATTGCCAACTACAGATTTGCACCATACGCACTAATGCTGGAATTAATTTTGATTCTCCTTGCAGTGCATGGATTCAACGGCCTGCGAGTAATCTTGCTTGAACTAAAACAGGGCCCAACTTATGAGAAAGCAGTCTCTTATGGTTGCCTTGCAGGAATGATCGTGCTAATAGCATATGGCTCAAGAACAATTATTATGACCAACATGGGGATGGTATAGAGATGGCTCAAGAATCAATTATTCAAAATAATGGCGCATCTGCACAACCTTTAAAATTCATCACCCTTAGAATTTCAAGATATAATCCCAAACACGACGACTCTGCAAAATTCATAGAGTTTTCTGTCTCTTATGAGAAATGGACTACAGTTCTTGAGGCAATTCTTGCAGTAAAGCAACAGTTTGATCATTCAGTGGCAGTTCGTTACTCTTGCAGACAGGCCACATGCGGTTCATGTGGTATGATGATAAATGGAAAACCTAGATTGGCCTGTTTTACCAAAATCAGTGAGTTAGACTCAAGTGTTGTTACAGTAGAGCCTATGAGCAACTTTCCAATCATTCGTGATCTGGCTGTAAAGTTTGAGCAGTTGTTTGACACCCATCAAAAAATTAAGCCTTATCTGATTCGTGACGATTCTGAGCTTGAACCTGGCCAAAAGGCGTTTCTCCAGTCGCCTGAAGAAGTTGAGCAGTATATCCAATTTGCAAACTGCATAAAGTGCGGTCTGTGCAACTCGGCATGTCCTACAATGGCCACTGACACATCTTTTGTCGGACCGCAAGCACTAGCTCAGGCATATCGCTATGTTGCAGATAGCAGGGACAAGGGAAAATCTACCAGATTAAAAATAATTGATGACTCTCACGGTATATGGAGATGTCATTTTGCCGGTTCCTGCAGTCAGGTCTGTCCAAAAGGTGTTGATCCTGCAATGGGAATCCAGATGCTTCGAGGCTATATGTTGGGCTTTAACAGCTAGTTTACCAATATACAGTCGCCGTTGTTACTAACCCTGTTTCTTTGGATTTGGACTATTGTTTACCTGGTTGTTGATCTGTTCTGCCATAAAGTGATTTGAGACATTGACTTTGACATCATTTACTCCCTCCACCTTTAAGAGATTGTCATGAACGTCCTGACAAATCTTAAAACCGAACACTGCTGGACAAAACGGACTGGTAAGATGCAAATCAACTTTGACATTACTTTCATTAATGTCGACCTCATCGATCAGCTCTAGTTCTACAATTGATGTGTTTATCTCTGGATCTACAATTTTTGATAGCTCATCGAAGATTTTCACTCGTAGCTGTTTGATTTCTTGGCTCATATCGACAAAAGCGTTGATGCTATATATAACCATTCTAAAATGATAGGTAATGTATCGTTCTCGCCTTGGCACTAGTATGAGTGATATTACTCTGGATTATGTCTCCTCAATTAACGATGATTCTGAAATTGCTCTTTATGACATACTTGGAAGTCAAGCCCACTGTTTGATGCTATTCCAAAACAAAATCATTACAAAAAATGACGCAAAAAAGATTCTACTCTCTCTGGAGAGTCTGAAAGATGAAAAATTTGACATTTCTGCCTCTTCTACTGATGCAGAAGATATCCATGAATTAATCGAGTTACTAGTTATCAAAAAGGCAGGTATGGCAAGCGGAGGCAAGATGCATACTGCAAGATCACGCAACGATCAAGTTGCCCTTGACATTCGAATGAAGATCAGAGATGACATCAATGTTATTTGCAACTGTTTGTTGGATACTGCTGAAGTTTTTGTATCAAGAGCACAGGATCATAAAAAAACCATCATGCCATTATACACTCATCTTCAGCAAGCGCAGGCAGGTCTCTTCTCTCACTATCTTTTAGCGCATGCCGATGTCTTGTTACGTGATTTTGAAAGACTGTTTGGAACGTTTCAAAGAATAAATCAAAGTCCGCTTGGTGCAGGACCTGTAGGCGGTACGAGCATTCCAATTGACAGGCACAGCACTGCAAAAATGCTAGGTTTTCAGGGATTAGTTGAGAACTCTATCGACGCAACTAGCACGCGTGATTTTGTAGCAGAGTATATCGCGATGATCTCAATTTTGATGACTAATCTGAGCAGGATATCCGAAGATTTTGTGATCTGGTCAACATCCGAATTTTCTTTTATTGAACTATCTGATGAATTTACTTCTCCGTCAAGTGTTATGCCTCAAAAAAAGAATCCTGACATTTTAGAGCTGACTCGGGGCAAGACGGCGCAGGTCATTGGAAATTTAACTACAGTTCTAACTGCTGTCAAGGGATTGGCATCAGGGTATGGGCGGGACTTGCAGCAAATAAAGCCCTCTATATGGTCAACATCGCGTATCTCTATTGGCGCATTGCTAATCTTAAAATCAGTTCTCTTGACTTTAAAGGTAAATGAGAAGCAGATGAGAAAGGTGACTCGATCAAGTAACCTTATCGCACTTGACATTGCAGAAAAACTGGTTCAAGAGGGCATTCCATTTAGAATTACGCATAAAATCGCTGGGATTTTGGCTCAACTAGCCCACAACTCTAAAAAACCCATCTCAAAACTGACCTCTTCTGAAATAAAAAAATCCGTAGCAGATTCCAAAGTTGATCCTAGACTTGTCTCAAAAATAATCTCTCTGACAACTGTCGCCTCTTCCCTGAAGGACAGGCAGTCATACGGTTCATCCGGGTACGATGAACAAAAGAGGATGATCAAAGACAGAATTTTGAAAATTAACCAGTACAGGTCTAACATTACACAAAGAGAATCTAAAATCGACTCATCCCTCTCTGATCTTCAAAAACAAATCAACGAATTGATTCACTAAGTGTTTTGTAACATTATTTTTAAGCGCATTTCAGAAGATATGATCTATAAATGTATATTATTTGGCACAGGGTTTTAGATTTTGTTGTATATAATAAACGCCATGCCTTTTTTTATTTATCACGTCTCTTTGATGCGCTTGAAGTTTTTTGATTCCAAATATATGTGAGGTATGACTGTGTATTGATTTCTATTTATCAGTTATTTTTGAACTCTGAAATTATCTGTGTTGTTTTAGATAAATTGATTCACAATTGGCAATTTCCAAAATGATTTATCTAAAACCATTAATTCCAAAACTCATCTTTTAACAAAAATTCAATTAATTTTTTGTTTTGTTTTTTAATGCCAATTATTAACTGTGAGCGCTGTCACAAAAAAAAAAATTAAATTTTTTAACAAAATCTACCGGTAATAGTCCAAGAAAAAAAGACGATAAACCACGCTACTGCAAAAAAATCTGATTTTGTAATATTTTTCCATTGAACCATACCGATAATTATTCCTGCAACTGCGATGGGCACAACAAGCAAGATGGCATTAACGCCGCTGTATTTTTCACAAAAAAGCCACGTCTCTGGATTAATTATGATGAAAAGTAATTCTGTTACAGATATGGCAAGCAAGATGGCCGCAAAAGGTCTTCGTAAATAACAGAATAAAGACGGGGTTAGGACGGTCACATTCTCACATCTTTTGTAACCATTTAATTCTTTTCAGTTAGTTTGAATATCTTGGGATTACAGGCACAACACATCTGATTTTTCAACGCTTTTCAGGCACAAATAGAGTTAGCTAGACAGACAACTATCTGTTTTATCAGATGGTAACTGCTACTGCATAGGTTGTTTTGTCTTACTAACAAATTTTTCCATTACATCGTTTAGTTAGTTTTGGCAGACATCACCGTTGTCATTTTATCTGTTCTCTTATACATTCTGTTTTTCTGATACTAGCTGAAATGTATGATTATCTTAACTAGTGCCGCATGTAGTCTGTTATTATGTAATTTTTTAAATTATGTTTGCAGTATTCCTAAATCACTTGATCAAACCGACTAACGGCAACACTGGACTGACATACACTATCAGAACCAGTGTTAGGACGCATCTAAATGATCATTAAAAAATTTCTTAAATATTACACATAAAATATTTTGTAAAGTGGGTTTTTGTATTTGTTATAGATACTTTCAAAAATGATCAACAAAGATGTTCAAAGAAAAGCCTATACTGTCTTATCATTCATTGCAATATGCACACGGTGTATTAGCTTCATGACAAATATGTTATATTGTAATTTAAGAACAGCTGCAAAGTGTGTTTGGATTTTTTGTGCATAACAAACAAAAACACAAGCCAAAAGCTTTATCAATAATAAAAAATTAGGATAACCAAGTTGAAATCTTCAAAAGGCAATTCAATATCTTATAATTTAAAAGAAGTTTCAATTGATCGAATAGATGTATGGGATGAGGCTCAAGCACGATCCCTTGACACTGATGGCATTGACGAACTTGCAAAATCAATAGCGCAAGAAGGATTACAAAGTCCTCCAATAGTCCAAAAAAATGGCAATTCATATCTGTTAATGGTTGGTCAGAGACGGCTAGAGGCACTAAAAAGACTGGGCGCAAAGACAGCTCCTGTGTTTATATTGCGTCAAGAAGACTCGCTTGATCTGCCGGATGCCAAGGCAATATCAATTATTGAAAATTTACACAGAAAAAATATGGGTGTAAAAGAGATGGCTTCATCATGTCAGTTCTTAGCTGAAAAGATAGGAAAAGCAAAAGCTGCCAAGATACTGGGGATTAATTCTTCAACTCTAAGGGAATACCTGGGATTTGGGGCAGTCCCAGAAAGCATCAAAGAGATGGTGCCAAAAACAATCTCAAAAAGAGACGCAATCAGGATATGCAAAGTACTTCCGGCCGAATCTGGTGCTGCTAGAGTTATCGATAAAATAAAAAAATATGACGAATCACAAAAAAAGAGATATCTTGATGCACTGGAGAGATTGGGAAATGTACCGCACTCGGAGATATTAAAACTTGCAAATTCATTTCGTGCAAGACAGAACATATCCCTTAAAATATCAAAAAGCCATGCTAAGGGACTGGCAAAACTATCACGAGAATCTGAGATGGAACCTGCAGAATTAGCACAAAAAATCGTGTCTGATTATCTAGTAAAAAAAGGATTCGGGCAATAACTATCAATTATTTTTTACAAATACCCATCTGAGATAGCAATAAGAGTTTGATATCCATGTACTGTCTTACTGTTTTTCATCTGTGAATCTGTAAGAGTAAACAAAGATTGTCCGCGATAATTTTTTCAATTGAGCATTAAAGTTGTGTTATTGGCACAAATTGCAAATTAATTCTTAAAAACAACGAATCCAAGATTTGATATAATGTTTTATCTGAGAATCTAATGATGGTATGCAAAGGAATATGCGAAAAATACAAAGCAAAAAAAGAATTATTTCTTAGCAGATACCAGTCAGGACAGAAGCGTTGCTCTGTATGTGCAATTTTCATCAAGTGGGATGGGCGAAGTTGTCCTTGCTGTGGAATGATTTTAAGAACAAATCCAAGGGGCACTCAAGACCGACACAGGTTGTTGTTAGTTAAACAAAACAGATAACGGGATCTAAGCTCAGTCGCATGTTGTAGCAGTAATAATGTATAGTAGCGACAAAAAGATCCATTAGTTTTTCAGTTTGACTGCTAGTGGGGATAGAAATCCAATAAGCGAAACATTTTGTCTGTAACTGTGCGCAATAAATCATAACACACATGTATCGTATAATTTTACGATGTGTGCTTTGCATAATTGCTGAATCTGCAGACGTGATTCGTACAGTTTTCC
>JAKZUU010000085.1:0-16719 GCA_047516405.1 Candidatus Nitrosopumilus sp. | reverse complement strand
CTGCCACCTGACACTGTCCTTTCCTAGAAAGTTAAATTTTATCGCATTCTCAGTGATCGTGATGTGCTCCTTTCTGAGGGTTGTGGCACCTACAGTGTCTGCCTCCTCTGAATTCTTTTCATCACCGACCCTCATTGCAGTGCGATAGATGAGATAACAGACTGTGGATATCTTGCTCTTGGCAGCATCAGTGCTCTTCATGTCACTGATTATCTTATTTTCAATCCTGTCAATCTCTCGTTCAAGATTTACAGCCTTTTCGTATTTTTCCTTGTCCGTGTTCTGCTTTAGTCCTGCAGTGTCTGCAAGCCAGACATATTTTGTTTTCCCGGTAAGAAAGTCTGCCCAGCTTGCAAGCCATGTGGACTCGCAGTTGTGAACTATCTTGTTCCAGTCACCTTTTGGCACCTTGGCATCCTTATCAAGATTCAGTATAACGTCCTTTGTAGTAATCCGCGGCTTCCACTTGCCCCTGAGCGGATGCGCGCCCCTGCCAATGAAGATTCCAGGAGGCTCTGCCATGTAGTTTCCCACTTCGACTTTCTGGCCATCCACAAATGCAGTGCCGTATTCTGCCTTTAGTTTTTCCCGTGCCATCTTTTTTCTTTGAGCGTCTGTCAACTCTTTTTTTTCTGGGACGGCCGGCTTGCTGTCTTGAGCATCTGTCGGTTCTTTGCTCCCCTTGCCTGCGGCGGCCTTTTTTTTCTTTTTGGCCTCCAACTGCAGCCTCTTTTTTTCATCACGAATTTTTTCTCTCAGGGCTCGTGCCTGTAACTTTTCTTCCTCCTTTTTTCTTTTTTCGATATCCACTATCTCATAGACATCGGAAAAATCAATCTCATCGTACAGGACTTTTTTGAACTTTGAGTCCAGAGTCTTGACAAAATCGGCCGTGAAATTTTTCCTGAAGACTTTGTCTTGCGCATACGGAGTATCCTTTTTTTTGGCCCATTGGTATGCCATCTCTTCCTGATCTAAAGTGAGATTGACAGTCTCCCCCTTGATTCGTATAGTGAATCCCCGAACATCATATAAAGGCGGAAAAATTATCCCATTATGCTGCAAAGTTGTCCATTTCAAGTCTTTCTTACTTTTTAAAACCATATATTGATGAAGACACCATAGAATATGTATATCAATTTAACGGAATAGAGAACTGTTGTTGTTGTTATGATGATTATTATTATCACTATTTAGGAAACAGTTCCTTGCTCATGTATTTCTCAAACTCCAGATCGGTCTTTGCATTTTTTGCCTCTAGGAACATTACAGCATCAGTCCCAACAACGTATCGCGGCAGAATCTCCTCATCATGAATTGCCCTCAAGACCGTATCTGCAACCTGAGACGGCGCAGTTCCCATCTCCACCATCATTTTGAGGCCTGCAAGGATATTGTCAGTCAGTGCCTGGTACTTTGCATCTGTCTTTGATTCTGGAATTTTCATGGAATTAAAAAAGTTGGTCTTTATGACTCCGGGTTCGACAATCACAGTCTTGATGCCAAATTGGCCCAGCTCATATCTCAGGCACTCGCTCAGCCCCTCCAATGCAAATTTTGTGCTGATGTATGCAGAAGATCCCGGCAGCCCCATTCTGCCTGCAACAGAGCTGATATTCACGATGATGCCTGATTTTTGCGCCCTCATTATCGGGGAGACCTGCTGAATGATATTTACAATGCTGAAAAAATTGGTCTCAAACTGCTCCCTAAACTCGTCAACTGTCACATCCTCCAGACATCCAAACTGCCCATAGCCGGCGTTGTTCACCAGAACATCTATTCTCGCACAGTCAGAAACTATCTTTTTGATGGCCGCATCAACGGACTTTTCGTCATCTACATCCATTACAAGCACCTCGATTGGGAGGTTCTCTTTTTTTGCAGCATGTTCCAGCTCACCTGCCTTTGCGATGTCCCTCATGCTTGCAAAGGTGCGGTATCCGTCCCTTGCAAGTGCCAACGCAGTCTCTAGTCCAATTCCTGACGAACTGCCTGTAACAAGGGCGACTTTATCCACAACTCTGCTGTGTTGTAGTTATATTTATCCCATTTTATTTAGTCAGACCAACGACTTGTCTCCCGGTATGGGATCAATGAGTTCCGTCTTTTCGCCAGAGTTGATTCTGGTGAGAACCTCCAATGCTGAGCGCTTGTGCAGGAACTCGTTGTTGTTTCCGCACCTGTATGAAAATGTACATCGAGGACATCCTGACTTGTCCTTGCATGGACACTCTTTTACAATGTACATGCTTCGCTTGAGTGCCTTTTCAAACCTGTCATACAGTGCCTTGCTGGCACCGTTTCCCCCGATGGCTCCATCGTATATGAAGATGAGTCCAGAGGTGCCCAGAGATATTCCTCCCAAGTCTTGAGACACCCCGCCAGTTATCATGTTGCTGCCCTCAATGACGACATGCTCAGTTGCGTGGTATCCGCTTGCCTCATCATAGGATTTGTCCTCAGACTCTTCAATGATGTTAAGCGGTCTTGGCGCATGAAAGACAATTCCCTTTGTTATAAAATCATACTCTAGCGGCTGGTCAAACAGTGTTCGTTCCCCGTTTGTAATATCAGAGCCCAGTTCAATGTTGACGTATCCCTTTACCTTTTTTGCAATGTGCAACCTACAAAACGCTATCTCGACTCCATTTGCCCTTCTCTGCTCAAAGATAGTCTCAATGGTAGGCCATTCATTTGTAAGTGCCCGGGTGTAGTGTGGATAATCCATTGGAATTTTTTCAAGCTTGGCATAATTTTTTTTGGGATGCTCAAACTCCTTGACCCTGTAACGGGTGCCTGCCAGAAAATAGATTGCGTCTTTGTGCAGCTCCTCTAGTGCAATCGGCAATGCCCTTTCCCCGATTTTTTTGTCTCCAAGATAGATACCTATCGACTTGCCTATTCCCCTTATGCTATAGTCGCTTAACGTTGAGCGGATATTTTCAAAGTTTGGGACGATTCTGTTTTTGGACAGCACGAGATTTTCGTTGGCTATGTGGGTGTCAATGACTTTGCTGTGCTCTTTTAGCTCGTGCCTTGAGATTGGCCTGTCGCATGCCATGGCCAATACTTGGAACTCCTCCACAAATGGATTCTTTGGGTCGATGTATGTTTTTTCAGTATCCTCAAAATAGTCGTCAGGGTGTTTTTTGTAATACTCTGAGATGGGATCGTTCCCTAGTGCCAGAAACGCATAACTTTTCTGTCCCTTTCGTGATGCCCTCCCAATTCTTTGAACCAGCCTGTTCACCGGAATGGTAGATGAGATTACGCAGTCAACGCTTCCTATGTCAATGCCCAGTTCAAGTGTGGGAGTGCACGATATTGCAGACAGCATGTCGTCTTTGAACTCTTGCTCCACCCTTGTTCTGTAGCTTGTCATCAGGCCTGCCCTGTGGACCTTGATGTTGACTTTTTGTTTTTTTGCCTGGATTGCAAGCAGCTCTGAGTTGAGATGAGAGTTGTTGAACACCATCGTCTTGTGATTCTTTCCAGTCATCTTTTTTGTCAGTTCCACCATCAGTTTTCGCTGGGTTCTAAGTGATGGGGACAGCATTACAAAATCAGTCAGGCTCTTTCTTCCCGAATCCGAGATGAGCTGCATCTCTTCTGTGAATAGTTGTTGGCAGAACCCTTTTGCATCATCCAGTGTGGCAGATGCTGCGACAAACTGCATCTTGTTGTTGCAGAGTCTCTTCAGCCTTTTAATTATATAGTGAACATTTGAGCCAAAGATTCCAGAGTATACGTGAACCTCGTCAATTACCATGATTCTGGCTGATGTCAAAATGGATGAAAAAGCAGTCTGGTGTAGCATGTGATAGTGCAACACATCAAAGTTTGTAATCAGAATGTGGGGAGGATTGTCAATTACATCTCTCCTGTCTTGAGGGTTTGTGTCACCATCGAAGATTTTTACGCTGACTCCAAGCCTTTGCGCAAATTTCTGAATTTTGGGATGCTGATCCTTTGACAACGCCTTTGTGGGATATATGAAAATCGCAGACGGGTTTCTGTTGTAAGGCTCTCTCTTTATTCTTTGCAGTGCCGGAATCAGAAATGCCTCTGTCTTTCCGGATGCCGTAGGGGCCTCTATCACAATGTTTTGTCCAAAAACAATCTCGCGGATTGCTTTTTCCTGAAACTTGTAAAACTGTTTTATCCCTAGTTCTGCAAGATGTTCCAGAATTGGCTCCTCCAGTCCCAGCTCTTCAACCCTGCAACCCATTTTAGGTGCCGAGCTCTTTAGAACTTTGTACTGTGAAATGTAATCCTTTTTTGAGAACAAGATGTCTCGGATGAGTTTGTCCGGCTTGTTATCACCGATCATCTCGTCGATCTCGTCTTTTGTCCTGACAATACCTTGGTCCTGCAGATCCTCTGACAGCGTCTTTTGTGTAACAAGTCCCTTGTCAAACCTTGTCAGAAACTCAAGGAATACCTCATCAACGTTTTTTGAGAATTCCAAGATGTCTTCAATGCCACATTTGCCACATGAGACATACATCTTTTTGTTGGATGTTTTTTGGATCTCCATTCTTGAATTGCAGTTTGGACATGAGAATTTCATATTATACTTAACAGGAATAGTTTGGGGATTTATTGTTTAGTTATTTTAGGATTTGAGTCATCAAAGTTTTTCATGTTTTAGGAATAAAGGTATGATGAAAATCGTTGGATAATTTTTTGTTTTTTCTTTTTTCAAGAAAGCTGCCAGACGTTTACTTGGAACATACAGATGAAATTAAAGTGCAGATCCTGCGTTATGTTTGTAGTGCGAGATCATATGATAGTGCCTGCAATAAACAGATCTTCGTAGCACCTCTCAGAAGAAGTTTGCAATAAACAGATCTTCGTAACACCTCTCAGAAGAAGTTTGCAATAACCATCACAAGATGACTGAATTTTAGTGAATTGATAGACTAGCGTCTCTTCTTTCTCTGTCCAGGCTTGTTTTGGCCCGGAAATCTGCCTAGTACAAACCGTTTCTTAAAGTTGCTCTTGTTTTGAAGACTAGAGCTGGTGCCTACAATTTTTCGTCCTTCAACCTTTGGGGTCTGCCCTCTTACTTTACCTGCCTTGGTAAGTGAACCGTGTGTTGCCATATACTAAATATGCAGATTAGTAAATTTATGTATTTGTATAGCACTGCCCAAATCATTGCTCTTCAGGCTTGTTTACATCCTTTACGCACACTTGTTTTTGATCCCTCTATCTGAGAGTTTTCCTGCAGCAACGATGATAAAGATGCCCAAAAAAGATCAATAAAAAGCAGCCATACGTGCAGTTGCTACGTCTCTACCGGCTTGAGTGCTACTGTCCTGCCCACTATTGTGCCGTCTTTGTCAGTTTCATTAGTCGCGCTAAGAGAAGTCAGAAATTCACTCCAGTCCTTTCTCTTCATCCATATCTTGGACGCGCTGATGTATCCCGTCCTCCGGTTCTCCATGTTTGCATGCAAGTTGCCCTTGCTTCGGGGTGCCGTGTGCTCGTAAAGGCTGATTCCGACAACCCCGTTTTTTTATAGCCCAGACTGTCCAGATATATCTGATTGCAGTCTATTATTATGCCCATGTAGTCCACAGATCTGATCAGGTCGTTAGAATCTGCGTAACCGTCCCTTGCGCCTACATTGTATAGATCCTGCATCCTCCCGATCTCAGCAAGATCCCTCATATCAGTATCTACACCTACACTATGTCATCGCCTTTGTATCTGTTTCTGAGGGTTTGCATCACATTTACAGCTTCGCCATTCTTTGTCATCAGTTGGACATGCATGGAGATGTTTGTCGCATGCGTTTCGTTCCATTTGGCAAACAGTCGTCTCAACTCTTCGCGCGTTTCTTCAGTAGAGTGATCAAAGATGGAGGAGCCAATCATTCCTCTATAACATATCCCAGCCTGTCGACGTAGTACTGGTTGCAATCCTGAATTATACTGTCCCAATCTACGGAACGGTATAGTATCGGTATTGTTGGTTTTATGCTAGTCGTTATAAATGCGGATATTGATACTGCAAATAAATATTTGGGCCCAAGTATCTGTTTTTGACTTGACGCAAAGCCGTAAATGTTAGAATTGATGAGTACATAGTCCAGTCTGGACATATATCTGTCGTAGATGCCTGCCTGCTACCTGCACAATTCTTTCCTAATCCACCATGCAGAACTTGAACAGATACACACGCACTGTGCCTGATACTGCAGCAGGCTCAATCCAACACTATGTTTCTTACAATCTGGCTCTTGCTAGAGATGATTTTGTCAGGGTTGAGAATGCCACGGGGATCGAGCAGTTTCTTCAGCTGCTGAAACCTTGAAAAGATCTCGTCTCCGTACTGCTGCCTGATAAAGTCTGTCCGCGCCTGCCCGTCACCGTGCTCTGCAGTAATCGTGCCGCCAATCCGTATTACACCGGAATAGTACCACTTTGCAATATTTTTAATTGCCGTTTTCCCCTTTATTGCAGGTACCAGTATCACGTGGGGATTTCCGCTGCCTATGTGTCCGTACAGTATGGCGCGGACACCAAACTTGTCCTCCATCTCTTTTATCAGCAACATCAGACTCCCCAGATCCTCTACCGGAACTGCAGCGTCCTCAAAGATATGCGGACCTGTCTTTGGCAGGTTTCGCAATGTGTTCAGCAGGGACGAGTGTCTGTATCCCCACCACCTCTTGATCGTCTCATCATCACACGTGCTTGTGATCAGCCTTCCTTTCAGGGTTCCCTTCAACATATCTACATCTGTTTGGTCATCATCAGTCTCCACCATAAGCAGGCACTTTGCCCATTTCGGAACGGAATGTGTGACGCCTCTTAAGATCTCACCGTCGACAAATTCAAGAGAGGATGGATTTATCTGGCTGATCTTCTGACAGTCGCCTACAGTGTCATGACGTGACCTGTATCCATATACTGACAGACTGTGGGTTGTAGACAGCGAATAAATTTTGAGTTTTGCCGAGACGATGATGCCAAGTGTCCCCTCCGATCCTGCCAAAACCTTGTGTACGTTATTTACTGATGAGACCTTCTCAAGCCGGTAGCCACACGAGTTTTTTCTTACTTTGGGAAATTTTTCCCTGTCAATGCCTTCCACAATGTTCAGAATTTGGGACGACATGCGTGAGCTGCCCGGAAACTTTTGCAGGTTTCCGCAGCCGTCTACAAACTCAATCTCCAGAATGTTGTCAACGATGGATCCGTATTTTATTGCCAGGGTGCCGCTTGCGTTGGTGGCGATCATTCCGCCCAATGTACAGTATGGGCCGACAGATGGATTCGGGCTGAAAAATTGTCTGGTTTTTGTCAGAGCCCTGTCAAGCTCGCCCTTTAGAGTTCCGGCACCGACTGTGACATGATCCCTTCCAAGAGTGATCCCGCCTATCCCCATCAGATTCATTATGATTCCTCCGCCGATTCCTCCGCCGACCAGTCCGGTTCCTCCGCCGCGGGGCGTGATGCCTATCTTATTTTTGGCAGCAAACTTTACCGTCTTGATTATATCTTGTATATTTTTTGGAAAGACGACTAGTTTGGGCAGGACCCTGTACGAGCTAGAGTCTACAGAGTAAGCATTAACTACATCCCTGTCCCACTGCACGCTGCCTGAAATTAATTCTGCCAACTTTTTTCCAAGCTGGTCTACATCCATGAGCACAACTACCTGCCTTCAAATTTATAGATTGTGTAACAACATATGCAGTTAAACGATTAGACAGACGCTTATTTCAGCTACCTTGATCGTGTTGTTGCAACTACACCTTCCGTACCGGTTCCAGCATCTTGTTTATGCTTTACACATGTCTTGGTGCAGATACGCCGAACACTAACAGAGTTTGCAGGCAGAGGGTTTAACTTGTACACTGAACCAAATTTGGATAATGTTTATCGTCGTACGGCTACCAATATTTGGCCTTGACAATCTCGATAACTTTTTCATGATCCGGACTCTTTCTGCGGGCATACTTTTCCATTGCACTTAGCGGAATCCCGCCAAGTGATCTTGCTAGTGCATTGAAAAAGTACCTTTGAGGACCCTTTGAGCCTGTCTTGGTCATGAATTTTTGAATACCGTACTTGAAGTTGTGCTGCCACGTCTTGTAGAGAACCCCCAGTTGTGCAGGAGTCATCTCATTTCCGATATGGAAAAAGTCTGATTTTTCAAGCAGTCCGATCGGAACAAATGTCAGTGCAGTGGCAGTAAACATGGAATCAGGCTGTTCGTGCTCTAGCTCACTGAGAAGACGGATGGTATCCCACGAGTCCTCAGGAGTCTCGTCATTGTCAAGGCCCATAATCAATGTAAATGCAGGAATCCAGTAGTCATGATTCAAGGTTTTGACACCCTCTTTTACAACCCAATGCCACTCGCTTGGAGAGTAGGGTGCAAGTTTTCTGTCAGCATACTTTTCAATAAGCCTGAGACTGCCGGTCTCAAATCCAGCTTGAATTCCTATCATGTTGTCAGGACTGGATCGTATAATTTTGGAGAGGTTTGGAATCAATTTTTCATCGGCAATTGCTCCTGCCAGCGTTCCATGAGTCGGATTGGTGTGCTCGACGCCTGTAGACATGATTGCAGTGAATAGTTCTTCCAATGCCTCCCTGTTTGGCTCCATTCCTTTGGCAGTTCTAGGGTTCATTCCATAGACAAAGATATCATCACTGTGAATCCATGCAGATTTGGAACCGCCTTTCTTTATGTTGACCTCAATCTCTTGTTTGACTTTTTCTGGGGAGTAGTACCTCAATGAGCGCAGTGTGACATCACAGAATTTACAGCCTCTTCCGCAGCCCCTCATTACCTCAACCATGCCATGCATGCTGGGCTCTACAATATTTGGAATCTCTTCAAGATCCGGCCTGTCCCAAAAATTGACAAACCTTCCATGAATTTTTTTGCCGTTTCTCTCAAACTCTTTTATGTTGACTTTGAAGTCACTTCTCTTTCTGAATGGATCCATGTTTTCAAAATCGCCGTTAATCAGATAGTTAAAGAACCTCCCGGCATGCCCGTCAATCTCCGGTGCAATGCCGCCAAGCTCACCTTCAAGAATCGCATAGATTCCAAACTCTTCAATCTTTTCTGGATCATAGTTGTACTGCCATGTGCCCGATGCGCCAGATATTACTTTTGCCTTGCTTCCAGTCTTTGCCTTGGCATCTTTGATCCTGCGATGCAGTTCGGTATTGTAAAACTCGTCATAGGATATCTGTTTTCTGCCATAAGTGAATGTCATGGTAACAGGTCCCATTCCAAGCGGATCCATCTCGTATGTTCCAACAGCTAGCGTGTCAGGCCCAATGAATTCCTCAATGTGATCAGGGTGGGCAACTACAACATCCTGTCTGCTGAATCCGTCGCGCAGCAGGCCTGCCTCTAACTTTCGCAGCCCGTATGGAGCATAGTTTGCAACACCGTTTGTATGAGGAATATAGTTACAGATAAAATCAAATAATATCTTTGGAGTCACCTGATTGCCAAGAATCTTGTACCAAAAACTGTTTTTGTCTCTATGAGGATCAATTGCCGGAGCACATCCAAAAAATGTTGCAAGAGACAGTCCCCTATAGGGCGACATCAAGGTTCTGTCCGCTGTTAAAACAATCTTTGGAGTCTTCATATCCTTTATCAAAGTGAGGGCGCAATTCAGTTTAAACTTTACTCTAGCTGAGTATGTCATCTAATTGACTGCAATAAGCATAAAAATTGTGAATTGTATTGTATTTTTTGATATATTTAGCATGTTTCGCAGAATTATAAAACAGGGTCAAAGACAGTAGGACAGGCAATTCTGGCATCGATGCAAGAGTTGAATTCTCCAATGTGCTGCAGGTTCGAATCAGTCTAGTTGTGCGATAAAATACTGGCTAGACTCAACAGTTCTCCAAGATTCCAGCCTTGTTCCTGCGGAGATGGCCAAACTCCTTGTTTGCCAGCAGATGATCTCCATCAAACACAGTTCCGTCCTTGCATACAAGGTCTGCACCTACACAACAGCTGCCACAGATGCCAACACCACACTTCATCATTCTCTCAAGACTGGCCTGGACAAAGATATTTCTGGAATGGGCAGATTTGACAATCTTATACATCATAATCTCAGGACCACAAGTGTATACACCGTCGTAACGGATCTCGTTGACTAGTTTTTCAGCTAGATCAGTTGCAAATCCCTTGTGTCCATAACTGCCGTCATCTGTAGCTACAACAACACGGTGCGGATTATCTTTTAGCAGGTTGTTTGCCAAATCCTCAAAAAATACCTCATTTTTTGACTTTGCGCCAATCAGTACTGTAACATCGTCAGTGGGTTTCACAAACGTCAGTAGCCGCATCATAGGGACAAGGCCGGTTCCACCGCCAACAAGCAACAGCCTCCCTCTTTTGATATCAAATGAATTTCCATACGGCCCCCTGACTCCGATCTGCTGACCTGCTGTAATGTTAAACAAGCCGGTGGATGCAGGTCCGTGTTTTCTGACGGTAAATGCAGCTTTGCCTGACTCTTGGGATACCATTACACTCATTGGCAACTCGTTGATGCCAGGTATCCAGACCATTGCAAACTCTCCGGGCAGAACATCAGACAGTACTGCATCTGAGAAGACCAGAGTTCTGACAGTGGGGGTCTCATCAATTACCTGCTCAACGGTAACAATCGTGGGATAGTTGCTATCTCTTTGCAAGGCCCACCATATCCCCTATCTCAGAATAGTTTTTTCTCTTCATGTATTGTAGTATTCCCAAGTTGATTTCATCAAAGACTCCAACCCAGTTATCCCCTATTGCGCTTCCAAGTTGAACGGCAGAAGCCCCTGCCAGAAAGAACTCTACGGCATCCTCCCATGTGCGCACGCCGCCACATCCAATTATTGGAATGTCATACTTTGAAGAGATTTCATAGACGCATCTTACCGCAATTGGTTTGATTGGAGTGCCAGACAGTCCCCCAAACCTGTTGCTGAGAATAGGTCGCTGAGTATGGACATCAATTGCCATTGCACGAACCGTATTAATTGCAGTAATGGCATCAATCCCAGAGTCTATTGAAGCCTTTACAGTATCCAGATAGTTGCTAGTCCCCAGACCTACTTTGGCAATTACAGGCACGTCTGAAACATTCTTTACAGTAGTTACAATCTTTTTTACCAGTTCAGGATCATCGCCGACCTCCAGACCGACTTTGGCGACATGGGGACAGGAAAGGTTCAGCTCATATGCCAGCACCTTACAGTCTGCAAATTCTCTGATCATCATCTCAAAATCTTGCGGGACAGAGCCTACCAGACTCACTATAATTGGGACGTCCTGGTTTGGCCGGATCATTTTGGCAAAATTCGGTGCGCCCGGATTTGACAGGCCCACTGCATTTATCCAGCCGCCTCCCTTGACACCGAAGATGGTCGGATTCGGATAGCCATCCCATGGTTCGGTACTGATTGATTTAGTCACAACAGCCCCTGCACCTGATGCATAAAGCCGTCTGAACACATCCAAGGATATGCCTAAAATTCCAGAGGCCAACATCACAGGCTTGTCTAGCTGAATGGGTCCTATGGAAGTTGCAATGCCGGATTCCACACTGATTAATAATATTGCCTTTGAATAATATAACAGTTGATTTACAGGTTTGGTACTTTTTTAAAGGTGATTTAGAATCAATTAGGTATGTATTCTGTAATACTGACAGAACTGGGAATCTCTGTGTTCAAGGATGAAAAGATGGAAAGGGCATTTTCGTTCTCAAATCCGGTAAAGGAGTACCTCTTGGTAAAAAGCAAAGAGTCAAAGCCCAACGAGCTTGTCAACTATCTGGCCTCAATCCAGAGAGCGGTATCTGTCAGTGACGAGTCATTGCTTGTAATCTTAAAAAAATATTCTATTGACTGCTACATGATGGATAGCTCAGAACTGGAGACGGTACAGTCATCAAAACCTCAGATCATTGTCGATTCAGGTTTTGCCTCAAACGTTCATGACGTACTTGGAAAGCTCAGGGAGTTTGCCCTGGGACTGTCATCTTCAAAAGTTACAGAGATATCAGAGAGTCCTGACCTTCACATAATTCAAGCAATCAACTCCCTTGACGAGATCGACAAGATTGCAAACGGGTTGAGTTCAAGACTCAGGGAATGGTACGGACTGCACTTTCCAGAACTGGACAACGTAATTGACAGCATTAACGGATATGCACAGATAGTAATGGCCGGAAAACGCGAATCACTAACCAAAGAGATTTTCGAGGAGGCAGGTTTCCCTGAATCAAAAGTGGAGATGTTGTCATTGATTTCGGTGAAGAGCAGGGGCGGCGACATTTCAGATGTAAATTTGGCAATTGTGCAGTCAATTGCAAAACAGATTTTGGATTTCCACAGTCTGCGCAAAAAACTTGAAGAGCACATTGAGTCAGAGATGTACGGCATTGCACCTAATCTTTCGACAATACTTGGAGCGACAGTCGGTGCAAGAATTTTAGGAAGAGCAGGCAGTCTGAAAAGACTGGCATCGCTTCCTGCAAGTACAATACAGGTTTTAGGAGCTGAAAAAGCATTGTTCAGATCACTGAAGACGGGGTCTCAGCCGCCAAAACATGGATTATTGTTTCAGCATGCAATGGTTCATGCAGCACCCAGATGGCAGAGAGGAAAGATTGCACGCGCAGTTGCTGCAAAGGCAGTGATCGCAGCAAGGGTAGACGTGTATGGAGAGGGGTTAAACAACACTTTGCTTGAAAAACTCAACGTAAGAGTTGGTGAAATAAGCGAAAAATATGAAAATCCCGCTGAGAAAGATATCAGAACGCCTATGATGTTCAAGCGTCCAGGCGAGGATAGGCGTAACAGTAGTGGCGGTAGTGGAGGCAGAGAAGGCGGCGGCAGAGGTAATTTTAGAGAGGGCTCGCAAAGAGATAGGCACAATAGAGGTAGCGGTAATTTTAGAGATGGCCCCCGAAGAGAGGGCAGAGCAAATAAAGAAAGGCCAAATTCAAATAAAAAGAGAAAGAAGTTTGGAAGAAGATAATCAGTCATTTTTTTGGATCAAGTCTGAAGGTCAGAAAAAACTAGCCACAGAGAATCTGGTTCCAGGAAATCAAGTGTACAAAGAAAAACTGATCGTTAAGAAAAATACAGAGTACAGGTTGTGGGATCCGTTCAGAAGTAAGTTGGCGGCGGCCATAATCAATGAGCTTGAGTACTTTCCTTTTGAGAACAAGACCAAGGTTCTATACCTAGGAGTGTCAACGGGAACCACAGTAAGCCACATATCGGACATCGTTGGCCCCAGCGGACTAATCTTTGGGGTAGAGCATGCAAGCAGGGTTGCAAGGGATTTTTTGGACCGAGTTGCATCATACAGATCAAACATCATTCCAATTCTGCAGGATGCAAGAAGCCCAAAAGAATACTTTTCAGTATTTGGAAAAGTGGATGTCGTATATGTGGATATAGCACAACCTGATCAAACAAAAATTGCAATAGAGAACTGCAGGATGTTTTTGAAAAAAGGAGGATACATTTTTCTGGTAATCAAGACAAGAAGCATCGATGTCACCAGAGAACCAAGAAAAATCATTGGCGAGGAGATAAAAAAATTAGATGTAGAGTTTGATGTCTTGCAGTCCATAGACTTGCATCCGTATGACAAGGATCATGGAATGGTAGTTGCAAGATACAAAAATTAGATGGCTTCCATTATTCTCAAAACAGGCTTCCAGCTTTTACGCACAAAGTTGGGCATGATGTGATTTTTCTTGTAAAAATTCATGACAAAACTTACAGTTTTGGCATCTGATGGATATCCGCTTCCCAGGTTATAATCTAGTCTTAACTTTGCTATTGCCTTGTCCCGTGACACCTTTGCAAGAATGGAGGCTGCAGACACCACCACAAACCTACTGTCTGCATGATGGTATGACCTAATCTTGTAGTTCCCTGAGAGATGGGATATTTTCTTCCCGAATCTAGAGGGGTTGACATCGCACGAGTCAACATATGATATGTCAGAATCCAGTTTTGAGACGACTTTGGCCATGTATTTTGCCTCCAAATCATTCAAGCCGTGTTTTTTGACACTGGCATCAATTGACCTTGGCGGAATTCTTGCAACGTAATAGCTGTCAGCAACTTTAATAATTTTTTTGTAGAGTTGTTCACGCAGCCGTGGAGAAAGCAGTTTTGAGTCTCTGACTCCCAGCAATGACAGTTTTCGTAAATTCTTTTTGTTCATGGAGATTCCAGCTATGACTAGCGGTCCAAGCATAGAACCGCGTCCGGCATCGTCAACACCACAAACTTGCACGAACTCTGTCTTAAAACGCAAGTATAAAACCGTTATACATCAAGAATAACTAGAAGGCAGTTGGAGATTCCCGGTGAAATTTTTCAAGAGATAGTTGAGGGTAGGACAAAACTTTTGGTTCCAAAAAAGTCAATTACAGACAAGGTGCCTCCAAAAAAACCGGCATTTTTTAATCCAAGGGCAAAGGTAAACAGGGATTTTTCGATAATCGCATATGCTGCATTCCTAGACAAGTTTCAAGGGCCAAAGATTTTTCTGGAAGGGCTATCAGGAATAGGCCCAAGAGGGCTGCGGGTTGCAAACGAGCTAAAGATGCAGAGCGTGGTAATTAACGATCTAAACCCGACTGCGCTCAAGTTGGCAGAGCATTCAGCGAATCTCAACAATCTAAAAAACGTTGAATTTTCTGAGAGGGAGGCATGCAGGTTTCTGAGCAACTACTGGAAGAAAGGGGAGAGAGGCTCAATTGTAGACATAGACCCGTTTGGTTCGCCTGCAGCGTTCTTTGACTGCGGCGTCAGGGCCACCATGCATGGAGGAATACTGTCTACAACAGCTACGGATCTTCAGGTTTTAAACGGCCTCTTTCAGGGAGCATGCAGAAGAAAGTACGGCGGAATCCCAATAAGGGCAGAATACGGAAATGAGATCGCAATCAGGTTGATTCTGGGCTGCCTTAGAACAGTGGCTGCAAGATTGGGAGTGCAGATAATCCCCATGTTTGCAGAAAGCGAGATGCACTACTATAGAACGTACGTCAAAGTTCTCAACAGGCCAGACCAACAAGAGAACTTGGGATATATCATACACTGCAAGAGTTGCGGCCACAGAAAGATTGCGTTGCAACAACAACAACAACAACAACAACAACAACAACAACAACAACAACAACAACAACAACAACAACAACAACAACAACAACAGCAGCAGCAGCAGCAGCAGCAGCAGCAGCAGCAGCAGCAGCAGCAACAGCAACAGCAACAAACATGCGAGTTGTGCCAATCAGGAACTGATATCGCAGGACCGTTGTGGATTGGAGATATTTTTGAGAAAGAGTTCGTCCAGAACATGCTGTTGCAAGTTCCCGACTTTCAAGTAGACAAAGTCTGCGAAAAGACACTTGGCAAATGTCTCAAAGAGTCAGAGATGCCTGGCACATATTTTACACTGGACAGGATTGCATCAAAGATGAGATCGTCACCACCAAAACTGGAGGATGCGATATCCCACCTGCAAAAAAACGGTTTTCAGGCAAGCGTTACATCGTTTAACCCGACTGGATTCAGGACTGATGCCAACATCAATGAAGTAATATCAATTTTTCAGGCTAGCCGATAAGCCCCATACATACATAGTATAGCTCACTGCTCTGTTTTCTGCTGGCTTTGGGTTTTGTGAGATTGATTCGTATGAATTTTTTCTTTATGTAATCCTTGAACTCCATGGAATACTCACCGTCAAAAATTTTAAAGACCGCATTGCCTTTGTGTGCCAAGACCTTGTCCATAATTTTGGTGCAGCTATAGTTCAAAGAGACCTGTTTGGCATGATCAACAGACCAGTTTCCGCTGACTTGCGGAGACAGGTCGCAGATCACGGCATTGACCTGGCATCCAAAATAAGACATTATCTCATCGATGACGTGCTTGTCCTCAATGTTTTCGCGGATGATATGAGCGCCTGGAATCTCTTCAACGTAAGACAGGTCAACACCCATCACGCGCCCCTGATTTCCTGCCAGTTTTACAGCCATCTGTGTCCAGCCACCAGGAGCACACCCAAGATCCAAGACGTTGAAGCCGGGCCCTATAATACGATATGATTTGTTTAGCTCTTTTAGCTTAAATGCAGCACGGCTACGAAAGCCCTGCTCGTGTGCCAACCTGCGATAGTAATCCTTGCGTGCGTCTATAAGTTTCATTTAGATTTCACGGGCTTTTTTAGTTCAAGAATTACCCAATCCTCAATGAGCTGGCATGTTATGGGACTTATCTCACCGTCAAGCGAACATTTTTGCTCCACAGGACAGACCAGACACGGCGCTTTCTCAATTGACTGTGTACTGATTGGAGTCTTTTTTAAGATTAATTTGTAGGTCCAACGGTTGTTCTCAAGAAGTTTTTCCCTTGTAATTGTCCCCATCCGTTCAAGTTTTAATGCCAAGCGGGCGCCGTCACGGCCTGTAAGTTTAAGCTTCTTCCACAACTCATTTTGAAACATTCCGCTGGATTCACGTTCTGCAAGAACGTCACAAATCTTGTTTGTCAGGCGCTCCATGTCGACTTTCTCAATTTGAAAGTTTTCAATCTCCTCATCGGAGAGCTGTTCTTCTAACTCTTCTTCCAGTGTTCTTTCAGCTTCTTTTTTAGCTTCTTCCAGCTCTTTCTTGGTTAATTTTTTTACTTT
>JAKZUU010000084.1:0-7375 GCA_047516405.1 Candidatus Nitrosopumilus sp. | reverse complement strand
CATGAACATTACGATAACGTGGACGAAAGAGTGGATCGAGCTCTATACTTTTTGCAAAACTCGCGCATCAACATTGACTGTGAAACGTATATCTTCAGGGATCCAAAACCCATTGCAAATCTTTTCTAGCGTCGCTATACTACTGTCGCTGTTGCCGCCGCTGCCATGCGTATGAATACATTTGTGTTCCGGATCAACTTTTTGTTCTTGTCAGTGCCTATATGATGTCGTGAAAAATCTGGTGCATTTTATGAGGATCCAAGCTGCACATGTCTAATATCGCTTGCACACGCTGTCTTTGAATTGCATGCAATGGCCGTCAATACGATCCTCGTCAACGCACATGAATTTGAAGGCATCACATTGGTTTTTAGGCGTTAGATTTTGCCATCTTTTGGGTTATCTGAAATTTTATCATAGATTAAATAACACATCAAACAACTGATTTGCATGGATTTTGACATTCTAAAAAATCCTATGGGTTTAATTGAATTCTCACTAAACAAAGGCGAGAAGATTATCGCAGAAGCGGCGGCCATGGTGTTTATCAAAGGTAACGTCCTAACTGAGACTCGGATGAGAAAGGGTGGACTTTTCAAGTCGCTCAAAGCAGCAGCATTTGGGGGCGAATCCTTCTTTGTCAACGAGTTTACCGCCCAAGAGGACGGATGCAAGCTTGGCCTTACCGGAAACATGCTTGGAGACATTGAGGCAATCGACATCAACGAAGAGTACGTTATTCAATCTGGATCATTTGTATGTTCTACTGCCGATCTGACACTTGATACCAAGTGGCAGGGATTTACAAAGGGACTATTTGGAAGTAATCTCTTTATGCTAAAGACCATCGGGACAGGAAAGATGTTTGTAAATGCATGGGGTGGAATCATCAAGCGTGAATTGGGATCCGGTGAGACCATGATCTTAGACAACTATCAACTGGTTGCCCTCAGTGCCACTGCAGATTACAGGGTTACAAAGCATGGAAACTTTAAAACCACTCTGTTTGGCGGAGAAGCCTTGGTAATTGAGATTGCAGGTCCTGGAACCGTATACCTTCAGACCAAAAACCTGATGGAATTTGCAAGAGCGCTGGTACCTTTCCTGCCAAAGAGAAGATAGCAACCTGACAACAGCATCACATCTGTTGACGCACAACTGACTAGTCGGCATCGCATGTCATAATCTGGCCTCTATTGACGGTCTGACATGTAATATCTGGATGTGCAGTTGCGTCATATTGATCTGATTTGCCCACATCTTGGAGATTCTGACACTTTAGATATCTGATGATACGTCAAGCAAGTCTGTCCAGCATATCTGGTTTTATCGTTCTCTCTGACTTGCATGTATGTCAAAACAATTGCCAACACAAATTTGGTTGTATCCAATGCCGGCTCTTGGATGATAAAGCGCTGTGTCTGGATCTTACACCTCTGGATTTCTTGTACAGGTGATTTTTTCCTTTTGAACATGCCGCTGCATTCTTATTTAAAACTAGTATTTGATTTGAGAAATTGTATGGTGCATTCTGCTAATTCTTTGTTGACGTGATCCTCAATAGCATGTCTGCAGTTCGGACAGATGCCTGACTCTTCTTCTTCTGAAAATTCATCCCCTATCTGCTTCATACAACACTCCATTAATTCACTAGTCGAGTGTGACTCCATTGAAAGCTTGCATGTGGGACATTGTGTCAATCTTATAGTTGTGTCTGATTCATTACTAATAAATTGTATTTGATTCAGTCAGCTGGCGTGAGCTTCAATGAAAGGTTTCAAAATGAGTTGTGCTGTATCTGCAACAACAAAATAATTTTTGATGTGATCGACGAGATTGAATGTGACTGGGGATCGCACAGTGTGATACAGTGTCCCAAATGTGAGGAACTTTTTTCGATAGACAAGAAGTGTATTGCATTTACCAGTGTTTTAGAACTGTTAAAGTATAATCCTGGGCTGTATTCTGACAAAGAACAGGCAGAATACGCTGCAAATTCCCATCGTCTGTTGACATAGTATTGAACCACACATGTGATCTTGCAGCTGAGAGTCATCTTGGGATCGTTGCGCTCTGTTTTAGATGATCAAAGCGTGGTTGTGTATTTTAGCTAAGTTTACGGCAAAGCCACAACACATGCTGTGATGATGCATGTCTTAATTACAATTCTGCAATATCTTAAGATAAGAGATCAGAATCGCAAACTAGATAATCAAATTAATTGTATATCTAACATGGGTGCTCCAACTGAAATCAATTCTGTATATTGGAACGAGGATAAAAAATCATGGGAGGATAAGATCGTCAAGGTCGATGAATATTTTGGGTTCAGCGAATGCCAACAATGCCGTAGACCCATGTCGCACAACATCAAAACCGGGGGAGAATTCAAAATGGTCTATGTAAGATGCGGATGTTCAAGAAGGAAGAGTTCTTTTTAGTATTTTGGACATCTTGACTTTCAAGCACTTTTAAATTTCTGTTATATGTGTGGTATTGTCTATAAGTGGCCAGCCGTGCGTAAAGGCACTGCAGTCCTTTTGTCATTGAACAAAGATGGGATTGTTAACCTAGCTGCTCCCTGTTGGAAATGCTGGCGCTTTTTTGATACGATTCTTATAAATTAGTTTAATATCTAGTAACATTACACAACAGTATGGAACTATTAGATGACAGGATGCGAGTTTGGCTACAAAATGTTAAATTTGTAAAACCAAATTCAGGGGTCTATGTACTGTACAACAGAAGCAAGGTACCTATCTATATAGGTGCAGCAGATAATCTGGAAGAGCGATTCACAAAATACGTCGATACTGATTTTGAGGGGGACAAGTGCAAACAAAAAACTTCATCATATCAACGCATATTCACTGAAAATCCCAAAGAGCTTCAGTTACAACTGATTGAAACTGTGAAGAATGAAACCGGCAGTATACCTGAATGCAACTCTTAATTTTAACATATGAGATTATGCACAACGATTCCTCAATCTGCACATTGTACGGTCTTATGACATGATATCAACTGCAGAACAACCTGTGCTAGATAATCTACCCAGCACATGAACAAAAACGCTAGAATTCAAAAATGTAATGCGCAGCCTTACAGCACTGCCATCTGGTTTGAGATTATACTCTACATCGCGTGATACTATCTGCCATCTATAGTCTGCCAAGGAATTTTTTGCGAATTTTGGGGCTTTCCCTGTAAAGCGCTATCCTCAGATGCCGATTTATAAGACCTGTAACAATATTTAGCTGCAGTTGAGCTTATCTTTTGTGTTACTGTACTGTTCAGTCATCTAGGTCGTACTGCTTTATTCTACCTGTACCATTATCCCTTTTGCAGCTGCGATGCCGGTTAACATTTTTGTTGCACTTTCTCTGCCGGCCTGTAATCTTTTTAGCTCTCTTTTCCTCTCTACTCTTCTTTGGCCTTTTTTGTGGCAAGATTGCGGCTGCATCATCGGGCCGTCTGCACCGCGTCATATCCAAGATTCATGCGTGCCATATTCCTCTCATTTTTTGGGTATTCTCACCACGCATTTTTTCATACCATACGCCAAACTAAAGCAGATCTTCTCCTAGTCCGCTATGCTCCTAGGCTCTTCCGGTGGCGGTCATGGCAACTCCTCTGACGATGTTGTTTTTGGCAGCAGTTGCAACGATATCGTCGTGTGTGCTTTTTTACCCGCATGGTTTGCTTGTCTCCCTCACTGTCGCCGGAACGGTGCAGGTATGTGGATATTGTCAACCGGCTGTGTCCGGGCATTCATGCTGGGAACAAACTCTTTTATCCCCTCCTCCTCTCCTATGTGGTCTGGCATCTTGATACTGCATTTGATATGCTCTCCTGTATCTGAAGCATCGTCTCAAGCTCTATTGTGGAATTTACGGTATCTGCATACTATTCTGATTAAAGATCCGGACACTTTCTAGAAAAATCACCAACAGCAGTTACATGAATTGATAAATCGTAAATGTTCACGTAGTTTGGCCTGATTTTAGGCGTATTTTGCAAGCTCTGCTATGTGATCTAATCCCTTGTTCTTCCATGTCATTATACACGAAAAGAAATTTGCCATCCATGTCATGGTCTCTTCTGCCCTTATGCCGCCCCGTATTTTTCTGTGTACGACTATCTTGTGCAGTCCGCGTTCGGCCGCGTTGTTTGTAGGCGGAATGTTTGGATTCAGCACGAATCGGAACAGGTCGCTACCTGCGTTGTTGATCTTGCCGATGAATTTTTTCAGCAGCGGATCGTCTGAGTATCTTGTGATAATCCCGTTGATGCGGGCAAGCAGTAAGACTGATGCGTTGTCACGGATCTCACGAGATCGTTTTTTGCTCACATTCTTGACGTCATCATATATTTTGCGCAGGCGCCTCAGTACATCATATGCTGCAGCATTCTCAGGATTGCGTTCGTGAAAATCTCTTGCCTCGCGTATTATGTGGGACCAGGAGCGTTGGACGCGGTATCCCTTGTATGCAGACCAACTGTCGCACACTATTACGCCGTTCCAGTTCCCCAGCGTTTTTCTCAGAACGTCTGCCCCGCGACTGTCCTGTATCACGTACAACGCGTATCCTGTCCGGGGATCATACAGTATCCACACCCAGACGGTGCGGCCGTTGAGGTGAATCGATGTCTCATCAATGTGCAGCATCTTTACCCTGCATATCGCAGCTGCAATATCGACTGCAGGATTTCCCAGGGATGCCCCCAGCCTGCGCATTATGTTGTGTACCGTGCCTGAGGAGAGTGTAATTCCGTGTCGCGTCATGCGGTCTGCAATCATTCTGAATGGCATGCGGCACGCATAGTCGTCTGCCACCTCGGTCGTTATGCTTGAGTCATAGCTGCCGTTGTTTGGAAGACCAGTCTCCGGTTCGATGCCGTCACGGCCGCAGGATCTGCATCTGCATGTGTTTATGGAGTGGGATGTTGTGATGACCATTACTGTGCGCAGCGCCTTGGTGATGTTGCGTTTTAATATCTTTGTTATCGAAAGATTACCAGAGCCGCATTCGGGACAGGAATTCGGCGTGTGATCCTCATACTCGGTAGGTTTTGGCTTACAGGTCTTGCCTTTGTGGCCTTTTTGACCTCCACGCGGTTTTTGGCCGTCTGCCTCATTACCGTGTCCCTTTTGGTCCTTGCGTGTTTTTGATGATGTGTCGCTCTTCTTTTTCTTTTCCTCCTCCTCTTTTTTCTTTGTACTGTTACATCTTTGATCCCTTTTGCTGTGATGACGGGGTATTGTAGTTGTCATGCTGGCCCAGCCGGAGCTTTAGATCAACGGTCAATCGATTTAATTCCTCGATCGTCTGCCCTTGTTGCTCGATCATCTGCTTGAGCTCGAGGTTCTCGGTTTTAAATTGCTTGTACATCTTTGCGTAATCGTATTGACCGCTCATACAGAATTTTAAACTACATCATATTTTGAGATATGGTTTGTGAAAAATTTACCCACAAGTGAATATAATTAGGCACGACGTGAACAGATACTATATTTCAATGATTGGTAGAGGTAGTTGTTTTGTCTGCTATGAAATAAAATGATAAAGAGTAAAATATTTTTAGTTAAAAAACTCAGTTCTATGTAAAATACTGTTTTGTATGATGACGAATAAAAATTTGTCAATATACATTCGAATTTTCTAGCAGACTGTTTTTTTGATGTTTAGAGAATATCGTGTCGTTTTTAGATATCCAGATATATCGTACCTGCCTTGCTTTATCTTGCAATGTTTTGAAACAGGCAGCTTGATTGGCCCCGTACCTTGATTAAATAGTAATAGTTTTCTTTGATTCTTTTCTATACATGATGTACTGTACATGCCTCCAAAAATCAACTGTCCCAACTGTCAGCAAAATGAGTGGTTTGAAAATAATGAGCTAAGTTATCTTCCTAGAACCACAAAGTTAGATAATGGAGAATATGTCGCAGATATTGATAACGGAATTCACATTAGAATATGGCGATGCAATAACTGCATGTAAATTATGCAGTTTTGGGAACCTGATTGACGATAATGCCAACAACTTGTAAATGAATGTCAAAATCATTAATATTTTACAATATAACGCTTAATTTTGTCAATTAATTTGACAAAAATATTGGATGATCAAAATGTAAATAAGTAATGCCATATTCACTGAAATGAATGGCGACAAAACGTAAAGCAAGTACAAACCAAAATCTAGAAGCCAAAATCAAGGAACTAGAGACAAAATTAACAAAGTTATCCGAACAACTCGAAGCCAAACTTACACCAGAAACTGTTGAAGAGCCTGTAGTTGAGACAGCACCGGCCGAGGTAGCAAAACCAGCCGAGGTAGCAAAACCAGCCGAGGTAGCAAAGCCAAAGGCAACTTTGCCCAAAGGATTTGACAAGCCAAAACCAGCTGAGGCACCTAAACCTAAACCAAAACCAGCTGAAAAAACATCACAAGTTCCGGCAACAGTGCAGGAAGCCCTTGAGGATGCGTATAGAACTGCTCCAATGACTGATCTCCATAAGTACAGGGCAAAAGTCACGGGTTACACTCCAGCTCCTAACAGATACTTTGTTAGATTGACTGCACCTGTAGGAAAAGTTCCAACTAGAGATTGGAATCAGCAAAAAGCAGTGGTTACAGGCTACACACAACCATCAAACCAATACTTTGCAACAAGAGCACGATTAGCATATCATCCTGCCGACAAGACGTTTGGAAGTTTTAGCGGTACAAATCTCACTGTCGAAAACATTGCAACAGAAGTACAACAAATTCCAACACCAGAACCAAAACCTAAGAAAGGCACACTCCCAAAAGGTTTCTAATTCAACAACAACATCACCTTTTCTTTTCTCTTTATTATATTTCGTAAATGTTCACGTAGTTTGGCCTGATTTTAGGCGTATTTTGCAAGCTCTGCTATGTGGTCTAATCCCTTGTTCTTCCATGTCATTACACGCGAAAAGAAATTTGCCATCCATGTCATGGTCTCTTCTGCCCTTATGCCGCCCCGTACTTTTCTGTGTACGACTATCTCGCGCAGTCCGCGTTCGGCCGCGTTGTTTGTAGGCGGAATGTTAGGATTCAGCACGAATCGGAACAGGTCGCTGCCTGCGTTGTTGATCTTGCCGATGAATTTTTTCAGCAGCGGATCGTCTGAGTATCTTGCAACAATCCTGTTGATGCGGGCAAGCAGTAAGACTGATGCGTTGTTACGGATCTCACGAGATCGTTTTTTGCTCACATTCTTGGCGTCATCATATATTTTGCGCAGGCGCCTCAGTACATCATATGCTGCAGCATTGTCAGGATTGCGTTCGTGAAAATCTCTTGCCTCGCGTATTATGTGGGACCAGCAGCGTTGGACGCG
>JAKZUU010000083.1:0-3741 GCA_047516405.1 Candidatus Nitrosopumilus sp. | reverse complement strand
ACTCCGAGACGGAAAAGTTCCTAAACGATCTCCGTGCAATACTCAAAAGGCTTTACAATGCAGACAAAATAAAGGGTGTGAAAAAACGTCTGGAGGCAGCCGATTCCTTTGATGCACAGCTCGACGACCTGATGAATCGGGAATACAAAGACGATGCAGAGTGCAACATTGCCAGATATCAAAAGAGGTACAAGAGAGAAAAGGGCTTTATGACCACGTTTCTTCGCCAAAAAGGAGTACCTCCTGACAACAACTCCTGTGAGAGGGCCAACAGGGTTGTGGTATGTGTGAGAGGCGATGGAGGGGGAAACAGAACAGAGAAGGGAATGAGGGCCAATTCCATCCTGTTTACAATAAAACTGACTGACAAGACAAACGGGAGGAGTTTTTATGACCACATGATACGTGCAGCATCTGCCTCAGGTGACAGATAGATGCACGCGCACACCAGAACTGTCATCATATGAAAAACAAGTATCGCGGCAGGGAGGTTGCGCATGGCTTTTTGATCACCTGTCACGTGGTCAGATGGCCATATCTGTGTATACTTTTATGAGAAAAACACTTCAAAAAGCGAAATACTTACGGATTTTTGACAAAAGTGCAAATAGTGACTTGTACTGCTGTTTTTGCCGCAATGTATTTGGATTAAGATCAGATACAATTCTTATCTGGTTCTCATTAGACAGTCGGTTAAAAAATCGTATTGAATTTTTTACATCCTCATCATTGTCATCAAAAATACTCATGTTTTTAGTGCTTGATCTATCCTGAAACTGATACTATCTAGCAAATCCATAGTTGTGTTAGGTTTTTTATATTCTGTGTTTCTCTTAAACCTATCTGTCTGTGATAAGGAATATGGCATAGAACGTTTGTTACGATGATGATTTCTCTCATCTATAATAATAGTCAACTGTTATCCTATAGCAGACGCTTTAATTTATACATTATGTCGAGTGGTTCGTATATACTCAGGTCCCTCCTACGACTAGGCGTAATTTTGCAGAATTGTGTGCAATTTTGTGCCTGAACAGTCTATAGACCTGAGTATGTACAGTGGTTCTGTGAAGTTATCGAGGGATCGTCCCACCATCTGGACCATGAAGGATCTGCAAGATGATCCCAAGCAGGTTCTGTGAAGTTATCGAGAGCTAGGAATTGGAACGTCCCTTGCCAAATTTCATACCCTCTGCAACACGTACCCTTTCCTTGTTCCAGTATGGGGAATTACACTTTTTGTTGTTGCAGTTCTTTGGTGATTCGTTCCTACTGTACCAAATCTCATTGCATCTATTGCACTCGTGTCGCCAATATGCACCATCTACTTTCATGCTCATACATAAACATGGGTTTGGTTATCATATAACTGTTTCCTACATATAGTTAAAACGTATAGTATATATGTAGTTAAAAAGTATAGTATGGTATGAACAATGCGATGATGAAAAAAGAAATCAAAGGCTTGGGAGAGCCAATGACGAACTTGTTACGAACTGAGCATTGTTCATTCTCCCATCTTATAATTTTTGAGGTGTCTGCAATATGAACGCAAGAGTACAAAGAGCAAGACAGATTATGGAAACAAAGGGTCATTGCTCGCAGATTAATGCAAACTCTTTCAGTGTAAGATCACAGACAAACCCAGAGAACAGGTACATGGTAAGAATAACGGCAAGAGGTCTGGTCTGTGAATGTCCCGACAACAGGTTCAGAAAGGCAGACTGCAAGCACATCAAGATTGTACTTGAGATAGTGAAAGGCAACAAGTGCAGAAAGAACAACACGTTTCGAATCATGAAAAGATCACAGCTCAAACTGTGCAAATACTGCGATTCGGGCAGATTAAAGAAAGCTGGAATGAGAAAGAGAAAGAATGACAGTGTTCAGGTTTATGCCTGCCTTGACTGCAAAAAAAGGTTTACTGCAAACTTTGGCTTTGAGAAAATGAGATCAGATGATGTCATTATCACAAGAACATTGCAGATGTATTATGCGGGAATGTCAGTAAGAGATATTGCAGATTGTTTTGAGCAAGAAGACATTACAGTCTCTTACAGAACAATCTACAACTGGGTTGCAAAATACTCAAAGATGACATCTGATTATCTGAACGAGATCATCCCAAGAACGAATGGCAGAACAATGGTAAGGGCTGACGAAATATGGATAAAGATCAAAGGCAAACAGGTCTATCTTTTCGCAAGCATGGATGATGATACAAGATACTGGCTAGCTAGCGATATGGCACACACAAAGTTTCAGCACAATGCTGACAAGCTGTTGGAATTGACCAAAGAGAAGATCGGCAAGAATCCAGCACACTTTGTGACTGATGGACTGCCAGCATACATGAAATCATCCAAAAAGGTATTTGGCAAGAAAACCAATCATATCAGGCACATTCACATTGCAGGCAAAAGAGACCGTGATAACAATAACAAGATGGAAAGATTGAATGGCGAAATCAGAGACCGTGAAAAAGTCTTTAGAGGTTTGAAGAAATTCGATACTCCTTTGATTGACGGTATGAAAGCATACTACAATTACACAAAGAAACACTCTGCATTGCAGGGCAGAACGCCTGCTCAGGCTTCACTCATAGAGGTTGACGGCAAGAACAGATGGAAGACCATCATTCAGAACGCCTCACTTCACAGGGAAAATTCTGTGTAATTCAAAATGATTCTTTAATAGTTCTGGATCGCATGAGATGTATGGAAATCTTTTCAGAGGAATACAAAAAAATGATAAAGCGAGAAGCAAACGACCTTACAGCAACAAAGCCAGAAGATCTTGCCTCATCCGATTCTCTTCTTCAAGTGCCATGGGCTTCACTCCGAATTTTCGCAGGTCGGGGTTAGCCGCAAACACATGCATGGCAAACATTGCGGCATCCGTAGCGGCCTTGGCGGCTCGTTCCCTGTCTTGTTTTTGTATGGCCAGCCGCAGATATGCATTACAAGCTAGCATCTTCTCGATATGTTTAGGTGTTCCTTGTGGCAGAAAATCCATCACAATCGATCCAAAACCAGATCCTTATGAACCGATCCCTGATCACCACGCCTGAAATCCCAGCTCTCGATAACTTCACAGAACCCTCATTACGGATACGAAAAAGGCGAGAACGAAAAAATAATCAGAGTCAACACACGTGTCTTAACCCGTGTAGGACTGATTTTTTAATGCCTCATGTCTTTTTATAGATGTCTAGAGTCAGAGTATGATGCCTGCCAGGACTGATCCCAAACCTGAATATATAACTCCTACGGGGCTGAGGGGCGGAGTGCGACCTGACAAAGTACGTGCACGGGCGTGCCTGCATTATCCCATGTTCTGACCGGAAACGCCCCGTTTTTTGACTTTCAGCCGGTCAATATTCCAGTCAAGTAATCTGAATTTTTGTCTATGTGATCGATTTCTAGCTATATGGTCGATTTTAAATTAGCTATACGGTCGATTTCTAGCTATATGGTCGATTTCCAGCCAGCTATATGGTCATTATTCCAGCTATATGGTCGTTTTAGAAAAGCTATATGGTCGATTTTACAAAAGCTATATGGTCGATTTTACACCACAAGTCTATATTGAACAGGATAGTATAGTAATAAGCTACATTATGGACACATTTAGCCCTTACAAGACACTTTATAGATCAATTAAAAAAGCTATGAGGTTTTTTGCCCGATTACGCAATTTACTTTTCCTCATACTTTATTCGGTTTAATTCCTGACAGGAAT
>JAKZUU010000082.1:0-7594 GCA_047516405.1 Candidatus Nitrosopumilus sp. | reverse complement strand
AGAGAGCTATAAAACTGAATCAGGAAATATTTTGGATAATTCTGACATTCATATGATTTACGTTCTTTTGGATGGAGTCGGTGATCTTCCACACCCTGACTTGGACTCAAATACCCCGCTGGAAGCTGCAAAGACGCCTGTATTGGACAAGATTGCGCGTAATGGAGTGATAGGTGAGGTAATATCAGTCGGACAGGGTATAGCCCCCGAATCTGACATTGCAGTGTTCAATATGCTCGGTTACAAGTTTAACCATGCACAATACTCAGGCAGAGGGGTTATTGAGGCAGTAGGTATAGGAATCGATTTCAAGGACGGGGATCTGGCATTGAGGGGAAACTATTCAACACTTGATGATGATGACACAATTGTTGATAGAAGGGCAGGCAGAAACATTGAAAAAGCAGACGCCGTAGCGATTGCAAAAGAGATCGAAGAAAAGATCCAAATGACATCATCCCCCAACACATCCGTTGTAGTCTCTCCAACCATCGGTCACAGGGTAACAGTCAGAATTAGAACCGATACAAAACTGTCTTCTCAGATCACAAACACCGATCCCGCATACAGTAACATTGGAGGCATGGGAGTTGCAAAAGCAGTAGGTGATTTTTTAAAGATTGAAAAGTGTCTGCCTCTGGACGATACGCCTGTCTCAAAACTTACAGCCTGTCTTGTCAACGAGTTCTCAGAAGGGGCAAAAAATATCATGAAAGAGAGCGGGGTTAACGCAAAACGAAGAGCCTCAAAGAAGAAAGAACTCAGCTGCATACTGTTAAGGGATGCCGGAAATCATTATCCAGATCTTGTTCCCATCAATACCAAGTATGGCATGAATTTTTCATGTATCGTTGACATGCCTGTGGAGATTGGAATCTCACAGATTCTAAAGATGAAGGCATTTGAAGCCGGAGGACTGGCAGATTATGAGGAGAAGGCACGGGTAGCTGCAAAAGCGATGGAGACACAAAATTCAATCTATGTGCATCTTAAGGGACCTGACGAGTTTGGCCATGACGGCGATGCAATAGGCAAGATGAAGAACATTGAAGAAATTGATCGAAGATTCTTCAAGACTCTTGTTGAGAATATTGACACCAGCAAAGTGGCAATTGTCATCTCAGCTGATCACTCGACACCTTGCATCAACAAGGGACACAGCGATGACCCCGTCCCGGTGCTGGTCTCTGCTGATTTTATCACAAACGATGGAACCACCAGAATGACTGAACAGCAGGCAAAGAGGGGCAGCATGGGTCTACTTGCAGGTGCGCAGGTGGTGCCAACTGTTCTGAATTTGATTAAATCTCAAATGTCATAATGTTGTTTGCCTGCTGCATGCTGACGGCCCTCTCTCGTATATCGTCTATGTCGATATTGTGGTATGTTGATGGCGAGCTGCTTAGTTTCTCTAAAACCCTGCGGAGCATTCCTACTCCGATGGATATGTCATTTTTTTGTGCGTGTGCCAATGCGACTGCCATCAAGATGATTCCCTGTACCAGCTCTTTTTCTCGTCCAAAACACTGCTTCCAGACACCCTCAAAGGCCTCATGGCTCTCCCAGTACCGTTCGCTGTTAAAGTAAAATATCCCCTCCTGTATTCCCTGTTCCTTGCCAATTACCTCCTCGATGACGTGTCTGATATTGTCAACAGGACCAATCGGCGTCAGTTTTGCAACCAGATGGTCTAGGTCTTCTTTCTCTACTGCCACATCCAGCTCTATGAATTTTTTTGCGACCCTGGCAACTCTTACAGACGCATTCATATTAGATGCCAAATCACGTGCCTTGTACACTATCTCACGGGCATTTTTAGGGGTAAACCCGGTATTTTTTAGGTGAATCATGTATCGTTCCATACTGATAACATATCTTTCCCGATATTTATTAAATTTCTTGGCAATCCTCAATCAAGATTTATATAAATATACAGAGAATTTCGATTACATGGCTACTGCTACCATCCCTGACATTATTGAGACTGTTACAGACGTTAACAACAGCTTTTTATCAAGACGTGAGCTGACATGCAACTTTGCAGGATTGGGCGGTAAGCTCAAGAGTCTTCAGGCAGTGGATATGATCACAAAAAAATTCAAACTAGATGACAAGGTGGTAATATCAATGAGGTTAAAGACACACGTTGGCAAACCTGTTGTTACAGGAACGTTTTATGTCTACGATGACGAGGATTTGGCAAAAAAGCACATTGATCCAAAAATATTTGCCAGACTGGAAAAGGCAAAAGCAAAAATGGCTGAAGAAGGCGACGTTGCTACTACTACTACTGCCGAAAAGGCAAATACAGAAAAAGCAGAAGAAAAAGAAGAGGCGACAAAGTAATCATGACAGGCAAAAAAGGTTCCAGTCCTGCTATCTACAAATATTTCAAAATCGACAACGAAAAGATATCGCGACTCAAAAAGAACTGCTCAAGATGTGGAAGGGGCGTATACATGTCGCAGCATAAAGACAGACATACCTGTGGAAAGTGCGGACTGACAGAGTTTATTCAGTAGAAATCATGCGCGACTAGCATGATGATGATACCTGATATGGTTTTCCGGCACAGAGATAAATAACAAGACATCATACAAAAGAGCGTCATAACACATACACACATAAACAAAAATATTAGACCCAAGGCACAATGCATGGTTGGACTGCACATCACACAGCTAAAGTACGCAATATGCACAAACTGCACATCTAGATATTTTTTACCATGCTGAACAGCTGCCTGACTGCCAGTTTTGGATGATGCGCTGCCAGTCTTATCATTCCGGATAGCCCAAAATCAGCCTTGATAAAATCAATGAACTGATCTGCTCTCAACTCCTTGATGATGTCTATCTCCCTGTCCCACTGCCTGTCAGTCAGGCCAATCCATCTGTTCTGGACTCTGCCTGCCGCTTTGATCTTTGATTCAATCTCACCTCTCCACATTTTTTCATAAGGGTATAGTGCACTCTCATCAGTTATGCCTCCTCCTCCTCCTTCTGCCCGTATGGCCTTTGAGGATACCTGCCCTGCAATTCTTCCAAATTTTATTGCATAACGTATTCCTTCCAAAACCAACGGATTTGCCTGTCCTGCCGAATCTCCGACTAGTATCAAGTTGTTATACACCGTTTTTCTTGACAGTCCATCGTTTGGAATCAGTCCGTAATGTGATTCTATTATCTTTGTTCTTCCCAGTTCTTTTATCGGTCCCAGCTTTTTCTCCATTATCTCGTTGAGTATCTGTTTTGGATCTGCACTTGATTCTGGTTTTCCAACACCCACTCCAATCCTTACAACGTTTTCAGACACCGGAAATATCCATGCGTACCCTGCAGGTGAGTATTGTTGTCCTACCATCAGCCACCATGTATCGGAATCGACATTCTCTACACTTACTTCGTATTCTGCCCCTGCTCCAAACCGTGTCCATTGCTTTGCAAATCCCATCAATCTGCCCACAGTTGACGCAAACCCGCTTGCATCAATTACCACTTTGGAGTAAAACGTTACATCGCCGTCAGGCCCTGCTCCTGTAACTCCTGCAATGTCTCCCTTTTCATCTCTTATCGCTCCCTTGATGTTTGTCTTTAGGAATATCTCCGCACCTTCGGCTTCAGCTTCGCCTGCAAGCCATCTGTATGTCTTTCTTACATCTAATACTGCGGCTCTGAATATAGAATCGCTGATGGTTACTTGGTTATTTGGAGATATAAACGAAAATTTTCTGATTGGATTGAAACAGTCGTCTGGAATCCCAAACTCTTTGATGTTCTCAATCCATGTGACTCCGCTTGTTCTGACTGTCTCTGCAATGGATTCCTCTTTTTCAATTAACGCTACCTTGATTCCCTCCTTTGCAGCTGCCCATGCTGCAGACGATCCCGCAGGTCCTCCGCCTACAACCACCAAGTCGTAATGGTATATCTTTGACAATTAATTAAAGCCATAACGACCTTGAATATAATTTTGAGGTTGTTGCCACTGTTGTATGTGACTATTTTTTAAGAACCGGGTTGCCTGTTGTATCGTTTTCTCTTTCTGCATCAAATGTCTCCATATGTGCGGGGTCACGATGCATAAAACTGTGCGTCTCGCCCACTGTCTTTCTACAAAACTTTGAGTGAATCTTTTCTTCAATGCCCAGCGTGGTCTGATTTTCATGAAACAGGCGCTTGCCGCAGTCAGGACAGACAAATTTAGGCATATCTGCTCTCTGCACTAAATCTATTTAGATGTTTCATGTGCCTATTCCAACCCAAGATTTAGATATTTACTTGTAGGTTATTGGGTATGGATGAATCCGAACTGTATTCGATGGCCACGTGGTCTGCTGTAACTGGCATTGCAATGTTGGTCGTTGGATTCAGCTATCGCATGTATCTGGTAAGAAATAACAATAAAGTAGACAACGATGATGATATCTGTACAGATTTTGATAATGATGATAACCACGATAATGGCAATAATAATAATAACAACAACAATAACAGCAACACTTTCACTGAAGAGACTGCCGCTCTTGACTGCCACAACTCTGATGACTCCTTAGACTCTTCTTCTTCTACCAATTCAAACGGAATCTATGATGATGATGATGATGATTCCGACAATACTGATACTGCCTCTCCAACTAAATCTAAACAGTCCGAAGATTAGACAAAACTATCTCATCCTTCAGAAGCTGTCTTTCCACCGTCTACATTCAGTATGACTCCTGTCACCCAATTTGCTTCATCTGATGCAAGGTATAGCGCCGCATTTGCAACATCAACGGGTTCCCCTATTCTTGCAATTGGCAGTCTCTCTTCAAGAACCTTTCTTGCCTGGGGATCATCAAGATACGGTTTTATCATTCCGGAGTTAATGATTCCAGGATTTACACAGTTGCATCTGATGTTCCTTCTTGCGTATTCTACTGCTATTGATTTTGTAAACATGGAGACTGCAGCCTTTGTTGACGAATACACTGCCAAATGCACTCTTGGTATCGCTCTCTCACTTGAGATTGAACCGATATTGACTATTGCACCTGATTTGGCATCTGACATCTTCTCTAGAACAGTCTTTGTCATTTGAAATACGCCTGTCATGTTTGTCTCGATGAGTTTTTTGATCTCTGTATCTTGCATTTGATGAAAGTGTACCGGGTCATTGATGGCACCTGCATTGTTAACTAAAATGTCAATTTTACCATACGCATCCATGATTCTGTCTACTGTCTGCTGTACTTGGGATTTATCAGTCACATCACACGATACTGACGCAGTTGATTCCTCGCAGTTGATCTCCTTTCTTGTGGCTTCCAATCGTTCTAAATTTCTTGCTATTAGGATTACTTTGGCTCCTTCTTTTACGAATCTCTTTGCAATTCCCTTACCGATGTCACTTGATGCACCTGTAACAATGGCAACTTTGTTATCTAATCTCATAATGTTATGCCGCGCTAGTCACATATAGAATTTTTGTTAAATTATCTGCACAGTGCCTCACTACACTGTTGTTCTTATATAACATTCGCACAATTTCTGATCTTTAGTTGTTATATTCTGTTTTTTGATGCAAAGACAAGTGCCAAAGAAGCGAGTTTACTGACATCCTGTCTCTTTTTCTGTTAGTCTGATTAACTTGCAACAACAATCATGACAACTTGGATAATCCCAATAACCTTGTTTTATCATCTAGGTCTTCTTCGTGGATGTTCCTCGTTATAGCGCCTGACATTCTCTGTCCACTCTGCATTTTCTGCTAGACGGGATCTCTTGTGTGGCCTTTTTCCGTTTTTTGACAAAATTTCGCCATTGCTCTCATAGAACATGTCTGTCTCAGCAATCAAGAGATCCAAAAATTTAGACGCATCTTTTGCCTCCTCTCCATTGGGTTTTTTATGATTTATCACAAGCCTGTCAAGTATCTCCATCTTTGCTATCTTTATTCTATACTCACTGAGAACTCTGTGATCAAACGAAATCGCCATTATCATCTATACTGCAAATTTGTCTCTATGTATACTGATCGCATGCTGAATGATACTTTGGATTGACGACATGGCTTACATGAGAATTCTGCATGGTTGGATATCCTTATCACCACTACAGCATCTTGATATTTTTTAATATTGTATTACAAAAAAAAAGATTAATGGCTGTGCCCACAACCGCATGAATCATGACTTTCTTGTCCTTGGGATTCCTTTCCTGTACATCTGGAGCATTTATCTGATCCCATGGGAGAAAAGAAACTAATTCCACAGGATACGCATTTCATGTTTGACATACTGAACCTAAAAAATTCACATATTTAATCAATGCGCATTGCCTGTTCTGGTTTGTCAATCGGCGCTTTTGAAAACCCGGTATTCCCCGATCGTTCCATTGCATTTCTCACAAGTATACTGTCCTCTCTCTACCAGTGTTAAATTTTCTGCAATTTTTTCGTTGTTCTTCTCTTCAATATGGATATTTGTAGGACCATCAAACTCATTTTTGCAAGTCTTGCAGTAATGTTTGAGCATCTTGTCTTTCTCTAACTTTCCAATTGGCGCTAAAAGTAGCTTTCCTACTCTTAAATCTGCTTTTTCTGCCTGCCGCTCTGTCAGTTCGGCAATGATGTGGCCTCCTGAGCCGTGTAGTTTGAATTCTGCCAACTTACATTGACGTCTTCATTGGCATTAAAAACTATTTGCACTAGCAGTAGATGGAATTGTACCCAAAATTTGGCTGATTGCAATTCCTAAATTAGGCAAACTTGGCGGTACAAAGTAACTATTGCACGCACACATACGATGTTGCAAATGCATGTTTTCAGTCTTGGTTGTACAAACACGTATGACGATTATGGTAATGGTGTGCGTGTCTTGGAACATGATCACAGTATTTCAAGCCGTTTTTAAGAATGGCGGCGGCAACTCGTGCAGCTGTGGCATGCCGTTTACATCAGTGCCTACTGTTGCGATCTCTGAGACAGCGACTGTAAAAGTTATGGCGTTAACAAAGACAGGCATGTCTTTTTCCGGACAAGCAACATGAAAAATTCTAGCACCATCTTGATCGTCATCTTTGTCTTGGCTCTGCCAGTGTTGGTTCCTTGGAGCAGATGCGATGCTAGTATCTGCGTGTTGAACAAAAGGATTGACATGAACAGCAGCAACAACAGCAGCAACAGCACGCGTACGGACTCTTCCCTGCTGGCAGTTCTGGGCCTCATGGATTCTATACACCTGTACCCTGTCTCTATTGACCATCTGGCCCGATACTGCTCTACAAGCGCCTCAGCTCCTGTCATCTCGCCGCACTTAAATACACATACAACATCAACTGAAACGCTGGTGGCAAATGCGTGGATTACTTTTCTTCACTTTCTGTCCTCCCTCTCCAAGGTGATCAGTGTAAACTCCTCCGGTTCCTTGCCTGCATCATCGGAAGTCGTGACGTGCTACGAGATTGTATCTCTTTTGCCTGTCTTGAACTCACTTTGGCCTTTTTGACGCCTTTTGTCTGCGTTGCAGGCATAAGAAACTGCACGTTTTTGGATTTGAGTACACCGATCACGCCTGCAGAAAAAAACTCCCTACCCAGTCAACATTCCGATC
>JAKZUU010000081.1:0-4184 GCA_047516405.1 Candidatus Nitrosopumilus sp. | reverse complement strand
ATTCAAGCGCGATCAGATGACAGGAGCTGAGGCGTTTGTAGAGCAGTATCGGGCCAGATGGTCAATAGAGACAGGGTACAGGTGTATAGAGTCCATGAGGCCCAGAACCACCAGCAGGGAAGAGTCCGTACGCGTGCTGCTGCTATTCACGCCAATCCTTTTGTTCAACGCGTGGATTCTGGCATTGCATCTGCTGCAAAGAGCCAACCTTGGCAAAGCCCAGACAGAGATGACGATCAAGGGAGTGCTGGAATTTTTCATGTTGCTTGTCCGGGAAAAGACATGCCCGTCTTTGTTAACGCCGTAGCTTTTGCAGTCGCTGCCTCGGAGATTGCAGTGGTAAGCATCTGATGTAAACGGCATGCCACAGGCCTGCATGAGTTGCCGCCGCCATTCTGAAAAACGATTTGAAATACTGTGATCATGTTCCAAGGCACGCACATTCTTACCATGATTTTCATGTGTGCTTACACAGTCAAAACTAAAAATATGCATTTGCAACATCGTATGCGCGCGCAATAGTTACTTTGTACCGCCAAGTTTGCCTAATTTGGGAGTACAATCGGTCAAATCGGGGGTACAATTCCATCTACTGCTGTAGTCCTAATTCTTATCTGTTATGTTACCATCTGTTATTGGCACTTGAATTTAAAATTCTTAATCTTATACTATACTTGTCATTGAATTGTTTTTGAGGATCTTTAATTATTGTCTATTTGGATGAAAATATCTGTTTTTTACCAGTTTTTTATCCCATTTCTATTTTTTTCACAATTTTTTCTAAACGATATCAATTTTTTATTATATTTTTTACTTGTGAAAATTAAGTATTACTTAACTTGATATTAGGATTTTTTATCTACATTATCAGGGATGAGTCAATATTGACTAAGATATCGTTGCAATGCAGGGAATGTAGAAGAGAGTATGAGTCTACTTTCAAGTATATCTGTGATGACTGTTTTGGCCCACTAGATGTAAAGTATAATTTTCCGTCTGTCACAAAGGAGACGTTTGCTAATCGTGAGAATACATACTGGAGATATTTTGAGCTGCTACCAATCGAGAAAAAATCAAATATTGTAAGTATTGGCGCCGGCATGACTCCGTTAACCAAGGCAGACAAACTAGGAGAAATATTGGGACTGAAAAATCTCTACATCAAAAATGATTCTGTAAATCCTACATTCTCATTCAAAGACAGGCCGGCAGGAGTTGCTATATCTAGGGCAAAAGAATTTGGTTTACCTGCAGTCGGATGCGCATCGACTGGAAATTTGGCGTCAGCCACTGCAGCTCATGCAGCTAAGGGCGGATTTCCTTGTCACATATTTGCTCCAAGTAATATTGAGATGGCAAAGATTACACAAGCATTGTCGTATGGTGGAAATTATATTGCAGTTAATGGAACATATGATGACGCAAATAGAATAGCTGCACAAATTGGTGACAGCCGCGGTTTTGGCATTGTGAACATTAACTTGCGTTCCTACTATGTTGAGGGTTCAAAGACTTTGGCATATGAAGTAGCAGAACAGCTTGATTGGCAGGTTCCTGATCAGTTGATAGTTCCGGTTGGAAGCGGTGCAATGCTAAACTCGATATGTAAAGGATTCGAAGAGTTACAAACTGTATCATTGCTTGATGATGTCTCAAACATGCACATGATCGCAGCACAACCTCATGGATGTGCGCCGGTAGTTGACGCATTTAAGAAAAACAGCAAAGAGATCATTCCAGTTGAGCGTCCTGATACCATTGCAAAAAGTCTAGCTATAGGAGATCCCGGTGATGGCAGATACGTCTTGAAACGTCTAGCTCAATACAACGGGTTTGCAGAAGAATCAAGCAACGAAGAAATTCTTGATGCGATATTACTACTTGCGCGAACTGAAGGAATATTTACAGAGCCTGCTGGCGGTGTGGCAGTAGCCATTCTCCAAAAGATGGTCAAACAAGGAAAAATTGATCCAGATGAAAAAGTGGTATGTTATATTACCGGTAATGGTCTGAAGGCAACTGACGCAATTATGAGTGTTTTAGATAAACCGGCAGTAATGAATGCAGATATTAAAGAAATATCGGCGGTGGTAAATTAATGCCAGACATCAAATTTACAGTTCCATCTGTACTGAATCAAGGAAATGGAGAGAAGACAGTGGATCTCCTAGCTGATTCTCTAACTGATGCGTTTCTTAAAATTTCTGAACTATTAGGTGATGATTTTAAGAGAAAAATCCTAGAAAGCGACGGCTGCACCCCACGCTCGTTGATTAACATCTATATCAATGGAAAGAACGCAAAATTTTCCAATGGTATGAACACTGCTCTTAGTCAAGGCGATGAAATCTACATTTTGCCTGCAGTTGCTGGCGGTTCTGATGACTTGTCTGCAAAAGAACTTGACAGATTTTCACGGCAAGTAATGCTTGAAGAGATAGGCTACAACGGGCAGCTCAAACTAAAAAATGCCAAAATCTGTGTTGTTGGAACAGGCGGTTTAGGAAATCCAATTACCAGCAGATTAGCTGCAATGGGTGTTGGCACGTTGCGCATTGTTGACAGAGATGTCATAGAGCTGTCGAATTTGCATAGGCAGACAATGTTTGACGAGGATGATGTGGGCAAAGTAAAAGTAGAGGTAGCTGAAAAAAAACTACAAAAATTAAATCCTGACTGCACTATTGAGGCATTAGCAGTTTCTGTAAATGATTTTACTGCCATTGATGTTGTTGAAGGATGCGATGTAGTGATTGACGCCCTTGATAGTGTCAATGCTCGATATGCATTAAACAAAGCATGTGTAAAGTTTGGAATTCCATTTGTAACAGGAGCCGCTGTAGGCGTTTCAGGCCAAGCATTTACAGTTTTGCCGAAAAAATCAGCATGCTATTTTTGCATGTTTCCTGACTTGAATGAAGACACGATGCCTACATGCAGCATTGAAGGTGTACATCCCTCCATACTCTCACTTGTTGGCGGAATCCAAGTCGCAGAAGCCGTTAAGATCATTGTTGGAAAAAAACCAAATCTTTCAGAAAGAATCTTACACATTGATCTAGAAAACCTTGATTTTAACAGTACCAGGACGTTTCAAGTAGAAGAGTGTCCAATTTGTGGCACAGGCAAACTAGACACCATTGTAAAAGAAGAGCTCATCATCGAAGAACTATGTGGCAGAAATAGGGGAAAACGTACGTACTCAATTACCCCAACTGACATATTTGATCTTGACGTAGACATTGTGACTAGTATTGCAAAGCAGAGAGGATTTGTTGTAGAGAATCAAGGTGGTTTAGGACTGTCAATGAGAACAAACGAGATATCTGTCAGTTTTATGAAGAAAGGTTCTGCAGTTGTTGTAGGCGCAAAAGACGAATCTGATGCTGTATCATTGTACAAAAATCTACTAGGCAAAGAGATCACAGCATAACAAATTTCTAAAATTGTAAATAAAACATCTGAACTGTCATTTTATGATCCGCTACACCACCTATAAAATTTTTAACAGTTTGTGTCATTCAGACACATCGTGTCGCATTTAACAGAAGTCAAAATTACATGCTAAATTACACGTATTTTAGTTGAGTCATTTACATTTATCTGCGTTGCCAGTTAACCCAAAAGTGGACCAAATCTAGTACCTGGAAATCAATGCGGTGCTTTCAAATCATCATCATCTTTGAGAAAAAGACGGTCTTGAAGCCATTGCATGCAGTTGAAAGATGTCTGCATAGGACTGGAACACTCATGGCCTGGATCTTCAGAAAACGCACTGATTTTCCTGATGCCGTACAAGTATTGAATATTTTAAAAATAGGTGATTCTTCTGTACGATCTACTTGTACATCTGACAAAACGTCCCTGAACTGAAGTTTGATGTATGTTGCAGATGTTCAGTATGAATACAGCGATCCGATGTCAGGCGGCGTTTTGGAGCTCGGCTCGTGCCGGGCAAGCACTGCTATTATCTCAATTCGCAGCTGCGTCTGTGTCATGTGTTTCCTTGTCTTTTCGACAGATTTGGACATGGCAGAGAGCATTGCGTTTATCATCACCCATGCATTGAACATCACCACAGAATACAAAAAGCAGAATATTCTGGACACGGTATTGGTGCTGCGCGTGCGTGCCCTCATCTTCTCTATCATGCGATACCCTGTCTCTATGCCCCATCTCTTGGA
>JAKZUU010000080.1:0-10472 GCA_047516405.1 Candidatus Nitrosopumilus sp. | reverse complement strand
CATGGGAGAGGTGCCTGCACCCACATGCCTTGCATTTGCGCATATGCAGCGTGACTGTCCTCTCGGCCTTGTTGCCATGTGACACGCCCGTGTGTCCTGCCGGCGGCCCCCTGTGAATCTTGTCCCCGTCCTTTGGTTCAGGTCCGTCCTGCCGTCCGTCTGCATCCTCCCTCTCCATACGTTTTCGGAAGGCGGTGCGTTCTGCGTTGTACAACGAATCCGTGAAGGAATGAGAATCAGAGTTCTCGTATTTTTCCAGTCTTCTGTCGCGCTCTGCAAGCTCCAGCCTCAAGAGGTCTATTTCCATCTCCAGGAGTGTGATCTTACTGGCAAATGCTGTCTCGTTCTCGGAAATCTTCTTTTGCAAGTTTCTGTTCTCGGTGACCACCATTGCCAGCTCCTTGCGCAAGAGCGATATCTCAGATGAACTCATGAAGACTTGCGGATCTCGTGATCGATAAAGGGAGAAGGTCTAATTCTGTTTACAAACAGCCAAAAATCTAGGCACGGATCTGAGTGCATACATCTCATTTCTATCATGATTTAAATATGGATCTAAAAAATGCCTTTCATAAATGAAAACAATCGTCATGTTACTTTTGGCAGTATCAGTAATTTCAATTCTGGGTTCAACTGGAATTGCATACGCACAAGAAGACTCCGCATCTAGTGGTGATTCTATGAAATTATTGGGAGCCGGTCTGGCCTTTGGCATTGCAGCCGGTGGAGCCGGAATAGGACTTGGTCAAGTAGGAGCGGCAGGACTCGCAGTGATTAGTGAGAATCCAGCGTTACAGTCAAAAGTGTTTATATTCGTAGGTATGGTCGAATCAATCGCAATCTACGGCATAGTTATGATGTTTATCATCTTGGGTCAATAGCTCAAACTACACATTTTTTAAATTTTTTGTTTAATTATATTTTAGCTGATTTACATCTAGCACTCTTGCACAATATCTGCATCTGAGCACTCTTTTTACCTTGTCAACCACATCCATTACCGCCTCAATGTGTTCTGTACTGTTTGTGATGCAGTCTAGGTTTGAGCACTTGAAAATTCTGTCTATCTCATTGGGTAGTGACACTTTTCTCTTTTCAACAAGTCTGTACTCTTTTATCATATTAATTGTGGATGTTGGCGCAATAACTGCCAGCTTGTTTGTGTCATCATCTTTGAGAAATTTGTTCTCTATCTTGATTATGTCCTTTTTCTTAAACTTGCCACTTGGAACATTCAGTGCTATGGTAATCAAACCCCCGTCTTCACCGTCAATTCTTAACGCATGCAGCACTTGAAGACCTTTGCCACCATCTATATGATCAATTACCGTGCCCTCTTTTATTCGCCTAACCATGAGGTCAGAATGCTCCATCAGAATACTTTGTATAACCACTTGTATATATCATTGAAAGAATGAACGAATTTTATCAAAAAGACATCGTTTCGATTAAGGATTTCAACAAAGATACACTTGAAAAGATCTTCGCTTATACTGATAAAATCATGAAATTAAGTCCCACGCAAAGACGCGAAATCTGTAGGGGGAAGATCATGGGATACCTGTTTTATGAGCCTAGTACACGAACCCGTCTCAGCTTTGATTCTGCCATGGCATCAATTGGCGGAAGCTCCTTGGGAATTTCTGAGATTACGACATCGTCTACTCGAAAAGGCGAGAGTCTTGCAGACACTATCAGAATGATGTCTATTTATTCTGACATTCTTGTTTTGCGCCATCCCTTAGACGGTTCAAGCAGATTTGCATCTGAAATTTCTGGAAAACCCGTAATCAACGCAGGCAGTGGAACAGAAGAGCATCCCACCCAAGCAATCCAAGATCTATTTACAATTAAAAAAGAAAAGAAAAAGATTGACGGTCTTAAAATTGGAATTGTAGGTGATTTAAAATATGGACGGACTGTCTATTCCCTGTTATATGGATTGAGAAATTATGACGTTGATGTTCATCTAATTTCCCCCGAATCATTACGGATAAGATCCGATTCAACATACGAGATAAAAAAGAGATTGGACTTTACCGAGTCAACTGACATTGAAGAATATATTGACGATCTAGACGTTCTTTACGTAACGCGAATTCAAAAGGAGAGGTTTCCGGATCAGGAAGAGTATCTCAAAGTTAAAGGAAGCTATGTTGTAGGTCTTGACATATTAAAACAGATGAAACGTGATTCAATAATCATGCATCCTCTCCCAAGAATAGATGAGATCACAGCTGATGTGGATAAAACAGAAAATGCCAAGTATTTCAAACAAGCAGAGTACGGCAAGCACACACGTGCAGCACTGTTAGGCATGATACTTGATCAAAATAGTTTTTGATCCTGTGATCTCTTTTAGATAATACATAATCGGTTTACATCCTAACGGCATCAAAAAATCAGCCACGCCATTATTACTTGTAATCCATAAAATTGCACAATAAAGTTATGCAGCTAACTGATTTATTCGAATTTAATATATTTGGAGACATCTTAATCAGCATATAATTGCCTAACACAAAAGTTATTCCCATATTTCCCTTGGACTTGGTTTTATTCCCGAGACAGGAACTCCCACTTCGGATATTTGAGCCCCGCTACAAGCAGTTAGTTGATGACTGCATGCTCGGTGATGGGCAGTTTGGAGTGTGCCTGATTGATGGAAACAACTCTCTTAATGGCTGGAGCTCTCCTAAATTGGTGGGAACCATTGCCAAAATCCTCAAATGCAAAGACACCAAACTTGACGGGTCAGAACTACATATTGAAACTGTAGGACGAAATTCATTCAAAATTCAGAAAATCATCCCATCTACAATTCCACAACCCGCAAATTATGATCCACACTCAATGCACGGACTGCAAGAGATATCCGAACTTCATGAAAGTAGTGGAATTGAAGAAAAAATGTACATGAGGGCCCAAGTTGAGATGGTTCCAGAAATTGACGAGAACGTTCCATCTGCAAGATGGGAAAAACTAGTGAAACTGTGGAAAAAACAGGTTATACGACACGCTTTACCACAAGTAGTTGATCCGCATTCTTTGGATCATCTCTTAAAGCAATATTATCTTGACACTGTTACCCCGACCATTGATTATGTCTATTCTTTGTCAGCGCTTGGTGCAAAGGATCCAAACCAGCTTCAAGACATCTTGGAGGCCACAACTATGGATGAACTGCTAATCAAAGTCGAGACACTACTACAGTAAAATATGGCCGTAATGAAATACAAATAGCGATGATGATGACGACCCTTAAAAAATTTGCAGTGTTTGGATTGCTAGCTGCATGCCTGTTCTTTCCAAGCGATGTCTACGGCCATGGATTAGGAGTTGATACTATCTCGTCAGTTAAAGTTCAGGGAAAAGAGTTGTCCATATCCGTAGAGGTGCCTATGAATTTTGAGGGCGATCAGGAACAAATTACGATTACTGCAACCGAGGACAAAACAAAGGAGAATGCAAAGAACGTTACTTTCCTGATCGGCTTATTCCATGACGAAGAGATGGTTTTTAGAAACTATTTCTTTGCAGAAGATGGTATTTTATCCATTGCAGTAACACCAACCCAAGATGATAAAATCACCATTAATGGAACGCAGGATTCCTTGCTTGGAGCATGGCATGGAACACAGCAGGATCCAATAGAGATCACAGGACCCCTCTTTAATTCAGGTGGCTTGTACACTTTTGAAATTGAGATACGAACTATTGACAAGCCCACTAATATCATTGAGGATTCTGATGTTTATAATGCTGATTTGAGCGTAATTGAGACCGTCTCTTTTATTCAACAAGACTCTCAGAATAACGATGTGCAGTTTCGATTAAAGTCATACTTTGACTCTGTCTCTGATTTCCAATACAACCCTCAGATTAAACAAGTTACATTTGAGATGCCATTTGACTGGAGCGAGAAACGGATGTCCCATGTATCTGTAGTTCATCTTGAGACGCATTTTCCAAACAATTTTGTTGAATTTTTATCTCCGGGTTACTCTGGAACTGCAAACGGAATCCCGCTCTTCAAATCTTCTGTATCGATTGATGATTATACTGAAGATGATGAGAGAATAGTTCACTTTGTTTTGCTGCAAGATCATTTAAGGCTCTTGAAAAATGAGATGAAGAGATCAGATATTCCGCTGCCTGACAACATTGCATTTACATTATCTACCAGTGAAGAGCTTGCATTTCCATTAGAGGCGTATACAAGGAGTGAGGACTTTAAAGTTAATCTTGCATGGGATCCACTAGATATAGAACCTGGAATCGAAACGAATTTCATTTTTACTATAAGGGACGGAAGGACCAATGACCCTCTGCGTAATTCTGATTATACTTTTGTAATTATTCAAAACGGCAAAGAGATTCATCGCGTATCTGATGTGGCGCAAATTGGAGGAGATTTTGAGAAATTTGTATTTGCAGAGGATCAAACTGGACCGATAATAATTAAATTTGAGAATATCCGAAATACAGGACAAGAGACTGAATTTGGGCTGGTTGTTGTGCCTGAATTCGGAACTATAGTATTACTGATACTTGTCATCTCAACGACAAGCATCATATTTGTCACAAGACAAAAGACTTTGTTGAATTTCTAAAACGTAATCACACGACACCCCTCTTAAATCATGTGACATCTTAACTGCAAGCAACTAGATATGAAAGATGACTTTCATGTTATAAGAACAACACATTTCATTTTGTGATTAAATGCTGAACATCTTGAATTTTAAACAAAATCTGCAAGCACAGCAAGATACATACTGCATCTGGGAATAAACGTGCAAGAGGACTTGCCATAAAATCCAACAACGACACAGCCGAACTATCATCTAGGAATTAATCAGAGAATTCAACCTTCTCTTATCCTGTATGCTCTTTACATAAAATAACGACGTAGCGATGATTCCCAGCGCAATTAACGGGGATGTAATCTCTGTATATTTTAATTGGATATTATCAGCTGTTTTGATTTGTGATACGGTTACTGGAATCTCTGTAATCGATACAGTTGCAATTTTATTTCCTCGTTGTTCTACAAACCATACATTGTCATTACCATCTGATGCCATAAACTGGACAAAAGACGTCTCAGTTGGAACCGGAATCTCCATTAAATCATCGTTATCTGGATCATAGACACCAATACTGTCTACTGCATGCTGCGCAAACCAGATATTGCCGTATCTGTCAAATGTCATACCAAATGGCAGTGCCTCTTCATCAGGCACTATAATGCTTTGAAAGCTTTCAAGGACAGGGTTAAATTTAGTTATTGCAAGGCCTGTATGCTCTGAGATCCAGACATCTCCATTCTCATCAAACATTATGTACTCTGGACTTTCAAGTGATATGGCATCAGTTGGGATTTGAGTTAATTGGTAGTCTTGCGTGTTGATAAATCCAAGCCCTCCAGGCTCTGTTACTGTATACCAGATATCTCCCGTCCTATCTATTGCCAATGCAAACGGCAGCGACTGATTGCTTGGCAGTGCGATCTCTCTGAAGAGATCTTGTTCTGGAATATATTTCAGAATCTTATCTTTGTTTGTTATGCTTATCCATATATTTCCATCAAAATCTGCCTGAATATACGTTGGAGTATTTTTTGAAATCGTCGGATCTAGTTTTGGAATTGTTTTTGTTATAATCTGTTTGGTGACCGAATCAATGTATCCTATTTGATTTGCAGGCGTATCGACAAACCAAATGTTTTCGTTGCTGTCAATGCTTAGAAATGTTGTAGTAAGCCCTTCAAACGTATACGGAACAAACTCTTTTGTATCAAGCAAGAACTGCCACAGTTTTGGAGCCGAAGAATCACTTATCCAAATAGAATTTGTTTTTTCATGATACACAGGAAAAAGCGGAGCTGCATCGTCAGGCAACTCATACTCTGTAATCTTTGTTTGTATGTCTGCCAATCTTGGTTTTACATTCAGATCGAGTATAATTGACTCGTTAGCATTTTCAGTTCTTTGAGCCTCAACCTCTACCTGCCACTGCCCCGAAAATCCAAATGTTATCTCTCCCTGAAACTCTCTTGCAAGAGAATCCTCTTCTTCTTCTTTACCTGTTATCTCCTCCATTGCAGCTGGAATTGAAGATATATTTTTTAGCGGATTTGATACCTTTACTTTAATTTCCTTCAAATCATACAATGGTATATTCTTAAAATCACTGACTTTTACCAGAATCATGTTCTCTCCGTTTGAAAATGGCAGGATCTCAACATCAAATTTGAAATCTTTGGAAAATTCTACGGTGCTAAATCCATATCTAATCTCTTGCGCATCAACTTTTTGTATCTCGCCTGCCGGAAGAGTTCCATTTATCAGCAAGGCAACCACTCCTAGCAGGATAACTCCTAACACCGCATCAATTTTCAGCGTTCTCTTTAGTTTTTTATACACAAAAATTTTCCCATCTTTTAGCGATTTTTCTGCATTTCTCTGTATCCGGAATTGTATAAATCCGCCAAAACCGATAATTGCAGCTGCAATCACAATTTTTAGAATGATTAACTGGCCGTAAACTGATTCAGTAATCAGCCCTACATCACTTTCCAAGAACCACAAAAGAGTGGGGCCTGTAATGATTACGACGCCTATTGCAATAACAAATGTAATTGAAAATCTTGGGATTAATACCAGCGCCATCTTTTCTCGCTTAATCTCTTTTAACTGCGAAAGTGTTGGCAACAACGTAAAGACAAAATAAAATATGCCTCCTATCCAAATTGCGGCAACCAAATTATGTATGTAGTCAAGTATAACTGCTAATGTTTCACCACTTGCAGCACCATGCCCAATCATGCTTGATGTTCCAATCAATACGAGCATAATTGCAAGCATGACTATCTGGTCTCTCTTTCCTAGAATTTTTTTCCTGTCAAGGGTAAACCAGATTCCTAACAGCGCCACCGTCATGCCCATTCTGAGCATCCAAGTCATTCCAAAAGTAGTTTGGATTGCATCAAACAGTGCCGCCTCTAATCTAACAGTCTGCACTGCGATCATCAGAATATTTGACAGAAAAATTAACATCACACCAATTCCAGTTAAAAATATAAATTTTCTATGGTGGCGCAACTCCACTTTTTTTATTTCGTCTATAATTAGCTGTTTATTTTGCGTTCTCCAAACTATCAGGGACGCGATCACAGCTCCTAGCACTATGGTCTGACCTACATGTCCTGGAAATCTGGAACCTGCTTCGGGCAAAAATATCAATTCGTCACATGATGGACATTTAAGAGAAGACTCTACAACTACTGCATCTCCTACGCCAAACAAAAATGCGTCAGGAATCAGATGCCCGTCTATCTTTGATAGGACCTTGGTTGTTACAGTATATACGCCATTGCTTAATGGGGGCGTTGTAATGACAAGCGAACTCTCTCCCTCATGATAACTTGTATCTCTATTATCAATCTGTTCTCCTGTACTGTCAATAACCCTAAGTGTACTGAAATTCAATTCAATAGGTTCTGAGAAATAAACAATTACTTTTGAGGTTCCCTCTGGCGCATTTGCTGTTGAGCTAGGAACGGTCTGCTCTGTAAATGGATGTGCCTGTGCAAATGGAATAGAAAATGACGATAAAACTAGCAAGATTATTAGAAATTCTTTCATCCGTTTTTATAATTATTTTTGATAATTTAAACAGTTTTTATATTTTCAAATTTGTACCAATTTCCACAAAGATAATAACCTGCAATCCTTGTGTAATGGTTGTGAAGACAATAATTTTTGGCTTTATCATACTCTTGTCTTTTATTGGACTGGCAGTTACCCCTTCATTTGCACACACTACGGAGCATGTTGAGCAATATCAGATTGAGGTAGGCTGGGGGATTGAACCTCCTGTAGTGGGATTTCGAAATGATATTGTCTTCAAAGTGACTGAGGCAGGAGATACCGAAAACTCATACAAAAGCGTAACTGGTGCGTTCAGAAACTTGGGGGCTACAGTCATGAATGGTGGTGCTGAAAAGAGAATTGATATCAGTTCTGATCCTCGACCCGGATACTATTTCTCACCTATTATTCCCACTAAAACGGGTAGCTACACTGTAGAATTAGAAGGAGAGATTGGCGATACTTTGATCAACATACAAATCCCCGTCGAGGATGTAGAAAGCACATCAATCTTGGACTTTCCTCCTACGGGCGGTAGTGGCCAAACAGAAGACATCGCTGCCCTAAAAAACGCCATTTCGTCATTACGGCAAGATCTTTCCAAACTACAGTCGGGAGAAACCCAAGTTGCATCTGATAACAGTAATAACAGCGTGGCATACGACTCTGCATTTTTTGCATTATCAATTGCAAGTGCAGCTATCATCTTGGCAATTATTGCTTTAATAAAAAGAAAATAGATAAAGAGGAATTCCTATAATCTTGGAACGACTCTAGATTTTGCAGTTACTGCTACTATGCTTATAATTGCTACAGCCAGTACCATCATTGCAATAGTTCCGAATTCTGGAATAACATTCACGAATTCGACTTCATTGCCAATTGGTCCTGTCTTCACTTCTTCCACACCGTAACCTTGGAATGTGATTTTGATATCTACTGGATCGGAAGAACTTAATGGCATTGTTGTATGCTTACCAACACCTTCGTGTTCATGGGCACCCATCTCGTTTAGAACCTCAACATCGTTTTGTGTAACTACTACGTCATAGTTAACATGCTCTGCATCAGCAAACTGAATTGCAATTTTCAATTCTTCATCTGCTGTTGGTGTATAAGCCCAAACTAAAACTTTCGTACCGTCTTCTAGCATGCCAATTCCTGATGCATCTTCTTCCATCATCATAGACTTGTCATCCATCATAGACTTGTCATCCATCATATCTCCATCACGCTCTTTATCTCCGTTATCCATCGCCATAGCTTCTTGTACTGTAATCGTGCCTATCATCCAAGGATGAACTATGCAGAAGTAAGGATATTCTCCTACAGTATCTGGTGACCATTCGTATGTTTGTCCTGGCAACACCAAACTGCTATTAAATACCAAACCTCCAACGTCATCAGAAGCATATCCTGATACCCATGTATGTGCAACATTATCTGTGTTTGACATTATCACTTTACCGCCAACGTCAACTACTACCTCGTTTGGAATGTTACATCCCTCAGGCGTAGTCTCACATCCTGGTACTCCAGAGCCTGGTACAGGCTCAGTTGTGACTTCTGAATGATCTGCAAAAGCATCTGGTGCTGTTGTAGCTACTCCAGACGCGATAGCAAATAGTACGAAGAGAGAGCAAATTGCTTTAGTCTTCATTATTAGTCTAATTAATGCCATACATAAAAACCTCACTAGAACTAAATTTGATTTTTTCTGATTTAGCACAATTTTACAGTACTAAACACGGGAATTTTAACATAAATTCAAATTTTATCCCGCATAAATTCAAGTTTTAGCGTTTTTGATCAATATTTACATTATAACAAGATAAAACATGGCCTGGAACAAATCCCATCCGAATCTATTTGAATTAGTCGCACTGTAATTTGTTTGAAATTCAATAATGCTCTTTATGTGATGAATGGTAGACTACAAAGACAAGTCAAACCACAATATTCTGCAGAAAACTATATCCAGATAACATAGTGGAAAACTTGGACAGGGGAAATTGTATATATTTTCAGTATCATCTGTGCTCTTGTAGCAAATTCGTGAAAGTCACCAAAGTTTACATTTGAAAAATTTATAGCTCAAGCATCTTAAAAAAGACTAATTTTTTGACAGGCAATTTACAAGTCTATGATGAGGTTAGTGCCACATCAGAAGTTGAAAATGTACTCCTACCGTACACATTGCAGATAATATTCTAATTTCCTGTCTGCTGATTTTATGATCCTCTTGGCCAATACAATGAGCAGTACCAGAAATACATTAGCTGTCATATTTTTTTGGCATGCCGCTCAAACTTGATCTTTAACACCTTGTTTATTTTTCGCACTGCCGTATACCACAGGTTGCACACGATCATAGAGAGAAAGAACATAAAGACTCTGATCGAATGATTTCGGCTGCATGTGCGGACACGCATCTGCTCGACTGATTTGAAGTTGTTCTCTATGCGCCAGCGCTTTTTGTACTCCTCTGGAATATCTTTGATGGTTCGTTTTATGTACTGGCGTTCCAAATTTGTGGCATACGTCAGATATTCCATTTTCTCCCATCCTTTGTTTCTTTAAGACGCTTCTTTATTACCAAATTAAACCTGAACACTGTTCTGTTACTGGATCTCATCTCATACTTTGATACTGCCTTTCTTTTGCCACAGCGAAACTCTGCGACGGCATTTTTGATTCCCGGCGTCTTGCTTACTGCCATCAGGAACCTCTCACCACGCCCGTTCAGAAAACGCATCATCTCCACATTGGCAAACTCCCTATCCATGAAAAGCACTGGCTTTTTGAACCCCTGTTTGA
>JAKZUU010000079.1:0-20166 GCA_047516405.1 Candidatus Nitrosopumilus sp. | reverse complement strand
GCAAAATCCCAAGATTGAGTTTGCTACAGTTCCAGAAATACAGCCACGGCTAGATGAGCTGTTTGCGTGGCTTGCCCATCCTCCAAAAGAGACGTCCCCTGTCGAGATCGCATGCAAGGCCCATTATGACTTTGTAGGAATTCACCCCTTCGGTGACGGCAATGGAAGAATCTCAAGACTGCTTGTGAACTGCATCCTACTGCAGTATGGCTATCCGTTGATGATGATACATCACAGGGACAAAAGGGCTTACTTTAAGTCGCTTGAAAGGTCGCAATTGGAGGACAGCCCGATACATTTTCAAAAGTGGTTTATGAAAAATTATCTCAAAGAGAACAAGAGATATCTCTGAGGATGCACGTATCCCAAATTGTATTGCAGGGCGGGCATCAGGGGACGATGCCTGAATGACATACATGATGCACATAAAGACAGTAGCCGTTGTGCCTGCCAGCATCAGGCGGCAGCCAATGCGACAGCCGCAGTAAAGATAATCTACTCCTTGGAGTCCCCGCTTTGCAGTCCTCCGATGAACGCGTCAAGTCCAGCTGATGATGCGTTGCGGTACGCATCTTCCATTACAGAGATGAATGTCTTCTCGCTCCTCCAGAACGGAAAGCTGCCAAGCCGCTTGGGCAGTGCGGCATGGATTTGAGGGATGCTTACAAATTCTGACTGACCGTCATCTTTCCACTCGTCTTTGGGTTCTACCTGACCCCAGAACTCGGCGTGTTCTGACTGGAGGGGTTGCGGCGAGAGGCTGTCAGGGTTCTGATACGATGATGATGATGATTCAGAGACAGAGCCGCGTCTTGCAGTAGCGGTAACAGAGGCAGGTTCCATCACCGATATCGGCTTTAGTCCCACCATTCCCAAAAGAACCTCCCGCTCAGTCCCACGCATCTTGAATATGAGAAACGGATCGCGGTCAAACTCCTCGCCTAGGAGAAAGTATACTGCCGCTATGTGTTTGCACGGGTTAGACCAGTCAGGACAGCTGCAGTCAGTAGAGAGATCCGCGCTCTTGGCAGGAAAAAGCGAGAGTTCCGCGTCCTTGAAGACATCCTCAATGTGCTCAGGCATCTGGCCTGACAGCAGTCCTGCGGCAAGGACAGGTCGTGTAAAGAGTGCCGTGGCCAGTTTTTTCCAGGCAGGCATGCCAAGTGTCTTGACTTTGATCTTTACACTGTAAGGCCGACTGCTTGAGCCCTGTACCTTTGCCCTCACCATGCCGCTCTGTACATCTATTGAGATTACCTGGCCCCGACGGGCGTAGGACGCACCGCGCTCAAATCTGGCACCCATGTTAAAGTCTCGAAGTATGCCGATCCAGCGCTTGGCCCACCAGCTCGTGCCAAACTCGCCGCGTCTGGTCTGTGCCTTGATGCCGCCCTTGACTGCGCGCGGGGTTGAGGGGGTATAGTACCAATAGTCGTACGACATTACTCCCTCACTGCCTCCTTTCTGCTCAGGGACAGGACATCCCTGAGATCCTCGTTTGAGATCTTAGTCAGCCAGCTCTCACCTGTGCCTATTACATTCTCGGCAACATATCTCTTGTGCTCTATCATCTCGTCGATCTTCTCCTCAAGCGTTCCTACGCAGACAAGCTTGCGAACCTGGACGTTGCGTTTTTGTCCTATGCGAAACGCCCTGTCGGTAGCCTGGCTCTCGACTGCAGGATTCCACCAGCGATCAAAATGAAATACATGATTGGCTGCAGTAAGGTTCAGGCCCGTGCCTCCGGCCTTTATGGATAAAATGAATATTTGTGGTCCGTCCCTGCCCCCGTCCTGAAAACGTTCCACCATTAGGTCTCGCTTGCCCTTGGGTACGCCCCCGTGAAGAAACAGCACCTCCCTGCCAAACGTCTCCTGTAGATGCCGCTTGAGAATGTTGCCCATCCCGACAAACTGCGTAAAGACCAAGGCCTTCTCGCCGACCTCAAGGACCTCCTCGAGCATCTCCGTCAGTCTTGCAAGCTTGCCGGATCGGTTGGCAGTGCCAGAGTTGTCACCTAGGAACTGTGCCGGATGATTGCAGACCTGTTTGAGCTTGGAGAGAGTGGCAAGTATCATCCCCTTGCGCTGGATACCCTCTGCTTCAAACATGGTATCCTCAACATCCTTGAGCACCGAGGTATACATACTTGCCTGCTCCTCTGTGAGATGGCAAAAGACCTTCATCTCCATCTTTTCTGGGAGATCTGAGATTACTGACTTGTCAGTCTTGAGTCTCCGAAGGATGAACGGGCCGGTGGCATGCCTGAGCCTGTCTGTAGCGTCAGGATCGTGCTCAGCCTGGATTGGCACAAAGAAGTTGCGCTTGAACTGGCCCTGCGTGCCCAGAAAGCTGGGATTCAGAAACTCCATGATCGACCACAGGTCACCCACATTGTTCTCGACCGGCGTCCCGGTCAGGGCAAAGCGATAGTCTGCCTTGAGTGACCGTGCAGATACTGCCTGTTTTGTATTAGGGTTCTTGATGTTCTGCGCCTCGTCAAGCACGACACCGCTCCACTGTACCTGTCCGAACAGTTTTGCGTCCCGCTGCACCAGTCCATAGCTTGACACCACCAACGCGTGTTTTGCGGCAGCCTTCTTAAATGACGCCCCCTTGCTCCTCGCTGCCCCGTGATGCAGTATTACCGGAAGTCCGGGAGTGAAGCGGGCAGCCTCCTTCTGCCAGTTGCTCATCACAGATGTCGGACATACAAGCAGTGTAGTTCCCCTGCCGCCTGACTGCCAGTAATTCTGGATTAGCGCAAGAATCTGAATCGTCTTGCCAAGGCCCATGTCATCGGCAAGGCATCCCCCAAGGCCCCACTGCTGCAAAAACGAGAGCCATGAGTATCCCCGAAGCTGGTATGGCCTGAGTGTGCCGGAGAATCCCTTAGGCGGCTTGAGATCCTTAAACCCTGACTTGGCGTCAAGCCGGTCGAGCACATCTGCAATCCAGCCGGTAGCACTAATGCCATCAAAATTTAATTCGCTAGGCGTTGTGCCTTCGGCGCCCAGCCTCATCATTAAAATGTCCCTAAATGCGGCCTTTTTACCGCCGCGTTTTTTCAAAAAACTGATTGCCTGATTTATTTCTGCTGCGTTTACCTCCATCCACTGGCCACGGGCCCTGACCAGCGGCGACTTTATCCGTGCAAGTTCTTCGAGTTCCTCAAGAGTGATCTTCTGATCCCCGATGGCCACCTCCCAGTCAAACTCGACTATGGTGTCAAGTGACAGCTTGTTTCCTCCCCCTCCCCGCATCTTGGGACTCTTGGCTATAGCCTTTGCTGCAAGGCGGGTCTTTGTGCCCTTGCCGGTCCACCATGATGGAAGCATGACGCCGTAGCCTGCTTGCTCAAGGGCAGTGGCCTCGCGTGTAAGGAACTCGTAGGCACCTGCAGTGTCGACGGCGTGTCCTGTCAGGTTGGCACCATCCATGCTTGCAGCAATGCCGGGGCAGATACCAGATGCCTGCCCCAACGAAAGAAGTAAAAATTCTTTTGCGTTGGGGCCTTTTCGTTCTAGTACTGACGTTCTGCCAGCCTTGTTCATCCATACCTCGTCTGCAGGAACAAGAAGGCTCGGGTCATCATGAGGCTGGAGCAGGTAGCTTATATGCCATGTGCACCCAGATTTACCCGAGTCTCCTTTGGAATCGTCAGGTGCCTCCAAACGAAAGCACAGACGGAACGGAGAGCCTGCCAAGGCGGCAACGGGCAGCTGCCACTCATGGATATTGGCGGCAAGTTGTGGTAGGTTGAACTGCTTTGTCTCAAGAAGGCTGTCAGGCGAGATCAGGGAGTGAAGCCAAAGGTCATGCATGCTATCAAAAATTCTGCGGCGTCGTATAGACGAGTGGGATGCCTTGTAAACTGCCGTACGCACTAGATGGTCTGTCAACGTGGCTAGGATCTGTCCGAGTACGGCGATTGGGGATTTTTTTGGAGGAACTACAGTGTCAGGCTCTGAGAGAGCCCGCCCTACTGCAGGCATGCGTCTTGCAAGCTTGTCGAACAGCTCTGCGTCCTTGCCCACAAAGATTGGAATCCATGCTCCCCGATAACTGTTTGAATCTGCTGTCATGCTAGGAAGAAACTGCTGCCGGGTCACCATTGACCCTGCAAGGCGCAACGCGTCTGCCCAATACGCAAGATCTGCGCCGACAAGTACTCCCGGTGCCACGATATGTTTGCCCATTAATACACATAGAAGATTTACGGCATCTTCTGTTGAGAGCCTATAACCTGCGACTGCCCATGGTACAATCTTGGCCTTTGTCCGAGATTTGGGCAGATCATATATAATGTCATTTGAAGGGACTGGACTAGTCCTCTTTGTAGGCAGCCATGCAGCCATGCTGCAGATCCATTTTGCCCCATGTTTGAAACCTGGCACAGCCTCTTCGAGTGCGCTGAGCAGGTCATCGATGCCTGCTGCAAACGGGTGCAGATCTGCATGGGAGGTCTTTTTTCTTGGAGGCTGTGAAACAGAATTCACATGGCCTTCCCATGATACTTCACCCCAGAGAGTCAGATTACCACCATATTGACCTGCATGAAGGATAATCATTTCAATATGTGTCAGATTTATATATAATTAAAGTTCACCGTATTCCAATTCTGCATCATCTTCAAAGTGGTTTGCCACAGCCCTTACGAGAATGTAGAGGTGTCAAACGATGGCCTGACAGAACATCCATTAAGATAACGTTGACAGGGCAACGGTGCCAAAGAGACTTTATATTTGGCAGGCTTTAATTTTTATTGTTTGGCAAGCTATAAGGGAGCATACTCAAATGACCAGTCACTGAACTTGGTAATACCAATAATGATAATCATATTCTTGGGGCTCATCTATCTGATGACACAGAGAACAGACGCAGGCTTTGTGAGTTTCATACTGATTGGCGCGGCGTCCATTACAATGTTTTACTGGGTAAAAGTCTTGAAGAAGATGACAAAAGATCAAAAGCCATTGTATACACAGGCAAGGGAGCAAGAGACGAAAAACTGGGTTTATGACCTGATTAAAGGGGAAGAGGAGTTTGTTTTTGTAGCCGAGGTTCCCGGTCCTGAGGACAAGATTGCAGTCAGACTGGTGGACGGAATTCTATACATACGCGGAACATCCGGGTTTTCAAAAGAGATTCCGATAGAGGGCGTCAAAGAGATGCAGATATTTGACTTTAAATACAGAAACGGCGTATTGACGCTGCGGATAAAATAATAACTGATTCAGAGACTCTTGGCCAGCTCTAGTTTTTGTGGCAGATACTTGTCGGTGATGTTGGTGAGGCCGTACTTTGAAAACGCCTCCAGCTCTGCCTTTCTTTTTAGTCGCAAAAATACGTCCAGCTCTTTCTTCCAGATTCCATCCTGATATCGGGGATCCTTTTGAAGGTCGTAGCACCGCTTGATGTCAGATTCGGTCATCGGTATGGTAGGAAGCTTGTATTTTTCAATGTCAGTTGCCCATACACCGACCCACTTTGCGTCAGGTACCGTCAACTCCCTTAGATGTGCTGCGTTTGCAGAGCCGGATTTTATGACCATTGCAATGTGCTCTCCATACACATCACCGTCAGTTAAAACGATCACAGGCAGTCCCATCTCATCGTGCAGTCTCTTCAACAGAGTCCGGGTTGAACGCGGAGCCTGCCCCCCGGTATTGATAATGATTGACTTGAATTTTTTGTCGATCTGCTCTTCCACAAATCGTGTAAAGAGACCGCCTTTCTCAATTGCAATGACAATCTCGGCACTGGTATCAACTAGTTCGGCAGTAGTCAGGCTGGGGCCAATAGAGTATCCGTCAGGATGGTTTGAGAGATTCATTGTCTTGCCCTCATATCCCGGAATGGTGTATTCTATGTTCAGGTCTCCAAATATCGAGCTGCGCTCTTCAGGAAAGATATGAAAGTCTTCCCTAGGCTTGGAAGTTACAGCCTCCAAATCCACAATGATGTTGTCTGATTCTGACTGGTCCTCAAACTCAATTGCAAATGCCTGGGAAGAGTAGTAAACGTCTCGCAGTGTGGATGATTTTTTTTCGTGAGTCAGCCTGTTTGCAAAAAATGCCAGCCACATCAGCTGCGTAAAGGATCGCAGCTGGGCAGAATTTCTTGAACTTCTCAAGGCAGAATTATTACCCAAGATGTACTGTCTGAGTACTTTGTCATAGACGATGTTGCTTACTGATCTGCTCGGTATTGAGAATTTTGGGAACTGTCCGCTATTCAGATCGTCGTATATGGTTGCGCCGTAGCTCCTTAACATCTCAAGAATGTTCTTCTGTTTTATGTCGGCCTTTTTTTTTCGTTCTTTTATCTTATTTTTTTTCAATTGTATCGCTCTCCTTTTTTCTTGACTGTTTTGTCGGTGTATTATCTTTGCTTTCTTTGCCTGCCAGCTGTTTTGTTGTCAGCTTTGTTTGGATAGTGCCCCTGTTTTCTCTGCCTGCCGGCTGTTTTGTTGTCAGCTTTGTTTGGGCAGCAGCACCTTTACTTTCTTGCTTTGCCGGCGAATTGCTGACTTGTGCGTCCATGCTGTCCTCAGTCTTTAGCAGTTTTGCATAGTCAGGCTCCTTTTTTTTGCCTGCAAGTTCTGTAGAGAATTGTGCAATTAACGGAAGATACTTTGCGTATAGGTTGGCCCTCTTTTTTGCCATATCGGCCTGGCCTCTTTTTGACATGTACGCTGCCAGTTTTCTTGACAGGTACTGCAGGCCCAGCCTTAGCTCACGCTCTATCTCTGGCCTGTCAGCAACATTCTCTTTGCCTGCAGTCTTGTATGGGATTCTTGTAGAGCAGATATGTGAGACGATGATAAATGGCGGTTCGCCTTTTATCTTGTATCTGCTCCAGTCGGTGTCATGGATGACTTTGAGTACCACATCACTGCCCTCGTCATACAGCAAAGGAATGCGGTTGGCGTATCGATACACGTGCGGGCCTCCTGATTTTATGTCGCCGCCGTATGCGATGCCCATCTCAACTATGAAAGGGAATCCGGAATAGGCAGATGCAGAGCGCTGGACTACAGCTGCAAAGTCAGGATTGAAGAACTTTTCTATTCCTTTTTCCAAGGGCGTCTCGCCCAAAGGTGCAAGGCAGCTTGAGTCAGGTGCCAAAAAATCCTCGAATTTTTGCAACGAGTCGCTTAGATTGACTAGTTCCTGGTTAGTCATCGCGCCCATCCTCTTCTCAGGCTTGAATCCTGCGAACGCTGCAAATTTGAGTGCAGTTGTAGGGCCGATGCGTTGGAACCGCTTTGTCAGAAACGTGGTGAGCGGTTCGCCCTGTACAGTGTTGATCAACTGTTTGAAATACGTGCTTTTAGGATCCAAGTCTATTGATTTTGACTGTGAATCGCCAAAATCCCAATAAAACAATTTTTTGTTTGACATGTCAAGATCCTCAATTGCAATCTTGCGTAGCTTGTCAAAATCCATCTTTAGAAACGACATCAGGGCTATAACTACGCGAATCTGGCGCGGCAGATTCTTCCATCTCTTGCTTGCCTTTGCCATGATTGCCGTAAATCCAAGATTTTTGGCAGACAGCCCCAAGTCTTTTCTGACCTTGCTAATCATTGCATCATCTATGGTTGGGATCTCAAACTGGGACTCTACGATCATTCTTCGTATCCTTTCAACATCTATGCCGTGTGGATGCGGCCTGATTATTGTAGGTGGAGGAGGAATGTCTTTTACGAATCTTGAATGGGCAAACCTTTGTCCCTTGGGATCATCGAAAGTTATTGAGGCGTATGGTGTGATAAGCGAGGTTTCATAGACATAATCCCTTATCTTGTTTCCGGCTTTTGAATAGTCACCCTCCAGATAGATGCTTACAGAGAGCCCTTTTTTGGTGATTTTTTTGGTTGTGTGTTTTAAGACGATGGGCTTGTTTTTTTGGATGTCAAGCAGCAGCTCAAACTCATCCTGGGTTTTTCCGTCTATTGAGCTCTTTACGGTAACCGGTTTGTTGGTTGTGATTTGACCGTACAGGATTGCCATGGTTGCACCCAGTCCAAACATGCCTCTGGCCTGTTTTAGCCCAAATTTTGATCCATATAATACGGTTCCAAATGCAAGCGGAATGTGCTCTGCATCTATTCCAGGGCCGTTGTCCTTTACAGTCAGGATGTAGACCTTGGGATCGGATTTTTCAGGATTGACTGCCTTGATTGTCAGATAGACATCAGGCAGGATTCCCTTTTGATCGCATGCATCCAACGCATTTTCAACGAGCTCCCGGACAGCAGTATACAGAGAACGCGTAGGGTTGCTAAAGCCTGCCAGGTCACGATTGCTGTAAAAGAACTCACTTGGAGAGATTTGGTTGAATTTTTCCTTAATAGAGGACATCTTGATCTTCCCACAATTGCATGCTTGCCAGCTTGTCCCGCCTGTTTGCGGCCTCTAATTTAGTGTAAACCGGACCGTGCATACTTCCGCTTGAGATGGAGGATATTGCGTTAACTACCAGCCTTAGCCTGCTTGCATCACCGATAATTGAGATGGTCCTCCCGTAAACCGAGATATGTGTACGGGTTAGATTTTCCATGTTTTGCCTGACTCGGCCTCCCTCTCCAATAAGTCTTCCTTTTATTCTCTCAATACCGGCGCTGGATTTCCCGGCAAACTCACGCAGGTCTATGACGTGCAGCGTGTTTTCCCCCTTTAGCAGAGCCATCGCATTATCAGGCGAGAAGCCCCTGCCAATTGCCGTAACTATCTCTAGTGCTTTGAAGGGTTGAATCTTTTCAATGTTACCATCAGACCGTACAAAGACCTCACCTGTGCTGCCGTCAATCTCCAGAGAGACACAGCACGCAGTCTCAATACTTGATTTTACGCTGCCTGACTTGCCAATCAGGGCGCCGATTCTGTCGTTTGGTATGCGTATTAATTTTTCAAAGCTCATTTTATCATATCCTCATATAGTGTATTTGCATCATCAACTGGAATTGCTCTTTTTTTAAAGAATCGTACAATGTTATTAATGTCTCTTTTAAGAAATCCCGAGGCGTTGGGATGCCTGAGATCAACGCCTGAGCCCAGATCAAAGACTACCAGACTGCCATCTTCGGTCTTGAAGATGTTGTATTCTGAAAAATCACCATGCACAAGTCTTGCCTTGTGATACATATCGGAGATAATTGAGAGGGCATTATAGTAATCGTCTTGATTTACTGTACAGTATAACAGGGATTTGCAGGGCACGCCGTTATTGCCGACAAATTCCATGGCAAGCACGTTATTTTTAACGTATATGGGTCTTGGGACAGCAATTCCTGCATTATGGCACTGAGACAGGTTACGGAACTCTTTTTTTGCCCACAGATAGACCAGGTTTTTGGTGCCCCGTTTGAGATGGGAGAATCGTGGGTCTCCGAGTATGTACGGTTCGCGTTTTTTAAAGTTAGATGTAGAGACGAGGTAGATTTTCAGGGCAACATCAGTGCCGTCCTCACTGACACCCCAAAAGAGGACGGACTCTTTTCCGGCACTCACAGAACCATTAACGTATGCAATGATATGATCAGAGATCATCTTGTACAGAGTCATGACAGTGAGTTTGTCTAAAACCTCGTTGACCACCTTGCCTTTTTTGAAACCGTCATCCAAGCGTATTCGCTTTGATTTTGCGGCTAGCTTGTTATCTAGTTTGGATTCTAACTTTTTGCTGATTGTGTCAGTCATAAAGAGGCGGCTCCTGGGTTATTATTATTATTATTATTATTATCATGTAGATCAGATTTCCTCTGCTTCTGCTGTTGCAGACCAAAAAACAAAGACAGAGAGATAATAGACAAGATACACTCACAGGTTAAAGACAATAAGAAAAGGAACATCAGAGATTAGTTTAACTGCATTTTTAGAACCGACGCCCAGTTTAATAGACAGTTCGGTGGTCTCTTTTCCTGCCATATTAATTATTGAAGAACTCTTCAGCAGGGTCTCTGCCTCGTCTTGCTCTACGAACCTTTCGCCGTAACAGGACTCGCTGATATTCATGATCAATTCACCTTGGACAATTTTTTTCCCCAGCAGATCAGCATCACAGATATTGAGCATTATTTTCTTTTCATAGCCAGTGACTTTTACCGAGAATACCATTACGCATATTTACCTTTTAGAGTGGATTTTGCACCGCATGCCTCACAGACCAAAAATGATATTCGGTTTTCTTTGAGAATTTTTGTGTCGGGGCTTTTGCATGTAAGGCATTCAAGATAATCTTTTACATAAATTTGAAACAGTCTTGTAAAATCGTCAGGGGCCCGTCTTCCAACAAACATTGCCTTGTCGCCTAGCCGTTCTGCAGGCACTGCAAACTCTTTTGAGAGGTATTGCAAAACCTTGTCGGGGTCCCGCCTGAGAATCTTTGGAAAGTCTGAAAAATTTCTCAAAAAAGTTTTTTGGCCTTCCCACATCACATCCACAATGGGGAGTTCAAATCTGGCTTGGGAGTCCCTGCTTGCATTGCCAAGCTTGTCCTGAATCCGTTTAAGTAAAGTCTCGTAATCCGTCTGAGTCACGAATAATGTTGTAAGGAATACCCTATATGGGTTTTGAAAAAGAGAGATCGTGGAGTTTTGTTACAACCGCTATTGCTGTTTTTTCATTATAACGCTGACTCTAGTTCCACAAACAGAGCATGTACCTTTCACTGCAGGACGGCCGTTCTTGAACTTGGTCTCTACAGGATCTTTGACGTCGCTTTTTGCCTTGCATTTTACGCAATATGCTTGAACCATTATAAGATTTTTCAAATTTGGGAGTATTTAGAAGATACTATAAAGATTAATTAACCATAAGCCAGAGATGCACATAATTTCTTCCCATATATCAAAAAGTAAAACAATAAACTTAAAAAAAAAGTCAGCCAAAGCATATTTCAAAAAATGATAGATGGTTGCCCAAAACAGCAAACTTCTTTGGGCATTGATCTGAAAGTGTGATTTTGCATGATGGTATCAGCAATTATAAACGCCCATAGCGAATGAATAGAGAAGATGGCATCAAGGAAAGGGGTTGTACTAACAATAATAATTTTAGCTGCCATCACCGCTGCAAGTTTTTCGCTGTGGCTTATTCCACAAAATTATGAAGCAACGTTTGTTGTGACAGACTATGAGAGCTATTTGGACGGGGTAAAAAACATCCATGAGGTTCTGGAAGAGTCTACGGACATAGAATACACAAAGCTTCTTGCAGGTAAGATTACTCCACAAGAGTACGTTGCAGCCACTGAGATAACAACCACGCAGGTGACAGCACAGATAAGTGAGTTTATAACATCAAAGCCGTCTGAGCAGTGGCAGGACAGCTACATCAACTACATGGAGGGAATGCGAAAGTACAACGAGTATGTTGGTGAGACAAAGGTTCTGGCCAACCTGATTGAGACTGGAGGCACGCAAGAAGAGATGGACGAGACCATCAAAAAGATAGAATCGCTAAAGTCAGAGTCAAAGGAATTTATCAAGATCTCTGATCAGTCAAGACCGGGCCCGTAGCCTCAAAACCACGTTTTACTAATTAGAATTGTTGGGAATTCTTAAAAAGTAATTTTTCCCTAAAGAAAGGGTGTCTCAACGAACAGACGAGATTGAAAAGGAGATCAGCTCGTCAGCATCAAACAAGCTGCTGGTAATCTGTATTGACAGCGACAATGATGTTGGGGAGAAGGCAGGAATCATTACGCCGGTAGTAGGCAGGGATGCATGCATAGAGGCAGCACAGAGACTGGCATTAGAAGATCCGGAGGATGCAGACTCTAATGCCATATTCGCTGCAATCAAGACATATGAGGATCTGATTAGCAAGGGATACCAGGTGGAAGTAATCACAGTTGCAGGAGTCAAGAATGGAGGAGTGCAGGCTGACCAGAAGATTCTCACTGAGATAAAAAAAGTCTTGGAAAAGTTTTCTGCCAATGGCGCAATCATAGTATCTGATGGAGAGAGCGACGAGAGTGTTGTCCCAGTAATCCAGAACGTTCTGCCAATAGTGTCTGTACAGCGCGTGGTGATGAAGGTTAGCAGAAGTGTAGAGTACTCGTATGCAGTCTTTGGAAAGTATCTAAAGATGCTTGTCTATGATTCAAAGTATTCAAAATTCTTTTTGGGTGTTCCGGGACTTCTTCTGGTAATTGGCGGGATAGCCACTTTATTTGGATATACAGAGATATTTGCAGTTCTTGTAAGTATATTGGGTGTAGCATTTTTGGTTAGGGCATTTGATATTGACAAGGTGTGGTCTAGATGGTCAAAACCGACGCCGATGGGTTTTATCAGAATGTTTACAATGGTGGCAGGGATACTGTTGATTCTCTCATCTGTGCCTGCAGGGATTAGCACGATAGACCCGGAACTGTTAGAGTCAGATACCGAATTGATTGCAAAGATTACAGACAAGGTAATTATCGGACAGTTTGTTTCAGGGTCCCTCCCAATCTTATGGATTGGAATGGGGGCAATATTTGCAGGAACCCTGCTGAGCAACTGGATTGGAGGCATTCCAAGACAGATCAGCGACAGCTTGAGAATCATCGTCTTGATAGCGCTATACCCTACTGTAACCCAATTTACCAATATCATGATTTATGACGAGAGCTCGTTTACCTTGGTTCCACCACTGCTAGTAGGACTGACTGTAACGTTAGCTGCTGCCACAATTCTCTTCAAGAAATACAGAAAAAATAAGAGTCAAGAGATGATCTCAGACTAAGCGAGATTTGCCAGAATTTTGAGACGATAGACCGCTAAAAAAACACTGATATCTTGAGATATAATTCATAAGATGGTGATAAGACATGAATAAGATCAAAGATACAGCATTTCAGTTGTCAGGCCTCTACAGGATATACTCAAAGAGGCTAGAAAATGAGATTCAGAATGGAGATATTCCAAACCACATTGCGCTGATTTTAGACGGGAACCGCCGATGGGCCAAACGGCACCTTTCAATGCCAAATAAAGGGCACTGGAAGGGAGCCGATGCAGTGGAGAATCTTCTTGACTGGTGCGAGGAGTTTGACATCAAGATTGTTACTTTGTATGCATTATCAGCTGAGAATCTGGAGAGAAAGGACGAAGAGCTGGAATATCTGTACGAGTTGATTCGTATGAGACTAGAGAAGCTGTTCAATGATCCTAGAATTCACAGAGACAAGATGAGAGTGAAAGGCATTGGAAGAATTGAACTGTTGCCAGAATCCATCAAAAAAATTCTGGAACAGCTCGATGAGGCCACAAAAAATTATGACAGACATTTTCTCAATATCGCATTGGCGTATGGCGGACAGTACGAGTTGGTCGATGCAGTAAAGAAGATAGGGGAGAAGATCAAGAACGGGTCACTAGGTGTGGATGAGATAAACAAAGAGGAGATCGAGTCGAACTTGTACACATCGCATCTGCCGCAGCCATCACCGGATATGGTTTTAAGAACGTCAGGGGAGAAGAGACTGAGCGGATTTTTGATGTGGCAGAGCGCATACAGTGAGCTGGTCTTTATGGATATTTTCTGGCCAGAATTCAGAAAAATAGATTTAATGCGGGCCATCAGGACATATCAGGAGAGAAGGAGAAGGCTGGGGAAATGATTGAGGAGACATCTGCAGGAATTGTGCTGTTTAGGACAGAGGGATCAAGGAAGGTGTTTTTGCTGCTGCACTACCCGTCAGGACACTGGGATTTTGTAAAGGGAAAGATGGAAAATGGAGAGTCTACACGCCAGACGGCCATCAGGGAGGCCAAGGAGGAGACAGGAATTGTAGACATTGAATTTGTAAAGGATTTTGAAGAGTGGATTAAATACAAGTTTCAGTATCAGGGGAAGACAGTCTACAAAAAAGTGGTGTTCTTTTTGGCCGAAACAAAGACCAAGCATGTCAAAATTTCACATGAGCATTTGGATTATGTGTGGGCAAGTTACAACACATCGATGAAAAAGACCACGTTTGACAATGCAAAGAATGTCTTGACCAAAGCGCAAAAGATGCTAATTGAGACTTGCTGACTGTAACTCTTTTGTTACACCAACGGGATCTTTGGAGTTCAGTATTGTTCTGCCGACAATGAGATAGCCGGTTCCAGACGATATGACATCACGCGCACTGCCACCTTGAGTGCCAACACCCGGTGAGAATATGCCCAAACTTTTCCCGGCCTTGTGCGAACAGTACCGGATGATTTCTGGAAATGTGGCCCCAACTATGATTCCGTCAGCTTTGGCGCTTTGAGCCCAGTCCAGGAACAGTTGGTAGAGGCGTTGCTGTTTGCCATCCATCGTAATCTCAATGTCATATGACAGCTTAGCCTCAGGCGCACTCATGTGACACAGAGTTATGACACCCTTGCCTTGTTTGTGGGCAGATTTTACTATATTCTTTAGACTCTCAAGACCCATTATGGGATTGACAATCACTGCGTCAAATCCCATATCCCACAGATGCTCCAGCGTCACCTTGTTTGTATTTCCAATGTCGTTGAGTTTGATATCAGCAATTGTCTGCAATCCGTACTTGTGGGCAGTCTTGTTGATTTTGGAGATCTCCTTTTTGCCCAACGGGACAAGCAAGTGAAAGTTTAGTTTGATGCCGCAGAGATACGGGTGCAACTGTTTGATATTCTGTATTGTTTTTGCCTCTAGATTTTTGACGGAAATATCATAGTCGTTGGCAAGAATGACCTTGCCGTTACTCTTTGAGATCTGTCTTAGTCTAGTCTTAAAAGCAGCGGCCATAATGAACTATCAGATAGGCATCTTTTAACTTTATTATTTTTATGCAAATAGCAATACTCTGAGATCTTCTGCTAGTTTTAGTGCAGTGGCCTAATAAGAAATTTCAAGAGTGTCTTTTGCAGGCAAGCATTTTAACATACATAAAAAACAAGACGGGCAATGAATGTCTTGCAGTCATCTCCGACAGAGACAGAAGCGTCAATGAGTCATTTGGCAGGATATGGAAATAAAAATGACAGAGATCCAATGCCATCAAGATTTTAAACGGATGGTTCTGTTACAAAATTACAGCGTGCAGTATACTATACGTACAAGTTTAGCGAAGCCCAATGTTGAGCATATCGATACAACGTGACAATTGGCTAAAAGTACATCTATTCACAAATTTACAATGCGGTATGATCAGACCAAACCTGAATTCAGATTGCAACCTAGACTCGTCTATCAATTATCTCGTCAATGTAAGGGCCCGTCCCAATTATGGTAACAGATGTGTTTAACTTTGCCTCAATATTTTCAATAAACTCTTTTGCATCATCAGACAATTCGTCAAAAACAGTTTTTTTGGCACAGTCTGGAAAGATTACATCTAGTTTTGTTATGGCAATCTGTGTTGCGCCATTGAGCATGATTGCGCGTCGGGCCAAGTCAAAATCAAAATCTGCTGCACGCCTCTGACGGCCGGTTACAGTTCCAAACTCCGACCACCCCTTTTTTTCTGCATCCTCAAGTGAGAGTTCGTTTTCAAGCGGACCGGTTCCTACACGGGTGACATAGGATTTGAATACGACTATCACTTCATTGACCAAAGTAGGTCCGATTCCAACATCGGCGCATATTCCAGAGGCTGTAACATCTTTGGATGTTACAAAAGGATACGTTCCGTGCCACAAAGAGAGAAAAGTTCCCTGTGTGCCCTCTATCAGGACAGACTCGTTTGCAGAGAGTGCGGAATTTATCTCTAAAGGAACATCAACGATAAGTGGAGACAATGAATCAAAGTCTTTTGCCAGCCGCAAAACTCTCATGGCCCTATCGGCATTTGCAGGGCCCGTACCTGAACCGGTACTGCCAATCTTGTCTTTTAGATCGCCTTTAGAATCCTGTGCCAGGTGGGTCGCCTCTATGATGCCGCAGTGCTTGTCAATGAATGCACGTCCGGTTACATTAAAGTTTGAAATTTCTTCGTTGAGCACCTTTGGGTCAACTACTACTCCGGGGCCTATCATTACTTTGGCATCTCTGTTTAGAAATCCGCTTGGAAGCATTCTGACTTTGTACACCGTCTTGCCGTCCTTTATGGTATGTCCGGCATTGGGTCCTGCGCCTCCGCGCACAATTATTTTTGGGTTGTCCTTGATTGCCAGATATGAGATTATTTTTCCCTTGCCCTCATCGCCAAAAAATCCTCCAACGACTACAGTTGATGTCATACTTTAGATCCCCAGCTTGGTTTATTTATTTCAAGTCATGGTTCTATGATTTTATATTTAAGAACAGATTGCTTGAATCAATGTCGCAAGAAAATTTTGCAGGAAACATCATAGTCAACTTGGCCAGTCTGCCTGATTTTTTACGGAACCCCATCTTGAAGAAGAGAATGGTAGAGTTCTTTTCACTGTCCGAGCCAGAAAAGGCAGAGATCATAAACAATGCGTTGGAGGCAGGCCCCACCATACCGTTTCCAAACTTTTCAAGACTCTTCAAGACATGGCTGAAGATTTTGACTACGCTGCCAGAGGAACAGAGAGACGGACTGTTCTCAGCATACGTGACAGAGATAGCAAGATCGCCGCAGAAACTGATCACTTTTCACATGGATGGAATCTTGGGAATATTCTTGGAGCTTGAAGACGGTGAGAGAGAGGTTCTTGCTGTAACGATTAGAAAGATAATCAACGGCTTGGATGAGAATTCAAAGAGAAGGATTCTGAGGGTAATGCCAGATAACGCTAAAAAACATTTGAGGTTTTAGGCGCCTGGAACAGGCTCGTCTGGTTTCCTGTTGTCCTCATTGGTGTAATCAATGATTTCGCCTTCGGGGGACAGTACGCCTACGAATATCTTTTCGTGCTTTTTGAGCAGCTTTCTATGGTCAAGCATCGACATGTCTAGTTTCATTTCATTCATTACCATTATCTGATACTCTTTCCATTCAGCCCAGCACTTGTTGCAAGTGGGATATTTTGCAGCAACAACGCCCAGCTGCTCACTGTCAGGAATCTGGTTTTTGCATTTTGTGCAGGTGCGACTCATAACAATTGAGAATAATAAACTCTTTTTATCTTTTTTTAAATGGCGTCGTACCGTGTTGTTGCCCCATGCTGATATGAGACAATCACGGATTTTTTGCCGATGGCCAAAGACAATGCCGTTCTTTGCACAATGTAAAACAATAATAGTTAACAGAGGCATACATTAGTATGAAAATCAAGTGTCCAAAATGCAACAAAGATGCGGAATTGGCAATGGATTATTCGGAGGTAAAATGCGGTTCTTGCGATCTTGATATGAGTTATGGAGAATATGTAAAATTTATAGCGCACAATGAACCAAAGTATTCAGACATTTTGGGGGACTATACAGGCAGTACAGAGGGCCAAGCTGCAGGTTCACTGGACGAATGGGACTGAAGCACAGCAATCCACAGATTAAAATAATTAGCTAGAGTTATCTCTAAACATCATTGGAATTTTTATTGGAAAACATTCTCAACTTGGTTGGATTTTTAGTAGGACTGGTTATAGGAATAATGTCGCTTGTTGGATTTAGAAACACCGGCAGCCCGACATTATTTAGGTTGACAATTGCGTTTTTTTCAATAAGTGTGGGATTTTTTGTCATATGGGCAGGATACATGATAGAAGATTTTGTTGTGCACTCAGGAAGCATTGAGAGATGGATTCAGACTTTGGGAATTGCAATCCAGACAGTGGGATACTTTTTCATTGCGTTCTCGCATAGCATAAAATCATTTTTCCCAAGATCCAGCTATTTTAGATCGATTGGTATTTTCCCTCTCTTCCTAGTTTCATCTGTACAGTTGGAGCACATCTTCAGATCGGTTTCATTTATTTTATTGGCGTATGGTGCAATTGAGACAATGCTGTCATATCTTGAAAATAGGAACAGGGGGGCAATCTCAGTCTCTGCAGGATTGGGGCTTTTGGCACTGGGGGAATTTTTGGGATGGTACTCGTTTCTGTTCCCAGAGTCAATACTGTACCCAGCATCGATGATAATCAAGATCTCAGGACTGATAGCGCTGTTCATACCGGTAAGCAAGGTGCCATTGAACAGGATCAAGTTTGATGAAGATCGGGAATAATTTTTTCGGGTTAGGCTCAAAATTCAGAAAAATATAGAATTTGTCAAATTCTTTTATCTTTTTTGTATATTGGAAGATAGTCAGTGCATAACAAAGAAATTTGAACAGTATAACATGGTGTAAATGGCAGAATACAGAACACATATGAAGATTATTGGCGACATCCTATCAACGACAAAGGATGATCTGCAAGACGGAAACGGCGCATCAGTTACATACCTGATCAGAAAGGCAAATGTTTCGCATTCTAGAATTTCAAGAATTTTAACAACTCTGGTGTCGCAAGGACTGCTAGAACGTGTGGAGAACCACGGTTCAAACAAATACAAGATTAGCCAGTCCGGCAGAGAGTTTTTGCAGGCATACTATGCGTTCACACAGTTCGCAAATAATTTCGGACTAAGCATCTAGCAGATGATATTGTTATCCCTATACACGGTTGTCACAGACGCTGTTGGCATCAGGACAGTCTTCAGATAACAAATCATCTAAATTGTTTTCAGATTAGTTGCTAAAATCATCGTCAAAGATCTCTTCAGAATCTTCATCAAATTCGTCGTCATTAAAGTCATCTTCAAAACCATTGTCTTGATAGTCAGATGGAATGGACATATCTCCAGATAGGAATAATCTAGTAAAAACTTTTTCAAACTATATGTGACTGGCAAATACAGTTCATGGTAAAAGACAAAGTTACAAAGGGATGGACAGGCAATTGATGCATGTAGATTGTTTGGGTAATTATTTGGAAAAACTGTCTAAAAGATGTGTATCTACATCACTTGTAAACTGATTTTTTTTAAGCACATGACCAGGCATCAAAAAAACAGTGCAAAAATTGCAAAGAACTGTTTTTACGGAAATCCAAGAGATTGATGCTTGCAACTGCCACATCAGATGTTAGGCAGCAAATCCCATTGCGTTGTTTGAGATCTTTAGAACAGTTCAATCTCTTCGTTGGCAACTGATTTCCGATAGACAGAATCGTCGAGGCTTGAATGTTTCTCATATTTGACAGACAAATTGCCAAGCATCAAAAGGCATGACCTGGATTTTAAGATATACGGATATGGGTTTGAGACTAAAATGATGAGTGATTCAACTTGCATCAAAAAGCGAAAAACTGATAGCTGTTACTGTAAACATGTAAAACAATACGCTTATAAGGTTCAGTACCGTACTATACCGTATGGTTGAAGATTTAAGACTCGATAGTTTAGAGGGCGTAGGTCCTGTAACTACACGAAAGTTATCTGATGCAGGCATCCATAATGTTATGGACGTAATCGTCAGAGGTCCCGTTGAAATTTCAGAAATAACTGGAATGGAGAAGGAGACTGCTGAAAAAATTGTCAATAAAGCCCGACAGCACCTAGTTGAAGGAGGATTAATTGCCAAAGATTTTGTCAGTGCAAGTGAGATCTACAAACATCGACAGAGTATCGGCAAGATTACAACCGGTACGAATTGTCTTGATACATTGTTTGATGGCGGTGTAGAGACTCAAGCGTTAACAGAGGTGTATGGAGAATTTGGTTGCGGTAAGACGCAATTTGCTCATACAATGTCTGTAATGGTTCAAAAGAGCAAAGAAGAAGGTGGTCTTGAGGGCAATGTTTTATACATTGACACTGAAAACACTTTCAGACCTGAAAGAATTGTATCTATTGCTCAAGCACATGAAATGGATCCAGCAAAGGCTTTAGACAACATCATAGTCGCCCGTGCATATAACAGTGCACACCAGACACTGATTTTGGAAGAAGCCGGCGCAGTAATTGAAGAGAACAACATCAAACTAATTATTGTAGACTCTGCAGTTGGCCTGTTCCGTTCTGAATATCTTGGCAGAGGTACACTGTCAGTCAGACAGCAGAAACTAAATCACTTTGTTCACATGTTATCAAGAATTGCAGAGACATACAACTGTGCTGCAATTGCAACAAATCAAGTCATGGCATCACCAGATGTATTCTTTGGAGATCCAACACGACCCGTAGGTGGAAATGTGGTTGCACATACTAGTACCTACAGAATCTACTTTAAGAAATCAGGCAAAAAGAGAATTGCCAGAATGGT
>JAKZUU010000078.1:0-20051 GCA_047516405.1 Candidatus Nitrosopumilus sp. | reverse complement strand
CGCGTTTCAATTGAATCTTAGATGCAAAACGTAGTTTGTTTTCATAGATATCATGTTGGTAATTGTAACTGTGTACAAATAAGCAGAAATACACTTCAAAAAGCGAAATACTTACGTAATTTCCCGATTTTGGATTAACCTGAAACGTCCATTCCTGCCAAAAGTTCAGCCATATCTGTGATTTAGATCCTGGCAGAGGTGAGGACATCCATACACCTGTCTGTAAACTCTTTCTTTTTCATGTCTTTGGCCGTACTGCTTGACACATTTATCCTTCTTTTTCTTCCTAGGTCACAGTTATGAAATGCAGTTAGGATGCATGTATGTGGTGTATGCCCAGCTGTATAAACAATTTCTTAAAATGCATCTGTTCATGTCGTGCATAAAACTACAGACACTGTTCAGACAATTCAAATTTGTGCCTGCATTACAGCATTTTCTCAAACAACATGGGCAGTTACGACAAATCAAAGAACTAATCAATCTGCATGTTGTTGATCTCTCTCATATCTTTACAGCACGCCATCGTGAAATTTTTTATTCTCTGAATCGTGCCGCAATCTAAATCGCAATCCGTGAGATTATTAAGCAAAGAATCTCCTCAAATCTTAAAATGAACAAAATAAAAATCAACAACATCTACAATCAAGACTCTATCGAAGGGATGAAACTGATTCCTGAAAACAAGATTGACCTGGTTATCACTGATCCGCCGTTTGCCATAGATTTCAAGGCAGCCAGACCGAATTACAACAGGCTCTCATCAAAAGTCATCTCTGGGTATAATGAAATCAAGTCCGGGGATTACTATGATTTTACGCTTGCATGGACAAGTGAGGCGTTTCGAATTCTAAAGGATTCAGGAAGCATGTATGTCTTTTCAGGGTGGAACCATCTCAAGGATATCTTGCAGGCATTAGACGATGTCGGCTTTATCACCGTCAACCATCTCATCTGGAAGTACCAGTTCGGCGTGGTGACTAGAAGAAAGTATGTCACCTCGCACTATCACTGTCTTTATGTCTGCAAAGACGACAAGAAGCGAAAGTTTTTCCCCTTTGCCAGGTTCCAAAAAGACGACAAGACCTTAACCGGTAAAAGTCTTCATTACAGGGACAAGGAGGATGTATGGGACATCCAAAGGGAGTATTGGCACGGATATGAGAAGACGCCAACCAAACTCCCAACTGAGATAATCAAAAAGATGATGCAGTACTCAAGTGAAGAGCACGATGTTGTGCTTGACCCGTTTCTTGGCTCAGGGCAGGTCGCAGTAGTTGGCAAGTCCCTTAAGAGACGGTTTCTTGGATTTGAGATAGTTCCTGACTACTACCGCTTTGCCAAGAAACGGCTTGACACCGGCACTTATCTGATAAACGGATCAAACCCTGCCAAACCAAATTCCGGTAAAAATTCTAGGTTGCAGTGATTTACATCATCCATCCATCTTTGCAATGCCGTATTCTCGTCTGTCTTGCTGTGCTGCCTCACTGTTTTGATTGCCAACGCTGATATCTTAAACATGTGTTTAGAATGGCAGTTTTTGCTGGATGCATACTGTTCATAAAACCCATCTTCCAAAAAATGTATCGAGTTGTTTGGCTATGAGTTTGGAGCAAGGCTGTGATGTACATGTTCTCATCTGCGCTGTTACAAATGCTGCCAATTGGAAGAGCTGACGCCGCTTCGTCACTGTTTCTCAGGCGGCGTGTCTGCACTCTTTTGGCCAATCTTTGCAGATATGCTCTCCCTTAACTCGTCATCTGTTTTTTCCTCGGTTTTTACTCCCGCCGATTTTGCAATTGCCTCCAGTTTCTCCCGTTCTGTCTGAACCGGTCCTGAAATTTCAGGCGTCTCATCTGTTGCAGTCTTTATCGAATCCTGGATGTCGTTTTTTGCCTTGTTGTACTCTTTGGCCAGTTCCCCCATCTTTCTTGCAGCCCCTGGGAGTTTTCCTGTTCCTAAAATAAGAACCAGCGCAACAAAAATTATAATCATCCACTCACTTCCGCCGATATTTAGCAGATGGTCGTACAGCTGTAGCATGCTTTGAGATTATTTTATTGAAAATTAAATGTATGTTTTAGATTTGTGCCTGGACGGCAAGCCATTTTGTATAAAGATGATGACGCTGATTTGAATAAATTCCGGATTTGAGACCTATACCATCTGGCATCTTGCAAAACAAGAGTCTTTTCGCCGAATCAGTGCCCTGGCAGGTAAGTGGTGCCTGTCTTGCCGTGCTGCCGCCCCTGTCATTGGTCATCGGTTAAACCAAAAACTCTGCGGCTCCAGCCTCTTTCTGACCATCACGGCAAACAGCGCCACCCCAATCCCTGTCACACAAAGCACAATGTATGGCATCTCATTTCCAAACACCTGTGCCACAGAGCCGCTGACTGCCGGTCCCATCGCCCAGCCCATTCCAAAACCCATCTCATATGCGCCGATAATCCCTCCTGAAACTGATTTGGGCGTCCTGCTCAGGATTATCTCCAAAGTCAGCGGCGAGAACACACTTATCCCAAACCCAAACAGGACCAGGGCTATGGCAAAGACGGCTATCGAGTCTGCAACAACTGATATGGCAAACCCTGCAGAGATTGCAATCACCACTGCAATCAGGGTGTGGCTCGTCCTCTGTCTGAATTTTTTTATCAGTCCAAGTGAGCCGATACGCGATATCCCAAAAACAAAATACAGAAACAGGATGTCTACGGCACTCAGGCCGTTGTCATTGAGAAATGCAGGATAAATTGTAATGATGACGCCAAATGAGAATGTACAGAAAAGCACCAGCACCAGCACTTCTGGAAACTTGCGTATCTTCCTGATTGACAGAAACAGGGATCTGTCCTGGTGTCTCTTTACGCCCTTCTTTGAGACAAAAAGCACAAAGATTATCGCAGCTGCAAGAATGAATGCGGCAATCTGGAACAGGATTCTGTATGTAACCTCGACATCCTGCAAGAGCAGCGCGCCAAGCAGGGGCCCTATCATAAAACCTGTTACAAAGAACATTGTAAACTGGGAGATATTCTGTATCCTGTTCTTTTCAGTGCTCTCATTGGATATGATGGACTCGCACGGCGGCCAAAAAAATGCATGGGCTATTCCTGCCATCACCCTATACCCCATTATCTCTGGAACTGACTGTGCAACTGACAGCAGGTAGACTGACGAGGAGTTGATTACAATCCCGACCGAAAGCAGGTGCCAGTTGTTGACCCTTGCAAGAAGAATTCCCACAAAAAACGGAATGAACATGTAGGGAACGAAAGTTGCCAGTCCGATCAACCCAAGCTCATAGTACGTGGCACCGATCACATCCTCTGCAAAGATCGGCAGAATCGGCGTATGCAGCCCATACGATATTCCTATGATTAGGCTAGCTATATTTACTGCAAATAGGGCGCGGTTCATTACTCCTGTTATTTGTACGCCGCAACTATTATTGCGCCTCCCATCAGGTCTTTTTCAAACTCCACTCTTGAAAATTTTTCCAATATCATGCCTTCCAGTATCTTGTTACGGGGCCATCTCTTGTATGTGCCATATAATGTTCCAAACTTTAATCCCAGTCTTCCGCCTGCCACAAATGCCAAAATGGGCAGAACACACCTCAAATAAAACGAGACACCTGCCCTGACAAACGCCCTGTCAGGCTTTCCCAAATCCACGATTACGAATCTGCCGTCTTTTTTTAGCACTCTGTGAATCTCAGATATTGCAGCCTGCAGGTCTATTGCGTCCCTCAAGGAATACCCGCACAGCACGGCATCGAACTCTCTGTCCCTGAATGGAATATGCTCAAAGACCCCGTTTGCCATGTCCGGCGGTCTCTCAAAGTACTTGCCGGTGTTTTTCAGCATGGGCACAAGCGGGTCATAAAGCGTGACTGAAATCTCTCCGTCAGTCAGATCCACTGCCGTCTTTGACATGTTTCCAAAACCTGAACCTGCATCAAGAATCCTGTTTCCTGGAACCACCCTCTGCGAAATTCCACGGTTTCTGTGTTCCTTGTCCTTGCCCAGCGAAATAATCGAGTTTACCTTGTCATAAACCGGGATGATCTCTTCTAGTACTTTTATTACCTCTCCCCAATAACTTCCTAAACCTGCAGTCATAACTCCCGTGTACTGATTTTGATGATTCTCAAATTTAAATAATCTCTACTCTGTGGCAAATTTTGAGGCGCCTTTAAAATATTTTTCCAGTTCGGGTTCTGCAACCTTCTCAAAGATCTTGTTCTCTGATGTAATCTTTGCCATCTTTATGTGGTCTGTCCCATTCTTTGCATCCACCTTTAGGTTGATTGCAGCTATTGCCAGAGCCGCCACATCATCCAGACTCATATCATCGCGGTAGTGCTTTTCCAAAAATGTATTTACATCATCAGAACCTGCCCCTATTGCAGTTGCTGCAAACTGAACGTATGTTCCGCTCGGGTCGGCCACGTATACTGACCCCCCCTTTTGATCAATTCCTGCAATTATCATGGACACACCGTTTGGACGCACTCCTCCATACTGTGTGAACTGGTGAGCCTGATCTGCTAAATGTCTTGCAACTGTTGCAACCTCTACTGATTCGTCATATGTCATTCTGCTTCCTTGCGAAAAGAATCTTGCATTGTCCACCTGGACACGTGCATCAGGAATGTACCCTGCAGCTGCAACCCCGATATGATAGTCTACCTGAAAGATCTTTTGTGTAATGCCGCTGGTCTGCAATGCCCTTGCCTTCTCCTCAACTGCCATGATGACCCCTTCCTTGCTCTTGATTCCCAGGGCCAGGGTGCCTCTCTTTACAGTCTCTATTGCGTACTCTACCTGGTATATTCTACCGTCTGGCGAGTACATGGTAGGTGTCATGTCATAGCCGCGTGATGCCATCATAGTACAACAAGTCTGTTGTCAGCCAATTTAAGGGTAATTATCCAATTAACGTTCTAGAATTTGACATGGCCGAACCATCTGAAAATTCAGATATGTGGCTATAAGTGGGCAATACGTCAAATATTGGCCCAATATGGCACAGATATGGACATAAAGTTTTAAGTGAATTCGATCTTTCCTATGTTGATAAGATGACTGATCAATTACTGAATTTCAAGGAGATTCTCAAATCAAGACAGACCTCTGAGCAGAGAAAGCCTGACAGACATACAAGACAGATGCTCCTTTACCTGTTTACAAGCACCAGAGGCGGATTTACACGCCTGCGAATAGTCACAGAGTTGCTGGCACAGCCGTGCAACACCCATCAACTGGCAAAGAAGCTTGACCTTGACTACAAGGCAGTCCAGCACCACATGAAGGTTCTTGAGAAAAACAACATGATCTCAAAAATTGGCGAAAAATACGGTGCAATATTTCATCTCTCAAACTTTCTTGAAATCAACATCCACACACTTGATGAGGCAATTGACATCCTTGACAGAAAGATAAACCGCAAAAAAGTCTACATCTAAGTCGCTGATTTTTCAAACTGTTTTATAATATTTTTTGATGGCTCCTATGAGCGGGCTGTCAATAAATGCAGACAGTATTTTACTTTACAAACAAACCGAAGATCGTTCTGAAAGCGAATCCGTCCATTGTACCTCTCCTGGATATGTACCGGTATTGAGATCAAATATGAAACCTGCATGTGTTTATCCTGATACTGCACAAAAATTTTCCTTGATGCCTGTAACCTTTACTGATGACAACATGATGATGATGATGATGATTGCCAATGATCTAAAATCCTCAGAACCACATGAAAAACAGATCCAATTTCCTATACTCAGTTAACGGTCTTTTGTGTAAAATGTCATACAAGTATGATTTTAATCCTATATCCTGAAAATTGATTCCGTTGATGACGGTGAGACTACAACCAGCACTCCTAAAGATTTTTTTTAAAGACCGCCACGGTGCCCAATCTGCAAACATGACGGTCTTACACAGTCTTGAAGAGGCCCCTTTTAAAGAAACTACTGGCAAACAAAAACTCTGTGATTACATTTAATTTTACAAGTTCTGATCCTGTAACTGGAATTCTATACACTTTTGTGCCGTGACATACAAGAGATGAACTACACACAAATACACGCATGTGTCATTTTTAGCGTGTCTTGACATCTAAAATCTCTTTTTTCTGTCTCCCAAAACACGCGTAAAATAGATCACTGGCACGCATCAGTTTTTGAATCCTGATAACAGTTGAAACCGAACACAATGCTAAAACCGAAAGATACCGGGCTAGCGCAAAACATTGCAGCTTCATCTGCAGTGCTCAAGGCCTGTAACTGTTGCTTATGTTAAATGAGAGCAAAGTCACCACTTTTGCACATAATTTCATGATTTAGGCAATTAGTCATTTGCCCTAAATTTGGTAGTCTTTTAGGGTAAATGGCCTGTTTGCAGGCGCCGTGCATGTCGTTGGCGCGCAAAGAAAGGATTCTGTGAAGTTATCGAGGGATCGCCTGTTCTTCTTTCTTATCCCAATACCTTTTTCGTGATCTCATGTTTAACATTATTTTATTCTTGTATCGCCATTTATCTCTAGACAGTTTTACAGATTCGGGGTTTGGATTCTTTCCATATTTTTTGACTAATTGGGATAAATATCATGGCATATTTAGAACCGCAGGTCATGCGCACATCATACCGTGCCTCAAATATGGCATAACATATTACACATCTTTTTTAATTTTAGGCGGTTTTATGTTATTATGATTTGGACAATGTTGTTTTATTTTAAGCGATCCCTCGATAACTTGTATGCACTCAGGTCCGGTGCCTGCGTAGGTACAAACAAACGCAGCGCCATGTAAAATCACGCCTAGAACTGAATGGAACCTGAGTGCATACGATAACTTTACAGAACCAAAGAAAGAAACATACTTAAATAAATACCAGTCAAGAAAAACCATATATCATGGTAAAAGCCGGTGTGGATCCTTTTGCAAACGCGACAAAACAACTCAATGATGCCTGCGATATCTTGGGCATTAAGGATGAGGGAGTTCGTAACTACCTTGCGATGCCGGACAAGATGATGAGAGTCAAAGTTCCAGTCAAACTGGACAATGGCAAGATTCGCATATTTACCGGATTTAGAAGTCAGCATAACAACGATCGTGGACCATACAAGGGAGGAATCAGATACTTTGATCCCGAAGGCGGCGTAGAGTATATGGAGCGTGAAGTCATGGCACTTTCTGCATGGATGACTTGGAAGACTGCCATTGCCGGTGTTCCGCTAGGTGGCGGAAAAGGCGGCATTTACGTCAATCCAAAAAAAGAAAAATTCAGCAAGGATGAGATGTCCCGCCTGACAAGAAGATTTGCATTTATGATATCAGAGATTATAGGGCCTAGAAAGGACATCCCTGCGCCAGATGTGTATACAACCGGCCAAGAGATGACTCAGATCATGGATACCTACGGCAAACTCAACGGTGTTACCTACCAACCCGGCGTCATTACAGGCAAACCGCTTGCAATGGGCGGCTCGCTTGCAAGAAACGTTGCAACCGGTCTGGGAACTGCATACTGTATCAGAGAGGCGGCTCAAAAGATTGATCTGTCCTTGAAGGACAGCACCGTTGTTATCCAAGGATTTGGAAATGCGGGAACATTCTCAGGTGAATATCTGGAAAAAATGGGTTGCACAATAATCGGCGTATCTGACTCAAAGGGCAGCATTGTGAACACTAAAGGAATGAAGATGAAGGAACTCCAAAAATGGAAAGCCAAAAAGGGAACCGTTGTAGGATTTCCAAAAAGCACCACGGTAACCACAGAAGAGTTGCTCACTGCCAAATGCGATATACTGGTTCCAGCAGCACTTGAAAGCCAGATAAATGCAAATATTGCCAAAAAATTACAATGCAAAATTATCGGTGAGGCTGCAAACGGTCCAACACTACCTCAAGCAGATCCAATACTGTTTAAGAAAAATATTGTTGTCATTCCCGACATCCTGTCAAATGCAGGCGGTGTAACAATTTCATACTATGAATGGGTTCAAAACAACCTTGGTCAGTACTGGAGCTTTGATCATATTGCAAAACTTATGGAAGAGCATCTTGTCAAAGGGTTCAATGATGCCTACGAGATGGCCCAGAAAAAGAATATTGATATGAGAAAGGCATGCATGGCCATTGCAGTAAAACGCGTATACGAAGCATTTGAACTTCGTGGCATCTGGCCCTAGTAGTCCAGATACGGTTCATAACATGCCAACTGTTCAATACATCTTATCTTTCCCTCGGTGATTCTCTGCAGCCTTTTTTTAAAGGACAGGTCTACCTTGGTTCTTCTCTGCAGCAACCGAATCGTTCTTCTGGTCAGCGTTGCGCCCTTTCTGTCTGCATCAAAGAGAATGATTATTCTCCGGTACCGTATCATGGAATCTGCAAAACGAGTCATTCCTCCAAACCTGTGAAACTCTAAAACTTTGCCTGCAAATCCAAGTCTTTTCAATGCCGCCGTATCGCGCTTTCCCTCCACTACAACGGCAACCGAGCTGTCTTGCGTAACGTTTAACTGAAAAATAAAATCTTTCAGTCTGAAAATCTCTTGTTCTGAAACTAGCATCATATGGACTTGTTTTGGTACATAAAGTAAGTATCGCCTCAACTCCAAATCGACCTTTGCTATCTCACTTGAAATTACCACCGCATTGAAACAACAGGCACAGGACAGTTCTTTTATGTTGACACCTACATGCCTTGAAGTTGTACGGTTTGCATCCATGATCCACAGTTTTATGATTTTTTTATAACGGCATGACCCTCCAAATGTACGGTTTTCAGATATCAGGCTCACAATAACAGTTCTGCAGTCTTTCATTTTTTTGGAAAGGCACAGGCCTCTAACACCTGGCTATATCATTGATGATGATATGATTTTTGCCTGCAAATCCACTGTTGTTGTCATTGCATGGATGTATTGAATTTCTAATCGACTGCATTTGTATCCTTTACAGACGTGTTAATTCCTGCTAGTATTGGATGGATATACTTGACAGATGACGGCAATGACCAATATCAATGATGGCACTGTAAATAACATAATTCCTGATACTTGAATGTTCAATCTAGACTGTCCACCTGCAGTTTTTTTTGTTTTAAATCTTTGAGGCCAAATCATTTTTACGCAAAAATCCTGAATTTTAAGGCAACCACATTTTGCATAAAACACATACCAATTTTTATCTGACATCCAAAGACGTTAAACTAAGAGGACATGTCATACCGCAACACCTGTGGCATCCTTGCAAAGAATTGTTTTTGTATGTGCATACACAAGTTCAATGATGCATGTGTTGAGAGCTTAACTGACACGCTCAAAAAACATGGCGGCAAAAATACATGCAAAACAGCCTATCAGCATAATGGCAGATAATGTTTGATGACAAACAAGTACGGCACCAGCTGACAGTCCGGATACGGATGATGCAAACCTGCACAGTCAAAACCGTGAAAACAAAACAAAAAAGAACACAAATTTGCATCTTGAACCGTCTGCAGTTTTTGGTCTCTGAAAAGCAACACCTGCCAAAAGACACTGCAGCGTTGCACCAAACCTGCGTTAATCGTGCATTATCCCCGATCTCAAACATGTAATCCTGGCAGCACCGCAAGAAAAAATATAATTAATAAGTTTAATATACTTGGGTTTAATTTCACGAATCACATGTCTGCAACAGAGAAGAAAATTTTCCAGGACACCATTACAACTGATCACAAAGTCATCACCGAAGAACTGTCCAAATCAATTCTTACAAGTTATGGCCTTCAAGTGCCGCCCTTTGCACTTGCAACTTCTGCCCAAGAAGCAGTAAAGCAGGCAAAAGTAATCGGTTTTCCACTTGTGATGAAGGTGGTATCACCGCAGATCCTTCACAAGACCGATGTTGGTGGGGTGAAGATTGGGTTGAACAGCCTCAGTGACGTCAAAAAGACCTTCAATGACATGCATGGCCGACTCTCCAAGAAAAAGGGAGTTGAGGTCAAGGGAATTCTTCTTGAAAAGATGGTGCCAAAAGGCGTTGAACTGATTGTCGGCATTCAAAACGATCCACAGTTTGGCCCTGTCATCATGGCAGGACTTGGCGGAATAATGACTGAAGTGATGAAGGATGTCGCGTTTCGAATGCTTCCAATCACGACTGCAGATGCAAAATCCATGATAAACGAACTGAAAGGCTCAAAGCTCCTCAAGGGCTTCAGGGGCAGTGAGCCAATTGATTTTAACATGGTTGCAAATATGCTAAAGCAGATAGGAAAACTCGGTATAGAGAACGCCGATTACATAAACAGCATTGACTTTAATCCTGTCATCGTCTATCCAAAGTCTCACTTTATCGTTGACGCAAAAATTATCCTAAATGACAAAGTAAAGAAAAATTCAGTCTCCAAGGCAAGACCAAACAAGAAGTTCATGGAGGAGTTCTTTACTCCAAAGAGTGTTGCACTGGTCGGGGCATCTGCCACTGCAGGAAAGATAGGCAACTCTATCTTGGACAGCCTTGTAAACTATGATTTCAAAGGCAAAGTATATCCAATCAATCCAAAGGCCTCTGAAATATTTGGCAAAAAATGTTACCCTTTTGTTGCAGCCGTTCCCGGCAAGGTTGATCTTGTCATAATTTCAGTCGATCTCTCAATTACGGCTCCGGTCCTTGAGGACTGTGCCAAAAAGGGTGTTCACAGTGTCGTCATTGTTTCAGGCGGAGGCAAAGAACTGGGAGGCAAAAGGGCAGAGTATGAAGCTGACGTCAAGAGACTATCTGAGAAACACAAGATTAGAATTATCGGTCCTAACTGCATTGGAATGTTCAATGCCGCAAACCGTCTGGACTGCGCATTTCAAGGGCAAGAGAGAATGATCAGGGCAAGACTGGGCAATGTCGCACTCTTATCGCAGAGCGGAACCATGGGGATTAGCTTCTTGGAGAGCGCTGACTCGTTTGGACTGTCCAAGATGGTCAGCTACGGCAACCGTTCTGATGTTGATGAGGCTGACATGATCTGGTATCTTGCAAACGATTCCCAAAGCAAGGTAATTGCCCTGTATGTTGAGGGCTTTGGAGATGGAAGAAAGTTCATCAATACCGCTAAAAAAGTAATGAAGGAGGCCAAAAAGCCTATTGTAATCTGGAAGAGTGGCAGAACCGAACTGGGCGCAAAGCAGGCCGCATCCCACACCGGCTCTCTTGGTGGCTCCAACGCCATTATTATGGGTGCATTCAGGCAGGCAGGAATTATCTCAGTTGACAGTTATCAGGAACTGGTTGCAGTAACCAAGGCTCTTGCATGGCAGCCTGCCGCCAAGGGAAACCGGGCTGCACTGTGCAGTAACGGTGCAGGACCGATGATCGGCGCCATGGATCAGTTTGACCGATTAAACCTCTCACTTGCCACCGTCTCTGAGGAGACAAAAAACAAGATGATCGAGCATTTCCCTCCAACATATGTTATCGGCAGTGGAAATCCAGCCGATGTGACAGGCGGCGCAACTGCAGAAGACTACCAATTCACAATCAAATCACATATGGATGACCCCGGAGTTGATATTCTGATGCCATGGTTTGTATTCCAAGACGATCCTCTCGACGAGATAATAATTGATTATCTGGACGAGTTCTCAAAGACACGGTCAAAGCCCCTGCTTGTAGGCGGCAACGGCGGCCCATACACTGCAAAAGTCTCAAAACTTATCGAGGCAAGAGGCATTCCTGTCTACTCTGATCTCAGGGACTGGTGTGCGGCAGCTTCTGCTTTGTTCCAGTGGGGAAACCACCTGAAAAAATAGCCTCTGACAGCTGCTGTTCATTTTACCGACAGCGGCACCAAAGTTCCACGCACTGCCGTGTCCGTATCTGGCCGCCTGCCTGGCTAAAAAATGATAGACAACATTTATGTTTCACACCTCTGGAGAATCCATCATGTCATTAGTTGATGTATCTACATCTGAAGGTATATGTACTGTTACAATCAACAGGCCTGAAAAACTCAACGCTATGAACATTGATGTCGCAAAAGAGCTTATCGCAACCTTTGAGGCACTGAACCATGATGATGATATCAAAGCCATCATCTTGACAGGCAAGGGCGAAAAGGCATTTTCTGCAGGTGCAGACATTGAATACATGTCAAAGATATCTGCAGACGAATCAGTCACATACGCAAAGATTGGCCAGCTAGTCACTGCAACTGTCGAACTGGTAAAACAGCCCACCATTGCAGCAATCAACGGCTTTGCCCTGGGCGGAGGGTGCGAACTTGCGCTGTCCTGTGATATCAGAATCGCATCTGATACGGCACGATTGGGTCAGCCAGAGGTAACCATCGGAATTCCTCCAGGATGGGGTGGAACGCAGAGATTGATGAGAATTGTGGGAATCGCAAAGGCAAAAGAACTGGTTTACACCGGCAAAATGATCAAGGCCGATGAGGCCCATAGCATTGGCCTTGTAAACCATGTAGTTGCACTTGCAGAGTTGCAAGAGACGGCCCTGCAGATGGCGCAAAGCATAGCTAAAAACTCTACGATGGGAGTTCAAATGTCCAAGGTGGCAATCAACAAGGGAAGAAACGCCGATCTTGATACCGGCCTCTCGCTGGAACTGCTTGCCTGGAGAAACTGCTTTACTCATTCTGACAGGGAAGAGCGCATGACTGCATTTCTTGACAAGTCAAAGAAATAGATATTAGAGATAATGCGTAATCGATTATAAGATATGTGTATTAGCAATTACAGGCAATTCTTTTTTTGAATTGTGCATTATGTTAGATTTTTTGTTAAGATTTTATAACACTCTATTTAATGTAAAATTATTTTACTATAAATTGTTGACAGATCAAAGTATACAACAATTTCAAAAGAAGATTAGAGATCTTGAGAAAATGAATCGTGATCTTGATTCAAAAAACCATGATCTTAGTTCAAACAACCAGATTCCCAAACATGAAAACATGCAACTCAAAGACAGCCTCTCAAAAGAACTCAGTCTGTGGAGCAGCAGACAAAATCTTAACATTCCCGTAAATGCGGACAGGGCGTCACTTTTGCACAGACTTGAGACGCTAGATGACATAATATCTGACGAGACCCGGCTTCATGCGGCAACATTGCAAAGCAGCAAAGAGTTTGAGGTTATCCTGAAACAGTTTGAGGATGCAATCAAAAAATCAAAAGATGCGCCGCTGTTCCGCAATAACGAGAAGAGATCAGACGATCCAGGCAACCGCTGCAGCCTTTACCCCAGACACGCACTTCTCATGTACCTGTTGTGCCTCAAGGACAACCCGACACAGGGAAACCCTTGAAGCATTCTTTGGGATAGATCAGTCTACAGTATGCAGATATCTCCAGTTCTGCAACGAAATGCTCAAAGAAACACTTTCGACACTGAACAGGATCTCAGAGGCCATGTCAAAGTGTAAGATTGTAGAAGAGATAAAGGAGTTTGTCCCAGGCAGAAATGCAGGAACCCTGCTAGTTGACGGCATCCACATACTCGTACATCGATCAGGAGACAAGGAAGAAAGAAAAAAGACGTATACCGGCAAGAAAAAAAATCACACAAACAACACTACCATAATATCCACTACAGACAACATTATCGTAGGAATCAGCAAAACGGTAGTTAGAAGCACCCATGACCTGAAGATGATCAAGGAGCATTCCATTCCGTTTGGCAGGTGGACTAGAAAAATGCGTGACGAGGACATTCCTGCAAAAGAGAAATTTACCATGTATATGGACTTGGAATATCATGGAATACAGAAATATTTTTCCGGCGTAAATGTGACTCTGTTGCACAAAAAACCAAGAAAGAAGAAGATGGACAGTGCTGCCCCAAAATTGACAGAAGAGCAAAAGGCATACAACAAAAAAGTGGGTGGCACTAAGGTAACAATAGAGAACAGCATAGGCAGGATAAAGCAGTATTCCAGAATGACTGAACCCTATGGCGGCACAGAAGAAGAGCTCAATGCAGAGATAAACATTGTTTCAGGCCTTGTAAACCTCCACCTGATAATGACGCTTCAAAGGGGCAGCAGCAATCTTCGTAAAAGATTCCTTGGTTGACGCAGCGGTGGCAGTGATGTCACAGTGCTGATGACATAATCCCGGCGCACATGACGTGCTACAAGCTCGCGCATGTTGTCTTGGTTTTTTACATTTTTGCATGCACACGTGTAGATTTTTTATCATAAACTGTTTTTATTGCTTACACATATATTGTTCAATAATGTAATACACATATAATATAGTCGATTATGTATAACCTCTGTTGTGTGAAAAAATACATGAAACAGATGCAACGACAACAACAATATCATTATTATTGGCCAATGCATAAAATTACGCTTCACAATTCAATGATTGAATGTTATCAGAGTCTGCAGTGTGGCACCCATCAGAATCTGTACCGCCATCTACAATATCAGAGCCAGAATTAGAATAAATGATGTCAGAACCTGATTGGCCCCTTATAATATCATTACCTGCATTTCCTCGAATGGTGTCATTACCTGAACCGCCAATGATGACATCGTCTCCAATCCCGCCGTATATGCAATCATTACCGTCGTTACCTAAGATGACATCGTCACCCTCCAGACCAAATATAAGATCGTTGCCCTGCGTTCCTAAAAGAACGTCGTTCCCTTCCGTGCCCACTATAATGTTATAATCAGTCTTGTCATATCCACATGTCTTTATGGTAACTGTCTGGTACGTATTAGCAGTGTTGCCAGCATTGTCAAAAGCTATCCAAAGAACAGATGTAGTACCCGGGCCAAAAGAGTCAGGAGCATTGTTAATTATTATCTTTATTCCGCTCTCATCGGCAGCTAAAGCCTCACCAAGTGATACGACAGTCTGCATGTCAGTTGCCTCAACGACCAGTGAGAGGGGAACCATGATTAGTGGAGGTCTTGTGTCTGTACCGTTGGATGCAACGAGGCTGTCCTGAGAATCCGAGACACTGTTACCGGTAATATCTGCAATTACAGGTTCAATGTAAAACGGTGTCTCAAATAATTTGATGTTGTGGTGTGCGGAATCTACAACTAGTAACTCGCCGTTTGTACCTATTGCAATATCAGTCACAATATTAAAAGAGTCAGGGTATGGTCCTGTTTGGGCAATGTGACTTAGTCTCAGAGTGCTAGGGGATAGATGTAAAACCCTGTCATTATCAGAATTTGAGACAAATATCTTGCCTGTTGGCCCGACTGCGATTGCCTCAGGGGTAAATGTGTAGTTTGGAGCGTAAAATGAGAATGATTGTACAAAAGTGCCATTTAGGTGGAACTTTTCTATCTTGCCGTTTCCCTTATCAGTAATGTAGACATAACTGTCACCAACATCATCAGTGGCAATGTCGATCCCAATGGCAGTCAAAAATTGGCCGTCACCTTGTCCGCTTGAACCAAACGAGGAGGCGAATTGGCCGTCGGTGGTAAATGTTTGAATTTTCTGATTTCCTGTATCAACTACATACACAGTGCCGTTATTTACTGCAATTCCGTTTGGCAGTGACAGTTGTCCATTGTTGCTGCCCCTTGTTCCCCATTTAAGAACAAACTCACCGTCGGTGGTAAATTTTTGAACTCTGCTCAAATCACGGTCTACAACAAAGACCCCGTCATCAGACACTGCAATGCCTGAAGGATAGTGAAATTCTCCATCCCCCGCCCCGCTACTGCCCCATTGGGCGACATATTGGCCGGTATTTGAGAACTTTTGAATGCGTTTGTTTCCCAAATCACTGACATACACACTGCCATCCCCGTCACTTACTGCAATGAACTGAGGATGTGAAAAATGTCCAGGATTTGATATTCCAAAAGAGCCCCAAGAATCAATAAAGCTGTAATTAGTGAGACCAAATGTAGTCGGAGTTACAGTAGATGAAAACAATGCAAGACATACTGCTGCCGCTACTACTACCAGTGCAGAGATAGGCAACTTCATCAATATTAATTACAGAATTTAAAAAGTATAACAAGTGTTAATTAATATTGCAAATATAGTCAAATTTAGTTAAAAATATGATAAAAATTAATTAAAATCATGATAAAAATTAATTAGAATGGCTTGTTTACTTCACGGGTAAATACATAGCTTGCAAGGGCAGTCATTGCAAGAACAAATACGATTAAAATTCCAAGGCTCAGCAATATTGGGGCACCGCCTTCACCGCCTGCAGGGACTCCAGATAACAATTCCCTTACTAGTAAAACAGTGTATGTTACAGGATTAAACTTTGCAATGACTGCAAGCCAGTCTGGCAGCAACTCCAGCGGAAATAATGCAGGACTGAGCATAAACAGCGGCATTCCAAGAAAGTTGATCATGCCCCAGAAAGTCTCCTGGGATTTTGCAGTGGCGGCAATTATAACTGAGATTCCAGAGAATCCAAGTGAGAACAGTATTACAATCCCCATAATTGGAACTATCATTAACGGATTCGGAATGCTAACGCCGATTGCAATGGCAATTCCCAATATCAGGCTAGCCTGCATTGCGGAGATCAGCGAGATTGCAGACATTTTTCCCAGTGCTATAGCCGAACGCGATATGGGAGAGGTTAATGCCTTGTTCATAAAGCCGTACCGCCTATCCCACAACGTATTGACACCTCCAAACACGCTGGTAAATATGGCGGTAAGTACAAGTACGCCAGGTGCCATGAATTCAATGTATTCGCCCTGAAAACCTACTGACTGGATTAACGGCTGAGTTCCAGAGAAAGTATTTCCAATTACAATAATCCAGATTGCAGGTTGAATTAGCCTGATTAAAACCCCGCTGCGGGATTTTTTATATCTTTTTAGCTCTCTCCAAAATATGGTGTATGTGTCATACATCAAGGTGTTCATCATCATCATCATGCACGCAACCTCTTAAACATCGCATGCTCACGCTGCCTGTTAAAGCCGGAATCATCATCTCTGATTTTATGGCCTGTGTATGAGATAAAGACATCATCAAGTGTAGGTCTTGTCAATGAGATAGATGTGACGGTTATGTTATGCTTGGAGGAGATCTCAAAGACTTTTGGAATGACCTCTGCCCCGTTTGATGCAAAGAGTGTAAGTTTGAGACCGTCCCTGTTTATCTTGTTTATGGGCTTAATCTCCCCTATCATCTGCAAAAAAGAGTCGTAATTGTCTGCCTGCTGAACTTCAATTGTGATAACCTCCTTGCCCATTGCACTCTTCATATTTTCAGGCGAATCAATGACCTGTATCTTTCCATGATCGATGATTCCAATCCTGTCACACAGATTGTCTGCCTCTTCCATGTAATGAGTGGTCAACATGATGGTCATATCAAACTCGTCGTGAATTTTTTTTATGTAATCCCAAATTTTTCTGCGAGTCTGAATGTCAAGGCCTACTGTAGGTTCGTCAAGAAACAGTACCTTGGGGTGATGCAGCAATCCCCCTACAATATCAAGTCTCTTTCTCATACCGCCAGAGTACGTTACAACCGGTTGGTCTTGCTTGTCGACCAGATCAATTAGCTCCAAGACATCATCAATTCTTTTACGGATCTGATCTTTTGGAATGTGGTGAAGTTTTGCTTGGAGTACCAAGTTCTCCCGTCCGGTAAGGTACTCGTCAACTGTAGACTCCTGCTGGACATAGCCTATACTGCCTCTGACCTTGTTAGAGTCTTTTAACACATCAAATCCAGAGATTAACGCTTGGCCGGATGTTGGTTTCAGCAGGGTAGTTAATATCATGATGGTGGTGCTTTTTCCAGCACCGTTTGGTCCCAAGAAACCAAAAATTTCGCCAGATTTGACTGAAAAGGAGATGCCGTCTACTGCCGCCACATCTCCAAATAATTTTTTAAGCGATCTTGTCTCTATGGAATACAATAAATCAGATACATTTATCAATTATAAATTGCTAAGTATTTGGCCATCTGTACAACAGGGCTTGATTTGAACCTATGAAAGATATTCCCGTTGTGGCAGATGCCGTTTTATAACACCCGTCGTTGAATCTGGCCGATAAGACTGCAGAACCCTTCTGAATGTTGCAGTGCAAATACACTCAAATTCAGAGTCAAACATTGTAGTCTTGGCCTGCCAGAGCAGTTAAGCGAGATGTGAGATAGGCAGCAGGCATGCTTTCAGATCAGACTGCTTTTCTTGGTATGGCCTCTTATTTTAGATGCATGTGACTCTGTGCGGTTTGTTTGCATCTAGCGTCTAAATTGCAGCTCGAAAAAATATAAGGGTCGATAAACAAGACAAGATATGAAAGGCCTATGCCAAAAATGTTACTCATCAAACGTAGAGATTACAGTTCAAGAGGGGGATCCCATATGCTCTGTCTGTTTAAATGACAGGTTAAACGATGAATTAAAAGAGAATTAAAAGGGTTCACTGGATCTTTTTAAAATCTTCTTTAGTTATTCCTAGAATAACTTTTTCGCCTATACCCCAAATCTCTGATTTTGATAGTATTTTTGTGTGCATTATCCCATTGCTTATCTCTATGGACTCTAACTGATCAGTATCAGGATGTTTGTGCAACCGCTTTACCTTGCCTATCTTTCTGCGATCAATGTCGATGACAGGAATGCCGGTTCGTATAGGGGCTCGGCTGAGCAGTAGTGTCTTTTGGGAAAATTTATCTATATATTCAGTAGGGATGAAAAAATCTCTGTGGAATCCCTCATGAATTGTCACACCTGTAACCACCAGAGTCTCAGAATTAATGTGAATGTGCTTGACCTTGCCATATGCAATACCCTCCCGGTCTATGACTTTCTTGCCTGTAAACGAATCTGCAGGGATCATGTTAATGTCTGTCTCTTTGAGTTTTGTTGACATACCATATCTGTACGAATTTGTTTATGAAATTAGATATCAGAAATTTCAAGCGATGAGGTTAAATTACTTGACAAAAAAAGTCAGGCGTGCAGATAAAAGAAAAAGTGTTCAGAGCTGTCCTGACTACGAGAGGAAGAAAGACAGGAAAAGAGCATTCAGTAATACTCAGAGCGGTAAATTATAACGGCATGATCTACTTTTCAAGACACAGACCTGACAGTGACTGGTTTAAAAATGCAGTTGCAGATTCTAAAGTAGAGATACAGTACAACAGTATGACTCTTGCAGGAAAGGCACAACTTGTAACGGATGTGAAGTTGGATGAGACCATCTCAATGCTGAAATATCAAGGAGAACGAAGGGCAAAAGAGAAAAGGGTTACAATTCAAGTTACATTAAATGACGGCAACTAGTTGTTTTGTGTAGCAAGTGACTGTCACATGTGGATAAAAAAGTTATGCGTAGTACCGGCCAGTAAGATCCGCTCACTTTGGCCGCCTGCGGCATCACGTCCGTCCAAACCGAAAGGTTTTGATCGATCCTCCTATAGCAAATACACATGAGGGCCTCAGACGGACGTGGATGGAGCAGGCTCGGTACCCTGCTGACGGGCAATGACTTCCTGCCCGATACAGACGCACAGATCCTTCTGGAGATGATTGCAGCCTGCCCATCGGGGAAGGCAAGGGACATCCTGAGAGTCTGCTACGAGAGGAAGATCAACGCGAGCATACGCAGGATACGAGATCTGCTGATGCGGCCGTACTCTACTGTGCGGGAGTGGCTTTGGAGGATGCACGAGCGCGGGCTGGACAACATATCTGACAGAAAGCCACCGGGCGCAAGGGGCATGCTGGGACCAGAGGAGATCGAGATTGTCAGGTAGACACTGCGTCAACCACCGACCGAACACGGATTCGAGCAGGGGGCATGGCTTCTGCGCATGATCGCAGAGGTCATCACAAAAAAGCTGAAAAAACATTGCAGGCCACGTACCCTGCGGAGGCTACTGCACAGGATGGGATTCTCGTACGTAAAGCCCAGAACCGTCCCGCAAGTCCGCCTCCAAAATGGAGCAGGAGGAGTTCATGAAACAGTGCAGACAGATGGTCAGTGAAAAGTCAGCAGAGGATTACGCGATGCTGGCACAGGATGAGGCAGGCGTGCGGCTGGGAGCCTGCGGC
>JAKZUU010000077.1:0-14581 GCA_047516405.1 Candidatus Nitrosopumilus sp. | reverse complement strand
TCGAGTCCTTTTTCATCTTGCCATGATACGCAGTATCGCCTGACTGGTGTACCGTAGGACACATTCCGCTCCATGATACGAGCTTTTTGGGACTTGCAAATCTCTTTATCCCATCGATCTCAGAGGCAACAAGTGCCGCTGTAAACACGTCTATTCCAGTAATGGTCAAAAGCAGTTGTGCATCATGGCTTTCTTTGACGTAAAGCCTGATTGCATGATTCATCTTTTCGATCTCGTCGTTGTAGTAACGTATCTTGAATATGCATCTCTCCAATACAATCTGATCAGAGGGACACCCCAGGCGCACGCCGTCAAGATATGCCAAAGCCTTGTCGCTCCGAATTTTGTACCCTCCGTCTTTTGGATTTACATCGTACTTGTCAGTAAGCGAATGTAGGTAGCTGATGGATTTGGTCCGATCCTGCACCAGCGTTCTCTGGTACCCGATCATCTGTCTTATCCCTCTGGATTCCACAGAGCATATGTGGCATTGCGGAATAAGGTCTGCCCTCAACAGGTGTGCAAGCATTCTTGCATCTATTGTGTCAGTCTTTATCCTGGCCCATGCTATTGCCTTGATCTGGAACGGATTGGCCAGCTGGAACGGAACTCCTGCATGCTCAAAGGCATCTGCAGTCTTTATCCAGTGGTTTCCCGTGGATTCGCAGACTGCCCTGCATCTGCCGTATTGGGACTTTACACGGACGGCAAACTTTAGAGCATCCTTTGCGGTGTTGTCATACGATGATTCCTCCAGCACTTTTCCGCGCTCATCTGTCACACATATTACACACTTTTTCTTTCCTATGTCAATTCCTATGTTCTTCATTATTTTTTTTCACCTCCTTTTTGTATTCATGGTAGTAGACCAGAAGCTGCATACATCTATCAGGGCTCGAAGCCCAGTAACACAATAGCTCGGATTGCCCCATTCACATCTAAGATCTCAGGGATCATGTCTAGTCAGGGGTTAGCCCACTACACTACACTGGGCAGGTGAATCTGGTTAACATGTGTTCACGCATGATGAAGATTTGGCATGCCATCCTCAAAGTTTCCAAGATTAACAAAAGTGAACCATTTATCAGAAAGGAGGTTGAGAATATAGAGCAAAGAGCCTTGTGGAAATAATAGATTTTCATCAGTCTACATTTCAAATATTCGCTCACTTGAAATGGTTGGAGGTAACAGGAAGAGAGGGAAATGCAATCTACTACAAAGTAATCAAAAAGAACGAGCGGTATTAGGTTCTCTCAAGCTGTCATGCGATAATTCCACGTATCATTTTTGTTAACTGGACAGCAGATACATCTAGCGTAAAAAATCCAAACAACACATCTTTGATTCCGTCTATTATCTCAGTTATATAGTATCGAGGATCTCGATTAAAGATTTTTCTTTTAAAATTTGTAGGTTTATCAAAAGTTTCGGAAATTTCACAGAGATCTTTTCTGATGCCAATCTAACTTGTGAGCCTATATCAAGAATTTGTTTCGGAATATCTTCAATTTTTCTTTCCGATAACCGAACGTATCCAAAGAGTGCAGTTAATTTATCTGCAGTTAATGGATAATAGAGCAGTTATCTGCAGATATCAGCTGCAGTTTTAAGATAAATACTGTGCGGCACCCCGACGCATCCAATTTATTATTAACCAGAACAAAAGACTAACAGTTGGAACAAAATTTCGATACTGTAATCATCGGAGGGGGGATACTTGGAACCTGCATATCGTACTTTCTGTCATTTTTAGCAGGCTCAAAAAAGATAGCAGTGGTGGAGCAGGCACACAGTGTCGCGTTTCATACAAGCAGCAGAAACACAGGGAAGGTGCATGCGCCATACCTGTACGACCCCAAAAGCAAGAGACTTTTTGCAAAGACGTCGTCTGCAGGCTTTGAGATGTGGGAAAAGTACGCACACCTGCACGGATTGCCGTTTAAAAGAGACGGCGTCATAGAGGTTGCACTAGACCAAAAGGGCACAGGCATACTTGAAAAATACCATGACTGGGCAATACAGAACGGCCTTGACGAAAAAGAGATCAGGCTGCTTGACGGTACGGAACTAAAAAAGATAGAGCCTGAGATCAGGTGCCATGCGGCCCTGTGCGTTGACAAGGATGCATCCACTGACTATCTGGCGTTGACTGGCTCGATAATGACAGATAGCAGCAGAAACGGCACGAATTTTTTGCTTGGCAAGAGGGCCACCAAGATAACAAAAAGGGGCGATGCATGGATAGTGACGCTAAACCACAGGGAGGAGATTTACACAAAATACCTTATCAATGCCGCAGGGGGCGAATCAATAGACATCGCACATGACATGGATGTTGCCCTGGACTTTACTGATGTGCATTTCAGGGGCGAGTACTGGAGGGCCCCAAAAGAGTATGATGCCCTGACTAACACCAGCGTGTACTCTGTGCCTGAATTTCCAGAGTACCCATTTCTGGACCCGCACTGGATAGTCAGGGTCGGGGGATACTGCGAGATAGGGCCAAACGCAGTCCCTGTGTTCAGCCCGTACGGGTATAACAAGACGGAGAATGCAAAAGAGTGCATTCCAAAGATACTCCAGATGTTAAACTCAGGTGCAAGAAACACAATCTTTGACAGGCAGTTCCAGGAGCTTGCATTAAACGAGATACAGTCCTCAATCTCCAAGTCGGCCATGGTGGACAGGGTAAAAAAATTTTTGCCAGGAATTGATGCAAAAAAGATCATCCGGAAGGGTACTGCAGGGATAAGGTCCTCAGTCATAGGCAGGGACGGAAAGTTTGTGGCAGATGTAATGCTGTATGGTGATGAGTCCTCATGTCACATCCTGAATTACAACTCGCCTGGGGCGACAGGGGCGCTGCCGTTTGCAGCACACGTCATAAACTGGTTAAGGGAGAAGGGGATGCTTGATAACACAAGATTCGATGTGCAGTGCGGCCCGTGGAACTTTGCAGAGATCATATCAAGGTTGCAGTAAGACAGGCAATAGAACAGGTCGAATGTTGATTGCAGCATATGCCACATCTAAACAATGTGCAGGCACTACGTCTTCTGCATTGTGTATATGCATCGACTAGCCCAATTTCCTCAAGGGACGGTTTGTGCATCATTGACTCGCTTGCACCGGGTCTGGCCTGAGGCCACAAACGAACATGTTTCTACAGGCACCGGCATGAGTCTACCTGCTACCACATGTGTTGCAGTATCTTGCAGCCAATCTTCTACAGGCACGATCCAAGTCATACCGAGCCCAAACTGTGTGTGTACGCAGTGTCTAAAACATATATTGCATCTGATATATCTGTAGCATTGAGCAAAAGATTCATGCGTACACAAGGCAGCGCATTACTTGAGTGCATCAAAGTTCAAAATTTCAAGAGATTCCAAAGCCTAGATATATCATTAAATAAATTCAATGTAATTATCAGAGCCGGCGCTTCAGGCAAATCAAACTTTGCGCAGGTGTTCAAATTTCTAAATGACATCAAGGTTCACAGTCTAGATGGCGCGATCTCTAGGCATGGAGGCATGGAATGCCTGCTAAACTTTGCAGAACCTGACTGTACTCTCGCACGAAATAACATTTAACACGCAGGCTGCCAGCAGAAGATTTCTTATGCTGCGTATGATCAAACACAAGGCTGCATTGCCTGGCAGTCTGCGCTCCGAGGGGAGGGGGGCTACAACGCGAAAATTGTGACGGCAGATGCGGCCAAGACTAATGCTGCTGCCGGCAACAACACAAAATATGACTTTTCCTGCCTGAAACTATCCGATATATGGTGAAAACTGGCATCACAATAAGGTTAAGAATCAATGTTTCGATTCAGATTGGTACGTATTTACAGGTACTCAACAGAAATATGTCTTTTTTGTCTGTCAAATGCCTTGTAAGGGTCAAAATCAGCTTATTTTTGGCCTTTTGTGCCCTACAGCAGTGCTTTTCATATCAATTTTGATGTCATAATCTAATTATGATTCCATTTTTGAGATGTTACAGTGGTGTTTGCAGTGTCTGAAATGCAAGACACGGCCGGAATCAGCAGATGTACAAAAACGGTTCTATGATTTGGATGACGCCTTAAATATTGAAAAACGATAATGATGTTGTGGGAGCATACTATGAGATGCTGCGTCCCATAGACAAAAACGATTTGGATATGGTGGATCCCGACATTGTAGCCGTTCTAAAAGAACTGCCGCCTAAAGGCTATGTTTCTGTAGAACAGTTGGTGGAACACAATCATGATACCAGACGGCTGGCACTGAAATGGGCATGCGCCAACGGCATAATGCACAAGACGGTACAGGACAGCACCGTTATGGATCTTCAAAGCGTCAGGTTCTGGCTCACGCAGCTTAACTCACAAAAGATGAAGAACTTTAGACTCGAGAAAGGTACCAAGCGCACGTATACTGACGCACTTGATGCCTTTAACAGTTGGCTGTCAGGCAGAGAGTTTCCGGTAAGAAAAGACGGAGGGCGGGGCGACAAGCGAATAATCTCACACGAGAAATTCCAGGATGTGGAGCAGTTATTGAGATTCTGCGAGCATCCAGATTACGGTGCCACGATGGCAAAGCGCGTCATGAGGGAATACCTAGCAGATCTGGCCACCTCCAAACACTCCCTGTCTACTGCCATGGTGCGTTGTGCGGCAGTCAAGTCGTACTTTGCCACGCACGACATCCAAATCGACGTGAGGGTAAACAAGAACCGCCATGCAGTCCACGATGTGCGGGAGTCCCCCGAGATGAGCCTGTTTGACCTGTACAAGATGATGACGGCAGGCAACGTGAACGTCATGCTCAAGGCCATAATAATGATAAAGTTTCAGGCCGGACTTGACTCCAGTACGTTTGCAGACAGGTTCAACTTCGAGGGGTATGACCAGATAGTAAAGCACTTTGGGATGGAAGACTATGAGGGGTGGGATCTTGGCAGGTGCCCCGTTCCGATAAAACTGGTGCGCGTCAAGACCGGCATGTCGTACACCACCTTCATAGACAGGGACGCAGTGACGCATCTGCAGGACTATCTTAGGTGGAGAAAGTTTAGAGGGGGTGGTAGTAATGGTGACGGTGACAGTAGTAACGGCGGCATGAAGCGCGACATGCCATGGCCGCTGTTTGTGACGCGTCGCGGTGTGCCAATTAACCCCAACTGGATATCCAACAAATTCTCCAGGGCAGCTGCCAACGCGGGAATACAAAAGAAGATCTCGAACCGTGTGTACAAGATCCACTCGCATGAGGTGCGCGACCTGCTCAAGAGTACCCTGATAGTGTCAGGATGCGCGCAGTACGTGGCAGACCATGTGCTCGGACACACCCCAAACGACTCCTACGAAAAACAGGCCGTGCTGTACCCCGAGAAGATGCGTAGCGAGTACGCCAAGGCATCAGGACTCCTGAACATATTTGCCAATATTGAAAAGTATCTAAGGATGACAGGTACAGATTTCAAAACGTGGCAGGAGGAGGATACAGAGGAGAAGAAAGAGATCGTTGCCGAAGGCGATCGTTACCAAAAGATTGATGCGCGGCAGCAAGAGATGCAGGCAACACTTCAGAAGATGACCAGTGCCATCACAGATGCCATCAGGATTATAGTGCTCAACAAAGAAGAAAACTCAGACGGCATGTCAAAAGACATCATGCGCAGGTTTATGGAACTAGAAGGCGGCGGGGAAGAGGACGGCGCGTAGGATTGCCTCCAGGGCAAGGCAATGCGCGGATCCCACACTGCAAGAGGCGCAGCAGCGGCTGATCCAGTCAAACGTTTTCGATGTTGCGGTGGCAGTTGTTGTTGTTGTTGTTGTTGTGTTGCCGTGACAGGCTTGAGTGTTTGCCGTGCAGAAGAAAGGCACCATAATCCATGCAAAGAGAAGGCAAAATGCAAAAAACACACACTGTGAGACATGAAGATAAAAAGTGGCGCCGGGAGGGAGATTTGAACTCCCGTTCCCTTGCGAGAACGCGCTTTGTGGTATGTACAGTTACTGTACTACGGTATTTCCAGGCGCGCGCCCTACCAGGCTAGGCGACCCCGGCACGAATCTTGCGATAAAGGTACTCTGCAAAATACGATTATAAATTATGTTACTTGTAGGTCTTCTGCTAGGTAACAGTTATGGTAGTTGATGCAGATATTGGATCAGGGCCTGTAGCGGTGGCGTTGTCGTTGCTGTAGGCATTGGTGTCGACAGCAGTGGCGGCAGTATGAATCTTGTAAACACCTGCCAAGACAGGTGTGCCGTCAGTTTTAAGCATATTCCATGAAAAGATGACCTGCTGTCCCGGTTTGAGTATCTGTTCTGTGTCGCCATTCACAGTGTTGTTACGGTTGTCACTGCCGTCGTCACCACCACCACCACCACCATTACCATGACCATATATGACAAAGCCTGAGAGGCCTGTAATCTTAAATCCAAACGCCGCATCGGAGAATTTTAAGGGGGCGGTTCCGGAATTTATAATGCGAATCTGTATAGTCTCGCCTTGCTTGTATGCAGACTTGTCAGTCAGTACAAAGAGCGACGGGCCCTCAACGAATGCCGGCTGACTGGAATTTTTCAGGTCGTACAGAAATGCGCCAAATACAAGTCCTGAGACTACGCCGACCCCAATGAATATCACAAGACTCTTTGTTAGCAATAATTTAGGAATAATGTTTGATTTTTTAATTCTTTGGAGGTTGCAAAAGAAGCACAGATATTACTTGTTGTAACTGTCATTGCTGCTGTTGCTGTTGTTGTTGTTGTTGTTGTTGCCCTTACCAGAAGAGGGCTTTGAGCGCCACTTCCTGGGATACGTGTTCGGAGCCATAATTATCCTCCTTGTCTCAAATGCATACCCCTTTACAGCGTCACTAATCTCCGTCTCAGACATGGTAGCTTCTGCCAGCGCCACGACCTCGCCTTTTTGTGTATACACCCCGACGATATCGCCCTTTCTCAGGCCGCCTGAGACCTGCAGTACCCCGGGCACTGCCAGCTGCGCGCCGTGGCACATGGCATCGACTGCAGAGTCACGAATCATCACGGATTTTATCTCACTGAGCGCGCACTCTACTGGCCTTATCATCTGCATCAGCTTGGAGCCGTCGTCTTTCTCCTCCCACCGTGCAAATGCGTCAGCTAGTTGGTGCAGCGTTACAAGGCCGTCTGACTCGCAGAACTGGTCCACACGGGTCCGCCGCAGCTCAATCATGGTAGCCCCCGATCCCAGCACCTCCCCCACATCATAGTACAGCTTTCTGATGTATGTGCCTGCCTCGCACAGAATGCGGGTCAGCAACAACCTCTCCCTTTGTTCGAGTATCTCAAACTCGTATATGGCTCTGGTCCTCGTCTGCCTCAGCACGGCCGAGCGCTGCGGAGGCTTTTGGAATATCTCCCCCTGAAACATGCCAATCACCTCGTGCAGCCTCTCCTTTGATGGAAGGGTGTGCAGCCGCCCCAGGGCATGGTACTCCTTTGGCCCGTACAGCAAGACGCCCAGCGCCTTTGTCGCATCGCCGAGTCCCAGCGGCAGTACGCCTGAGACCTGAGGGTCAAGCGTTCCGCTGTGGCCAATCTTTGAGAGTTTCAAAAGTCGCTTGGTCCATGCCACCGTCTCATGGCTTGTGGGCCCCGGCGGCTTGTCAAGCAGTATGATGCCGTAGTTGAGCAGCTGCCTGATGCTGCGCCTGTCATAAAATGTTCCATACGACATGTCAGTAACATCCTGGTCAATCTCAACTAGGCCCTGCAGCTGCTTTAATGTCATGACAGCAGATCCCTGACAGTCTGTTTTGCAACATCGATGACCTGCTGTGCGGTGCGGTTGTCAGTGTCAATTACTACATCAAAGACTGACTTGTCAGAGCCAAAGTCAAAATCGTACAGCTTTTTGTACAGTATCTTGTTCTTGTCAAAACGGCTCTTTGTAATCTTGTACGCGTCCTCCGAGTTCATGTTATCGCGGGACTGCATCCTCTTTGAGCTGCTATGGTGGGAGCCGTCAAGCCATACACATATTCCGCCGCCGCCGCGCACAAGCCATGGCAGGGTATAGCTTGTAATCACCGTGCCGCCCCGCTTGAAGATCTCAATGAGCTTGGTATCAATGTCACGGTCAAACTCGGGATTCTCTTCACGCTGGCCAAGAAACCTCATTCCGTCCTCGGTGTCCCACCAGTCATCGCCTGAGGAGTCAAAGCCATGCTGCAAAGCTAGTTCTTTTAGCACATCGCCCCCGCTAAGATACTGAAAGCCAAACTCGTCTGCAAGTTCCTTTGCAACAGTCGTCTTTCCTACTGCAGGAGGTCCGGAGATAACGATGGATTTTGTCAACTGAGTTCCATCGAGGTTTTGGTTAGCTTCATGATTATACCGCTGAATGCAATCGATGACAGAAAGTACCATGCCCAGAGATACAGTGCATTCTCCTTGCCAAAGCAGACGTGTGTCGCATCCAGGGCCTGCTCTGCAGTGCAGGTAAGCTGGAACAAGTCACCGGGGATTACATTCAATGGTACAGGAGAGATAGCTACAGTATACGTGAACAGCTGCGGAAGCACAAGGTAGAATATCAGAATCAGGGGGACAAATGTAATGAGCATCGGCCGCATGTTCATCTGCATCATCTCCATTGACATCTTGTTCATGTAAGACGATTTTTTGCTCAGCTCTGCAACCTTTGCCTGGTCCTTTGAGCGCATGGCAGCCATCCTTGCCTTCTGCCATGCACGCGTCTCCTTCATGATTCGCCTAAGTTTGACCTGGTCGATCATCTTCTTTCTGACTGCGGCATTGAATATGTTAAGCAGGATTCCGAATCCTGATACTGCAAACATCGATATTATGACGCCCTTGATGATTGGGTCATCGCTGCCCAAAGCCTGGCGCGCACCCTCGCCGAATATGTCAAACTGCAAAAATATGACATCGACAAACAGCAAGACAGAGTTCAGGTCCATATCACTACAGCCCTATCGCCTTTATGATCTTCATCGCCGACTCCTCAACCTTTCCCTCGCCGTTTAGGACGTACCTTACAGGCGCCCCGGTAATTATGGTACAGGCAGATATCATACTTGACTGAACATTTAATTCTTTTTTAATGTTGGGAAGGGTAATCTTGTCGCGGATACGTGTGCCGTCATTCATCCGCCTGCTGTATATCTCCTCAGGCTTTGCAAAGACTGAGACAAAGTTCGTCGGCTTTATGATCTTAAGGACGTATTCGGGCAGCCCGGGATAGTACCCCTCAGGCGAGTTGATGAATACATGGGTGTCGATGATGATTACCTCCGAGGGGTCAGATGCAATCTTTTCTGCAGCTGCCCTCTGCAGGTACTGCTGCCGGGATATCGGCAGCCGTCTTAGGTCGTCCCTGTCCTGCAGGCCGTTTTCCCTTGCAACATCGAACATCAGCGTGCCATAGTTTATCATCTTGACATCCTTTTTGCGGCCCTTGAGAATCTCTATGATCTTCAAAAGTAGGGTGGTCTTTCCAACGCCTGGAATGCCTACCATTACAATCCTCTTGTCATGTTCTGCCAAGCAAAGCACCCAAACGCGGCATCACCACCTCAACTTGCTCCCTGACTAGCTGAGTGTAGTAATTGATCAAGATGTCAACCATGAGTAGCACGCCTATGCCTGAGCCAAACACCCCTAGGACGTCTGAAACCCCTGCCAGCAGGCCAAGAATCATTGAACCGATAAGTGTAACTGATGGAATGTACTTGTTGAGCAGTGCCTCCACAGGCTTGTTTGAACGCCTGAATCCCGGGATTTGTACGTCTGCATCAAGCAGGTTCTGGGCTGCACTCTTAGGCGAGAGTCCGCCAAGTTCCACCCATAACTTGCCGAACACGACGACTATGCCGATCATAAACAGGACGTATCCCACCCCGCGCATCGGGTCAAGTGCCAGAGCATCAAGACCACGGGGAGGGGTAATGTAGTATATTATGCCGCCTATAGGGGTAGAGGTGCTGGTCGGGTCAAACTGCGCTATAAAGTTCATAAAGAACTGGTTGTTGCGCGGGTTAAAGTTTGTCCATATCATCTGAAAGACAAATACTGCGTTTGCAGTCAGCGCCGATGCCAAGATGACTGGAATATTTGAGACGTACATCAGTTTTATCGGATATACAGCAGAAAAGCCCCTGTACTTTGTCGATATGATTGGTATCTCAATCTTCATGCCCTGGGTGAATACAAGAATCAGCAGGATGCCGGCAGTAAGGCACAGCCCGAATATGCTCGGGAGCTGGTTTGAGCGGAACAGCACCCCTGACATGTCCCCTGCAATCGCAGACTGTGCAATGTATGGTATGATGCCGATCGCACCGCCATCCCCTGTCGGCAGCGGGCTGAACAGGCTCCACAGTATCTGTTGGGCAACGCCTGCCATGATGAATAGGCTGATTCCGCTGCCAAGGCCCCAGCCCTTTTGAATAAGCTCGTCAAGAAACATTATCATGATAGAGGCAGCCATCAGCTGCCCGATGATCACATACATTACGTAGGGTTCCGTAACGCCCGGACCGTAGACTGCTATGGCATACACCATGGACTCTACAATAATTACAACGTACGTTACAAGCTTTGTGGCAGTCTGAAATATCCCCCTCTCCTCGGGCTTTTTAAAGTCAAACTTGAGAATATCAGATCCACGCAACAGCTGCATCAGCAGGCCTGCAGTAACGATGGGCCCTATGCCCAACTCGACTAGGGTACCTTGCTGTGATGCAAAGATGACACGGGCAAACTGCAGAAAATCAAACTCGGGGGCAGTTGCGCCAAACAGCGGTGTCTGGCCCATTACCATGTAGACTAGCAGTGCAATCCCGCACCACAGCAGTCTAATCTGTAGTGTCATCTTTTTTTTGGGTTTTGGCACCTGTGGCAGGTAGGGTTCTACCCTGAAGACGATCTTGCGGATAACGCCTGTGAACGTAGTCTCAGCCATTTGATCGTACCACCTGACCCCCAACAGCCTCTAGCTTCTCCTGTGCAGATACAGTCCAGCGAGGCACAATAACAGAGTATGCTGTGGCAGGAGCACTGCCGCCGCCGAGGAGTTTCTCGTATCCTGCACTGGACAAGTCAATTGTCTTTTGTTCTCGTCCTCCCTCTTCTGCTTTTACCTTGCCGAACTTTGCGAACAGATCGTCGAGATCACGAATGCTGGTCCATTTTTTTGTAATGTTTGGGTGAGGTGGTTTAGTGGAATCGTGGCCGTAGTGATCGGGATCGTACTTTAGCATGCTGCTGTAGTGGTGTTTCATCATCCCCGTTACCCCAAGACCGCCCTTGTGGCCGCTGGCACGGTGCTGACCTACTTGGCCCCATCCCATGTGCCTGCCCCCGCGCAGACGCCTGGTCTTTCTGAGCCTGGTTGCCATCTCAGATCATTCTCCTCACTATAACGTCAAGCTCCTTGTTGTGTCCGAGCATCCCCTTTTGTCCATATAACTTTTTGGTACTTCGCTTGAATCCCGACCTTGGAGGTGCTAGGGCAAACCACGGCTTTAATGGCTTTAGTTTTGAGAGGGTTGCCTTTCCTGCAGATAGGGCCTCTCCGAGCTCCGCTGCACTTGCAAATCCCAGTTTTTCCAGATCGTCTAAAGTGACTTTTTTGTAGCCTTCCTTTCTTGCCTTCTTCTCGATTAACTCTTGTGCAAGAGATGCATCAATTGATATCCACGATACGTAGTGCTGTACCTTCTTTAGCATGCCCAGCGTGTTCTCTTTTGCAGGCAGAATGGTTGCACGATATTTTTTATCCAGTTTCAGTAAAGTCATCGTAGTTGTGGCCCAGTACGGGCAGTCTGCCTGTCCCTTTATTCTTAAAACTAGGTATGCGTCTGCCATATCCGTCATCATTACCCTTGACTGAATGTCTGCCTCAGACAGTCCAGTATTGCCTTGGATGTAGAGTTCATTGTAGATGTAGATCCCTTTGCAGTGGTCCATGCGTCCTTGATTCCTGCCAACTCCAATAACCGTTTAATCTTACCTCCTGCAACCAGGCCCAGCCCGCGCGGTGCCGGAATTATCTCGATTGTCACGCTGCCTCCCTTGCCCTTGACCCGGAACGGAACGGAATGCTTTTGATCACACCTGCACTCCCAGCTGCCACAGCCCATCTTGACTGGGCTGACGTTGAGGTATGCCTGGTTTGTCGCCTTTTCGATTGCTATTCTCATCTGCTTTGACTTTCCCTGGCCAATACCGAGATAGCCGTTCTTGTCACCTGCGGCCACTATTGCCCTGAATCTTGTCGACTGGCCGTTTGATGTCATCTTTTGGATGATACCGACATCGACCACCTCGTTTGTCAAGTCAGGCAGCAGTTTTTTTATGATTCCTGCCTCCTGAATGCGCAGGCCCAGCTCGATTACCTCCTCAATTGATGTAATCTCACCGGAGGATACCCTGCGTCCAAGGTCAGTATTTGGCACCCATACCTCCTCGTCCTGGTCGCGTCTGGGGCGTCTGGGGCGATCGCCGTTGTTTTTTTGCCCTCCAGGCGGACCGCGTCCGTATATGGGGGGACCCCTGCCTCTTTGCTGGCCGTTTCTTGACGGTGGTCGTTGTTGTTGTCCTGTCGGTGTCGTCGTCGTTGTTGTCTGGCTCATGCTCATACTGCCTCACTGTCAATGGATGACTTTATCTTCGAAACTGAATTTTTAACTGCAAGATGCTCGCCGTTGATTCTCTCTTCTGGCGGGAATGTCTCCGAGTCTGCAGGAACCTGCAGGCCCGCATCAATGACACCCTTGAGGGCAGCTGCCATCCGCTGGGTGTACCTGCGTGTACCTGTGTACAAGATGGCATCCTTTGCGCCGTCCTTGAGCGCCTTTTTACCTGCCAGATAACCGGTCAGGTATGCAGCAGATATGCTTTTTCTGGAACCTGTCCACCCCTTTGCAAGCAGGTATCTAGAATGTGCAGAGGCAATGACAGTATCGCCTGTCATTCCGGGCTTGAGAATTTGAACAAGGGTGTTTTGATTTGTAATATTTACTGTAATGAAATCGCGCTTTCCCATCAGCATGGTTCCGCGCTTTTTGTAATTGGTTTTTTCCTCCCTTAACCTTCGCAATATTTTAGAGTGTGCCATCGTCTATAGATTCGAGTTTGAATATGCTCTTATATACGTTAACCGCATTCCAGTTAACCCAAATGTGAAGTAAAAAGTTAGGTTCTATCCATCGTTCCATAAAAAGTTCGATTTGACATGAGTCAAACTCTCGCACTATGTCGCATCCATCATTATTTATGTCTAAATCTACATGAAACGACCAAAAGCATCTGAGTGGATCCAATTATCTATTCAATCAAACGGTGGCGACATAACCTCTTACAATGCAAAGCACTCACCTTTGGGTTAACTGCATTCAGGCTGCCAGGTCCAAAGACAGCATATAACTGCTCAGATAGTTGCCTTGATGGGCATAAAGCCGTAGGGCAGAAAGCAGTACAGGTCAGCAGATAAAGTCCAGGAGTCTGTAAGGTTAACAGCTGATGCACCATCTCAATGTAGGCCATGTAAGACACAGGCCGTTTTGATTTTGTATATCTGTAGCAGCTAAAGAACAGACAAGATTAAGGATTTGAGAATGGAATCGCAGGATATAAGACGCATCTCATCCTCCTCTTCCTCTTCCTCCTCTTCCTCCTTCCCCCCCCCCAGAGCAGTGCGGTAAGATGCCCAGAACAGGTCAGATGCCTCCTCCTTTGGCGGCGACATCTCCGGCTGGGCCAGAACAGTGCGGTAAGATGCCCAGAACAGGTCAGACTATGTGTTTTTACCTGTCAATTGCTTGTTTGGCCAAACATGCAACCATGTGAATTTCTCAAGATGAACAATGATGGCTTTAATTTCTCTGTGCTTTCTTTATAGTCTTAAGATCCAAAAGAATCTCGTTCTGACCCGTGATAAGTTTGTCAAATAACTTGTTTGTTGCCTCTGTGTTCCTCTCTGCCCGCTTTATGTCCTCTCCTCTGTTCCTCTCCATTAACTCTATGCGCCTCTCCATTAACTCCATGTGCTTCTCTACACGTTTTATGTCCTCTCTTCTATTCTTCTCCATCAACTCCCTGTCCTCTCTTCTATTCTTCTCCATCAACTCCCTGTCCTCTCTTCTATTCTTCTCCATCAACTCCCTGTCCTCTCGTCTGTTCTTCTCTTCCCGTTTCAGGTCCTCTTCCCTGTTCACTGCAATCATTTTGATGATACTGCCCACATCCTCCCCCAACTTTTCCAACACATCAAATCCTGTGTAGAATTGTTCATGAGTGGTAGATATGATACAATACGTCCAATCAGGTTCTTCGCCGTCGTATACACTCAGTTCTGACACCTCTGGTCTGGCACCATCTTTGATCAGTCGTCGCCGTCGTATATCAACTGACTTGGCATGATTGTAAAATGACAGGATTTGCTTCTCCTCTCCGCGGACTATGATCTCGACCCTGTCGACATCTTCTGGGTTGGCTGCAGGAATATTGTGCGCGACTATCTTTAGGCCGTGGACTCCGCTGCCGTGGTGTATTGCAGCCGGTCTCATGCCT
>JAKZUU010000076.1:0-4365 GCA_047516405.1 Candidatus Nitrosopumilus sp. | reverse complement strand
ATCCCACTGCAAATCGTCTCATCTCAGCAGATCGTGGATGCTTGGCCGCATCTGTCATCTGATATCGTCTGTACAAAAACAACAGACATCTGGATTCGTGGCATCCATATGCCTGCATGTGTGATACGCTATCGCATATTCTCTTCAGTCCTAGTCAGCCAATGGGGTTTCTGGTAGGGGGATTCATTTATGCATGCTGCAGCTTTGCATGACTGGCTGTGGATTGTTTTTGGATTAGGTAATAATAATAAAAACAATAATGATGCTGAAAATGATGATTACCTGCAAGTGATAACGGTAGCGGAGCACAAACAGATACTTTTTATGAATTACCATCTTGACACATTCATGTACTTTGAGCGACGGGACATCGTCTTAATTGTCGGCCTGCTTCTCTTTATGATTGGCCTGCTGCCGTTTATGGCACCTGTCTACGCCGCTATTATCGTTATTGGGATGTATCTGGGAATCAAGGTGTACGTGGGAAAGAGAAGCCAGATGATTCAAAGCGATGTTGGAGAGGGGGTGTGTCTTGAGTGCGGTTCGAGGATTATTGACAAAAAATGTTCCCAGTGTGACTCTGCCGATGATGATGATGATGATGATGATGATGATGATGACGACGATGACGATGACGATGACGATGACGTATCAAAATGAGGTTTTTATTCCTAGGGTAAATTCTACGATTTTGGTATGTCTGACTTTAACCACAAGCTCAACTTTTTCTCTTTCATATTTTAAAATGCTTTTTGAAGAGATAACCGTGAAGACATGATGATAATTCGTAAACTATTTGCACTATATTTTGTAATGCTGTTCTTGGGAATTCTTGCCGTACCTGCATATGCCCAGGAATCTGAAAATGTTGTAATCAACGAGCTGGACATCAACCCGCCAGGCAACGACAACGGCGGTATTATTGAATGGGTTGAACTGTACAATCCCACCAGCACCCCTGTTGATATCAGCGGCTGGGAGATTGCATCGACTAGCGCATTGAAAAAGACACTGGTTGTTCCAGACGACACTGTTATAGAATCTCTGGATCTCATGGTGTTTTTCCACCAGCGCATCTGGTTTCTTGACATAAACGAGTCCGTCGAACTGCGGGATCAAAACAGTCTGGTCATTGACAAGACACCCGTACTCTCTGACACTGAAAACGACTTGAATACATGGCAGCGAATCTTCGACGGGTATGATCTTGACGGCCCCGGTGATTGGAAGTTTGCAACAACGACTGCCGGTGCCTCAAACGGGCAGCTAGCCCAAGCCGAAGAGATTGCACTATCATCCATAACCGTCTTTACAGAGGAACCATCATACACACTTGGCCAGACTGCAGTTATTCATGGAACCGTCCCTGAAGAGATGTACACTGACAGATATTCGTTTGTCGCAGCGCCGATTCAGATGCTGATCACCGGTCCGAATTTTGAAAAGACTGTGGTGCTGTACCCTGATCTGAATCTGGGTTATTCCACCGCACTTGACTTGCGAGAGGTTTTAAGGGTTAGCCCGGGCCTTTATGAGGTAACTGTAACATACGTTGACCAGACTGCAACTGCCGAATTTGCAGTACTGGCACCTGACGCCCCTATTACAAACCAGGAAGACGCAGTCAGCATTGCCACCGACAGACTGAACTATCTTCCAGGCCAGATGGTATCGATCACAGGTGCCGTCTCTGACATAGTCCAGTACAAGGGAGTGACCTTTACCGTCACAGACCCTGCAGGCAGGCCCGTTGCCAACGGCAACATCTTTCCTGCAAACGGGGAATTCTCCACCAGCGTCTTTATCAGCACAGTCAACCCGGCATACGGAACCTATACCATAACTGTAGATTATTCAAACGCATCTGCATCTGCCAACTTTACCGTCCTGCAAAGCGCCGATGAGATCGCAGAGACATCGCCGTCTGACACAGAATCCGTATCTGGTCAGGAAGAACAGGATATAACAGTGGTTCTTGACAAGGAGATCTACTCGCTGGGAGATACCATGACGGTAACAGGGGTCATCCAAGACCAGATCGTTGAGGCAATTTACAACTCCGGGGCCGGACTGAAAATTTACATATTCAAAGCAGACGGAACCCCGCTGGCAATGCGTGCCTCACAAAATACATTCAATACTGACATCAACGGGGAGCGACTAGTTGGATATGACTTTACTGTGTTTCCAGAGTCCTCTGGCAACTATCGCTCAGAGATTGTCCTCAATCCCAACATCTTCTCTGTAGGCGATTATATCCTGACATCGCAGCACTTTGATCACAGCAACACTGTGACATTTTCAGTCATAGATTCACTGGCAGACATAGATGATCTGGTAATCACACTTGACAGGACAGTATACGGGTTAAATGATACTGTGTCACTCTCAGGCATCGTTCCAGCTATTGCCACACCGGGGGTTGCCATCTCCGTGACAAAGCCTGACGGAACCATAATCGACTCTGGCGCGCCACTTAACAACCAGCATTTCTCGTGGTCCTGGACTACTCCTGTATCTGAAAGACATCAAAACATAAGGGATTCGGACACTCAACGTTCCGTACTGCAGTCAAACTTTGGCATATACAAGCTAAAGGTTTCAGCTGAAAACTTTGACAAGGAGCTCTTTTTCAAGGTTTCATCAGATCCCGGAAACGACTCGTTCTCCCCGTCCCCCCTGTCAGTATCTGTTGAAAAATCACTGTACAGATCAGGTGAAACATTAAAGGTAACAGGCCAGGTTATTCCACATGCGCAGGGAAATGAGGGACTGGTAGCTCCATTACGCGTAACAATCCAGGTAGTTGATGCCGACTCCCCACGCAAGATAATTTATGAGGCAAAGGTGTATCCGCAGCAAGGCGGCGGGTTCTCCAGCTTTTTTGAACTGCCTATAGGTGTATTTAATGATGGCACATACCTGGTCAAATCATACTATGACCGGCTCTCATCTACTGTCACATTCAGTGTAGTGAGTGATTTTACAATAGGGGGCGATGAGGCCGTATCCCTTTTGCTCTCAACTGACAGAGAAGAGTACAATCCAGGCGATGTGGTAACAATTACCGGAAAATTAAACAAACTAATCCACGTTGAGACATTCGATATCAGCGTAGTCAAACAGACAGAAGACCTCGTTACATGCGGTACGGTATTTTGTGGTGTGCACGACGGTCCTGTAACCTCCATAAGCCCCAGTCCCTACGTCTCTTTTACACACCAGTTTGCCATTCCTGATGCCGTATCTGCAGTAGGGCCATACCGGGCAACAGTTGATGCAGGCTTTGGGACCGAGTCCATCATGTTCGATGTAGTGGAAGAGGAATCTGCAGTAGCCGATGATCTGCTGCCTCGCACTGTAATCATCAAAGAGAACAGGCTTGTCCAAAGTGAGATTGTCGTATTTACTCCGCTTACCACCATCAGCGGAACTGACTTTGCCCCACGTGTACTGTCCGGCTCACTGATCACCCCGCTACAGCCAGATCAGCCAAACGTAAATCTCAAAGTATCCACTGCAGATGGATTGTGTATAATCGGTCCTGATGCTGACTGCCTAGTCTCCAAATCCACTCAAAGGCCCGGAGCCATTTATGACACAGTTGACATAGACGGAACCGCCTTTAATGTACGCTATACTGGCCCTGATACACGTCTGGAAAGATTCAGCATCCTGCCTGAATCCTCCGGACTGTTTCTGCCTGACATGAACTGGCATGTCGAAATCCTCAAAGACGATCAGATCTCGCGGTTCTATTACAAGATTACCTACAAGACCGTACAGTAAATCCAAAATACCCGTACGTGTTGCATATCTCAGATGCGGCTCCAGGTTTTAATGTTTTATCAAGACGATCCTAGAAAGTGCACGGCAGCTAAAATTGTAAAGTTCGGACTAGCTGAGAGCATCAAACGAATCGGCCCCCGCGGACTGGTGTTACATCCCTTCTCAAAAGAGGTTCTGCTGCCAAAAGACAAACTAAATGTTCACAGTGTTGTGGGCATTGACTGTTCTTGGAATCTTGCAGTCAAAACCCTGTCTGAAAAAAAATTCACAGGCATCCAAAGAAAACTTCCCCCCCTGCTTGCAGGCAATCCTGTAAATTATTCAAAGCTGGGCAAACTGACTACCGTAGAGGCGCTGTCTGCTGCACTGTTTATCCTCGGCTCAAAGCAGCAGGGCCTAGAACTGCTTGACAAGTTCAAATGGGGACACACATTTTATGACTTGAATAAAAATCTCCTCGATGAGTATTCCAAGGTTGAGGGTGAGTCTCAGATAGAGCCAATTCTTCGGGATTACGGTCTGATGTGAGGCTCCAACAACTGATCTTGGAATCTTTTTTACAGGAAATTAAAATGC
>JAKZUU010000075.1:0-3125 GCA_047516405.1 Candidatus Nitrosopumilus sp. | reverse complement strand
GACTTTCGCGTGAGGGATCTGAACCTGATCACGTATCTGGACGATGCCTCGCGATGCATTACAGGATATGGCGTGTTCAAAGAGGCAACAGGCCTGAATGCCGTAAAGGTACTCAGGCAGGCAATTCTGGCGTTTGGCACCACTGCATCCATCCTGTCGGACAACGGATCTTGCTTTGTGGGTGTGCGAAGTGGCACGCCGAAGGGAGCCTGGACGCCTACAGTCTTTGAGAGTGAGATTCTGGATCGCGACATACATCTGATAAACTCAAGGCCGTACCATCCCCAGACCAACGGTAAGCTGGAGAGGTTCCACAGGACGCTGGAGACCGAGATGGGGCGGCACGACAGTTTGGACGACTTTGTCACGTACTACAACGAGAGGCCGCTGCATTGGTCGCTTGATATAGACAACCACCAGAGGCCGCTCAAGGCGTTCCATGACAAGGCAGCGCATAAAACTATAAGAGTAGACAATCCAAACTGGATGGAGGTTGACATCCATGGATAACAGGCGGGCAAAGGAGGGAGGACATGGTTTTGTTACAATACAACAAAAATAATGAACTCATAATTTTAAATACCTTCTCTGTGTAAATTTGTTGGAGTTTGTGACTGTTTTGCATGTGGTTATGAGAAATTCACATCCTCCGCTTTTAACCTCCAATATCTAAAAAAATATTGTTTTTGATGTGTTTTTATTGTGAGGATTTAAGAAAAAGTACAATTCCATCTACTGTATAAAGGCACGGTACCGATCTGCCGCAGCAAGGCAGTAAATGAGGTTCGTGCAGTTATAATTTTTTATTATAAATGCACGGTATCGATATCGATGGGTTCAGCAGTCATTGGAAAGTAAGATCAGAAAGATAAGTTGGACAGAAAGGCAAGAGGGATCAAGCGCACAATGTCATATTGAGGATCATTATGAGATTTGCAGACAGTGAATCCAGCATCATAGTGCAGAGGAATGGTTAGAATTTTTTGCAGTCTCTAAGTTTTTTTCCTAGTTGTCTTTTTTGCAATGGGTTTTTTGACCATAGTTTTTTTGGATGGTTTGTCTTCTTTGGCAGGTTTGGTTCTGGTTTTTTTCGATGATACACCGTCATAGCCGTCGTTTGTCTTTATAGTGTCTTTGATGGTATCATCATCGGACTTGTCCGGAGACCTCGAATTCCTATCAAAAAATGCCTTTCTTGCAAAGCACAGATATGTGGTGTGACCGATTCCCTGAAAAGAGTGCCTAGTCTTTCCCTCCCTTGCCTCAATTGTGCGCAGTATATGTTCGGTGGATTCTATATCAGTAAACTCGTTTTCAACCAGAGAGATGGTCAGTTTTTCCAGCTGGTTCATTGTAGGACATATGGCAAATACAGAGCCGCTCCCCTTTAGCAGTTCCCTGACTTGCGGGATTACAGTCCAGGGATCTCCCAAATCAATTAACGCAACATCCATCGTCCCCAGATCCAATGGCAGGCTCTTTGCAGTCTTTATGTCAAAGTTGTACTGTGTGACATATTTTGAGACACCTGCCCTTTTGATGTTTTTTTCTGCTATCTTTATGAAATTTTGATCCACATCAAAAGTGTGGATGTGTCCTCTAGGTTTGATGATACCTGCAACAGAGGAGGTCAGAGAACCGCTGCCTGTTCCGATCTCCAGTATTTTTTGCCCGCTTCCTATACCTGCTCTTGCAACGATGTATCCGATGTCTTTTGGGTATACAATTTGAGTGCCGTGTTGAATCTTCATGGTATAGTCGTACATTGTAGGCTCCAACAGATAGACGTACTTGGCTTTGTTTGTAGTCAATCTAGACCCGTATTCCTTGCCAATTGCATCAGAATGCTTTATCACTCCGATGTGGGTGTGAAGCGACTCTTTTTTTGATATCTTTGCCAGCCATTTTTTTGAGTTGTTGTAAAAGAACAATACAGGTGAGTTTTGTTTTATTTTGCCCATAACATCGCTTTCCAAAAATTTTAGATAAGAATCTACTGATCAGATTTACAGCACATCTTCTAAAGAATACAGATCGTATCACAATATGACAACAGATTCGACGATCCCATCAAGTGTAGAGATATCGCTAAATTATATGGATAGACTGTTTTTCAGAAGATGTATGATTAGAAACAATATGATAATGATAGTTATGCCTGAACCGTCAAGCAATTACACCGTCAGTCATTGTTTATTTAGCTACTTACAGCATCATGTCTAATCATTAAAACAGTTGATGCCACAATAAACAGCAGATTCGTGTAAAACAGAGATAGTACACTTTGACTATTTAGAAATTCAGTGTACACAAGACTGCCAGGTTTGTCGCATCAAATATAATTTAACCTTGATAGATGCTTGCAAAAAACATGCCAGAAACTGGAAATATAGATGCAGTTGTCAGATAACTGATGCTTGGACATACTGTTGACAATACTCTAGTCAGTAGATGGAATTGTACTTTTTCTTAAATCCTCATAATTTATGAATAAAACACATCAAAAACAATATTTTTTTAGATATTGTAAGTTAAAAGCAGAGAATGTGAGTTTTTGATAACCACATGCAAAACGATCACAGATTCCAACAAGTCTACACAGAAAGAATATTTAATATTACAAATTCATTATTTTTGTCAAACCTAAAGCTTCAATTCTCCGACAGGTGCAACTTTGTACGGCTACAGCGACTTTTTGGCCAGACTCTGACATGTGCAGGCACTGCCAGTATGCAGAGACTGCGTACAACTCCAGGTTCATAAAGGATGCAAAGAGCCTGTGCAAGCGCATCTTGTGCGGCAGGTAGATGCTTGATGTGATAAAGCAGGTCCGGTATGACTATGCTGATCCGCTGCCTTGGGATGGCTGACTACAGTAATGATGATGAGAAGGCACGGCATGCTCAGGATGCCTAGATGTGGCAATTGACAAGCACACCATTCCAAGATACGACAAGATATACAACATGCTCAACATTATCACCTCAAAGTTCAAGAACGGAACATACCACTTTAACTGTCTTGCCACCATCAACTGCACCGTGGAAGGCTCCAGGGCATTTCTGGGAGCGACACTGGTCAGAAGGGAAGATTCTCTCCCAGACACGGTCTCAAAACTCATTGAC
>JAKZUU010000074.1:0-18425 GCA_047516405.1 Candidatus Nitrosopumilus sp. | reverse complement strand
CCCCGAGTTGGGATGTAGTCAGGAAGTTTGTATTCACTGTTTATTCCAAGTCTCATTGCAGGGAGAAATAAATAATGGTGGTATACGATGTCTTTTCCAATAAAGTGGTAGATGTCAGCAGAGTTCCAGAACTCTTTTCCGTCGATTCCTTTTTCATTTAAGAACTTCATGGCAGTAGAGATGTATGCGAGGTGGTTGTCAAACCAGCCGTAAAAGACCTTGCTTATTGTGTCTGCATCATTGCCGGTGTCGGTGTTGCCATCATCATCATCATCACCAGCATTATTAACAACGTTGCCTGCAACAGATGGTATTGGCACCCCCCAAGAGATGTCCCTGGTAATATCCCAGTCTATCAATCCGGATTTGATCCAGTTTTGAACGTATTTTTTAACATCTTTTTGGAGTAGTGTGTTGCCATCAAGCCATCCAGATATGGACTCTGCAAAGTTTGTGAGCTTGAAGAAATAATGCGTGGTCTTCTCCCTAGTTGGAGGCTTGTTGCACAGGGAACACTTTGGATTAATTATCTCGTCAGGAACACGGCTGCAGCTCTCACAGAGATCAGAGTACTGGTCTTCTGCATTGCAGTATGGACAGGTGCCCTTGACATATCTGTCAGGCAGGAACTTTTTGTCATAATTGCAGTAAAATTGGATTATCTCCTTCTCATAAATGTGGCCTGCAGCATTCAGTTTTTTAAAGACGTCTTGTACAAATGCAATATTTTCAACTGAGCTGGTCTTGTAAAAATAATCAAATTTTATGTTGCATGCTACAAAATCCTCCAGGTCTTGCTTGTTCCAATGTGCAACATACTGTGCGGGAGTTTTGCCTTCCTTCTCTGATTGGATTAGGATTGGAGTGCCAAAATCATCAGACGCGCAAAAATAGTATGCCTCCACCCCGTTGAGTTTTAAGAATCTGGTTGTCACATCAGCTGGAAGATAGGTTGATGCGATATGTCCCAAGTGAATCTCGCCATTCGAGTACGGTAATGCGCTTGTAATGATAGCTTTGTTGTTCATCAGATATCAGAGATCACATAGTCGGTGTTATTGAATTTTTACCAGCTAGCGACATATTTTACCTGCTCGGGGGTGAGTTTATCAATTTTAACATGCATTGCCTGCAAGGCATCGACTGCCACCTGTATGTCTATCTCTTGCGGGACGTTGATGATTTTATTCCCCATCTTTGCATGGTTTTTGAGAATGTACAGGATAGATAGGATCTGGTTTGAAAATGACTGCGCCATAACTTCAGGCGGATGTCCTTCTGCTGCAACTAGATTTGCAAGACGTCCTTGTCCAATCAGGTATACGGTCTTGCCATTTTGCAGTATGCATTCATCAAGGTTTGCTCTGACTGTTTTGACGGATTTTGAAGATTTTAACAGAAAGTCACTGTCAATTTCCACATCAAAGTGGCCTACATTGCCCATGATGGCGCCATCATTCATCTGCAAGATGTGTTCTTTTCTAATGACACTAGTCATGCCAGTACAGGTGACAAAGATATCACCAATCTTTGCAGCCTGACTCATAGGCATTACATCAAACCCATCCATATGGGCCTCCAATGCCTTGACGGGGTCAATCTCCGTAACTATAACTTTAGAACCCATACCGTGAAATCTTGCGGCAACGCCACGGCCTACCCAGCCGTATCCGACTACAACAACACGCTTTGATGCCATAAGAAGATTCATTGCGCGCAGATATCCATCAATAGTGCTCTGACCTGTACCATACCTATTATCAAACATGTGTTTTGTATATGCCTCATTAACTAGAATTACAGGATATCTGAGCTTGCCTTGATTCTCTACTGCACGAATTCTTGTAACACCTGCAGTTGTCTCCTCAGTGGCACCTAGAATATTCATCGATGAGAATCGTTTATCAAAATGAGCCTTGATGTTCATGTCAGCCCCGTCATCAGTGAGAATAACGGGCTTGTGTTTTAGCACTTGGTCGATACACCAATTATACTCTTTGAGGGATTGACCGTGCCAAGAGTATACATGAATTCCTCGGGATGCCAAAAATGCTGCAATGTCGTCTTGGGTAGTCAGAGGATTCCCTCCACAGCATGCAACAGTTGCGCCTAGTTCTTTTGCACCCATTAAGAGAACCGACGTCTCTTTAGTAATATGCAGACAGAACCCCAGCGTAATGCCTTTTAGCGGTTTTGATTTTTTGTGGCGGTTAATGGTATTGTCAAGAATTTGCATGTGGGATTTTGCCCACTGGTATGATAGGCTGCCTTGACGGATTAATTTTGCACTGGTTTTTACTTTACTCAACGGTTTCACGTGCGAGTTGGACTATAAAATCCTATCATGCCAATATAAATAAACAGTAATAATACAACAAATGTATTGACGTGGAAGAAACTTGCAGAAAAGGGAGCAGTATCATCAGGGAAAGGCAAAGCGTTCAAGATTGACGAAAAGCAGATTGCCATATTCAATCAGGGAGACAAGTATCATGCAATTGACGATCTCTGCGCTCATCAGGACGGCTCGATTGCGCCAGGCAAATTAGATGGAGATATTGTAGAATGTCCGTTGCATTTTTGGCATTACAACATAAAGACTGGTCAACTCGCGGATTATCTCAAAGATGTCAAACTAGAGACATACCCTGTAGAGGTAAGAGATGACGGTATCTACGTTGATGTGTAAATGATAATGCAGTAGTAGCAACATTTGCAATTTGAATATTGAGAGATAGGCATGCCCGATGATGAAATAATTGGTGCTGTGATGCAGAATTGCTCAGATCGTGTCATGATCTCAGATTGTCAGTCAGGACTGCAGGCAGTTCATAAGACAAAATTGTGGTATTCTGGGATGATGATGATGATGTGCAGAAAACATACGGCATCTGCAAAAGAAGAGTAAAAATTCAGTACATCAAGACATAGTTTAACCCGCCGGATTCAAAAGGATGCATGCAATACGGAGATACATCTCTGAGAATTCGGGATAAGTCATGATATCAATCAGTAAATACAAAAGTTGTCATCTGCAGATGACTTGATGGCACAGCTAGCTGCAAAGATGACTTTTTGGATCTCATATGACAAGAGTTTGACTGCAATCGAGTCTGAAAAAACATCCAAAAGAACTGACGGCGTAAACTGACCCCAAGGCGACTGCGATCAACTCTCCTGCCGCACAGATATCAACAAAATTGAAGAGGCAACTGTCGTCCACTTTAGTGTAGGTATCATCTGAATTACTACTGTACTACAATTTGAATTCCAGAAAAGAGGCAATACAAAAGTTTTATTCTTGCAGACTTTCAAAAATAACTGTTGAGCCAAGACATTATCAATGAGATCATAAATCAGGATTATTCTGCGATTGCAGACAAAATCGAAGAGTTTGTGCTAGATGCAGTAAACAAGACATCCTCCAAGGGGGTCATTTTAGGACTAAGTGGAGGTATTGATTCGGCAGTTTTAGCATATATCTGTAAGAGGAGGTTAAAAGACAGGACCCTTGCGCTGATAATGCCTGACACTGCCATTACGCCAGAGACAGAAACAAAGGATGCGCTAAAGATGATTGCACTAACAGGAATACAGTATAAACTGATTGACATCAGACCCATCATAAACGAGTATTCCATGTATCTTGAACCAGACAAAAAGTCCAAAGGCAACCTGCGTGCAAGGGTCAGGACCAACTTGCTGTACTATTATGCCAACGCAAAAGACTACCTAGTTTTGGGATCAAGCGATAAAAGCGAGTACATGATAGGATACTTTACAAAGTTTGGTGACGGGGCAGCAGACGTAGCGCCAATTGTGTCACTGTATAAACTCCAGGTAAGGGGGATTGCAGAATATTTAGGTGTGCCAAAAGAGGTCATATCAAAGAAGAGCAGCCCCCACTTGTGGGAACAGCACAAGGCAGAAGAAGAGATCGGGTTGTCATATGAGGATGTCGATACGATACTGTACTGTCTCTTTGAGAAAAAACTATCAGTCAGCCAGACAGAAGAGATCACCAAGATAGAAAAGACAGCCATACAAAAGATAAACCAGTTAATCATAAACAGTGAACACAAGCGGTTACCGGTAATGGAAATAGACGTGCAAAAAAAATGAAGATATATGACACACTGTCAAGATTGCATCAGGGGTTAGATCTCTCAAAAAAAGTTAGGATATACCTATGCGGAGTTACAGTTTATGATGAGTCACATATAGGCCATGCCAGAACGATCATAGTATTTGATGTACTTCGAAGGTACTCAGAGAGCAAGGGCGCAGAGATAGAACTCGTGCAGAATTTTACGGACGTTGATGACAAGATAATAAACCGGGCACGGCAGGAAGGCACGACAGCAGACGGCATTAGCGAAAGATACATTAAAAATTATTTCCTGGATTTTGACGAGTTGAATGTAAAACGTGCAACGATATACCCAAAAGCAACGCAGCACATCGACGATATAATAGGCATCATACAGAGATTAATTGACAAGAATGCCGCATACACTACAAGCAACGGGGTGTATTTTTCAATCTCAAAGTTTCCAGAATATGGAAAGCTCTCAAAAAAGAGGATCAAGGAGCTGCGTTCAGGGATAAGAGTAGAGATAGACGAGCAAAAACAAGACCCGCTTGATTTTGCACTCTGGAAGTTCTCAAACAGTGCACCCACATGGCCTAGTCCGTGGGGTATGGGACGTCCCGGATGGCATATCGAATGCTCTGCGATGAGTCTGAAGTATCTGGGGACAGACTTTGAGATTCATGGCGGCGGGCGAGACCTGATATTCCCACATCATGAAAACGAGATAGCACAGTCCGAATCATGTACAGATTCACCGTTTGCCAAAATTTGGATGCATGTGGGAATGGTGACAATAGACGGTGAAAAGATGTCAAAGTCAGTCGGGAATGTAAAGTCAGTCAGGACGGTCCTGGAGAACTGGGGCGCCAACGTGATCAGACTGTTCTGTCTGTCAGGGCATTATTCCAAGCCTATTGACTATTCTGAAGAGTTGCTGATGCAAAACGTAACAAAGTGGAGGCAGGCTGAGATGTGCCATTATGAGCTGGTTCACGCAGATGGCAAAGATGCAGGTGATATTTTTGACATTGAAAGGATTGCAGCAGAGTTTGACGAGTCGCTAAAAGATGACATGAATACGCATCTTGCGCTGCTGTCATTTTTTGAGCTGGTCAAAGAGACCAACAGGCTGGCTGCAAACCAAAACATAGGAGCAAAAGATGCCCAAAGAATAAAGATAGAGTTTGAGCGAATGCAGGGAATTTTAGGATTGAGCATCGAGAACATTACAATAGAACAAAGGCAGAAGATTGACGGACTGATCCTAAAAAGGGAGGACCACAGGGCAAAAAAAGAGTTTGGAGAAGCTGATGAAATCCGTAAACGGCTAAACCAGATGAATGTAGAGTTAATCGATCATAAAGAAAGAACAGTATGGATGCGGAAAGAAGCCATCAGGGCCGAGAGAAAAAAGAATAATGATGCCAAATAATACATGTGTTGATTAAACATACACTTGCGTAATTATATTATGGTTTACTGAAGATTTCAACATATCGGCAGCATGCCAGAAAGCACGTAAAGACGGCCTGATTCCAGTCTGTTTTGTGTTTGCGATATAAAAACAGATGCAGAAACAATATCAGACTGTCAAGACGTATTTTGAAGAATTAACAGATACAGCGCTTTAAAGAATTAACAGATACAGCGCTTTGGATGTTAACGCACACAAGATCAGGACGGTTCCTGTTGCCAAACCAAACACTTATGACTTGCACAGTTAGAAATCCAGTAATTGGTTTGCACGCCAACAAACCTAGAGGGATGATATCATTCCTCTAGGGCTACTACATTCTATCAGGGACTTGAATTCCAAGAAGAGACAGCGCTTTTTCCAAGGTAATCTTGAAGGAATTGACAAGGCACAGCCTGGCAGCCTCAAGTGAGTCGTTGCCCAGATTCAAGACTTTGATGCGTTCATAAAACGAGTTAAACGAGACTGCCAGACCATGGCAGTATCTTGCAATTACTTTTGGCGACAAGTTGTTTGCAGCGTCACGAACTTGGATATCGAAGAGGCCAATGGTCCTTATCAGGTTTAGTTCAGATTCTTCTGTCAACTTGGAGAAACCAACATCTATGGATGGTGTGTTCTGTGATCTTTCTAAAATTCGTGACGCCCTGACACCAGTATACTGAATATACGGGGCTGTGTCACCGTCCAGACTAAGAGATTTTTTCAGATCAAACGTTATAGTTTTGTCCAAGTCTTGCTTTATCATCTCATATCTCAGAGTGGCAACTGAGACATAGTGTGCAATTCTTTCAAGTTCAGTGTCGGAGATTTCCGGATGTCGTTTTGCAGTCTCTTCTTTTGATCTTGCCTTTAACATGTCATACACCGAATCAGCACTCACATACAGTCCCTTTCTTCCAGACATTTGGGCATGTTTGCCACCTGTATCCAGACCAAGAATTTTTGCAGTCTCAGAACTTAATGTGACTGATTCATAGCCGAGATGAACATATGCGTTGGATGCTGATTTGAATTTGTCCATAAGCGAAGTGATGATTTTTTGCAGACCGGTCTGTCGTGAATCAATTACAGTAATGACCCGTTTTCCGGCAAAATTTTTTCTGACAGTGCCGTCTGCAGCATCAGAGGCAAGACTAGTTTGCCATAAAACATGAGAGCTAGGCTGCATATTTTCATATTTTTTATAGGTAAAAGGATCGTCGACTAGACCTAATTTCCAAGCAGCGTATGGAATATCCTTTGCAATGTACGTTGCAGTTCCATTACTTCGAAGTATTACTTTGTCTTGTCTGTCATCGTCGTTATCGCCATCGTTGTTACTGCCACCGTCACTGTCATCATTATTATTGCCATCATTATCATGTTTGATAATCCAGCATCCAGCATTGTCTCCCTCTGTTTTGAATTCAATCAGCTTCATCTCTTTGAGCTTTTCAAATATCAGAGCCCACAGCCCCGAACGGATAATCTGAGACTCAAAGTTTAAGCAGTCATAAAACACGCCCAAATTCCAACAGGTCTCAAGCTGGCCTGCCAAAACCTTTCTGGTAATTCTATCTGCAAATTTTGCAGTTTCAGAGGCGCCATCCTCCAGTTCTTTAAGAACATCTAGTCTTATGCTCTCAAGGTTTGGATCCGCATCATATTGTAAAGTGGTCTTTACATAGATATCATCCCCACAATAATGATCAAATTTTTTCCCGTCAGGCGGCATCTGATCATATTTGAAATGCATAAATCCGACCAAGATGTCCGCTACTTGAAGCCCCGAATCATCAATGTAGTTCAATACGCTGACTTTGTAATTTGCTTTGTGCAAGATTCGAGATACAGTGTCACCGATGACAATATTTCTGACATGTCCAATGTGCAGTGCCTTGTTTGGGTTTACACTTGTGTGTTCTACTGTGATTGCGGAATTTTTTCCGATATCAACATCACCGTATGTATCAAGATAGGATTCAGAGATGATCAACTGTCCCAGTCTTTCCCAGTCAGCAAAGAAATTAAGATATCCTGACTCATGTGCTTTGCTAGTTTTGACAAGTGTGTATACACAACAAGATGCGTATTTTTCAGATAACATCTGAGCGATGTCCCGAGGACTTTTTCCAAGTTGTTTTGTCAATAAAAATGCAATATTAGAGGTAACATCACCAAAACCGGGTTTTGCAGGCTCAACTGAGAATGATATGCCCGATATCTCAAGATCAGAGAGCACCCTGCTTATATTATTTTGAACTTCGTCAATAATTGATTGGAACGTCATAATACATCACAGTTGTGGTCCTAATTTATCTAATGCCTCAAGAACTCCATCACCTGCATCTCCGGACACAGTCATTGTGGCGTGTGATTTGACTTGTTCTGAAGCATTTCCCAAAGCAATACTTGTTTTTGCCACTTTGAACAAAGGAATGTCGGTGTGGCTGTCCCCAATTGCTATGACATCATCAGAGGTAACAGACAATCTATCCATAATGCTGGTAAACCCTGTTCCCTTGTCAATGCCTGAAGAGTTGAGGTGATATGCGTATTGGCTGTCTGATATCGTCACGTCAAGGTTGTTTTCAGCCAAAACGTTCCTTGCAAGATTGAGATCAAATGTTCTCTCCAAGATAATTTCGGTCATTCTGGGAAATACACGCATCTTGTGAACGTTGTCGATGCTGTTTTTAATCACTGTAAAGGCGTCTTTGCACTGTGCCATATTTCCCAGCAATGTGTGACAGTCAGAGGCATCAGTGATGCATCCGCCGTTCTCACCGACTGCAATTTGTGTGGTTCCTCCAAATACGGCAAGCAGAAATCCTTCAATTGATGAGCGGCCGGTTACAAAGATAACGTTGTGTCCCATCTCAGTTAGGCGTCTTAATGCCGCAAGGGCGTCAAGATTAATCATTCCATGATTGTTTTCGGTGATCGTACCGTCAATATCGACTGCAAATGTTTTATTTTTCATGAAAATTCCATGTCAAGTCGGGATAATATCTGCTACGCTGAAAAGTAATACGATTTTATTTGAAAGGAAATAGTGAAAAATTGAAGATTATTGGGAATTCCTGAAAAAATTAAAGCCATACAAGACGAGATGGCAAAGACACAGATTAACAAGGCGACAGAGCACCACATAGGGCTACTAAAGGCAAAGATTGCAAAACTCAAAAGGGAACAAGAAGCAGATATTGCTAAAAAATCTGGCGCAAAGCAAGACGGATTTGATGTAAAACGCAGCGGGGATGCCACGGTGGTATTGATAGGATTGCCCAGTGTTGGAAAATCTACGCTGCTAAACAAGATGACCAGTGCAAAATCAGCCATAGGTGCTTTTCAATTTACAACACTGACTGTAGTTCCAGGAATGATGGAGTACAAAGGTGCAAGAATTCAGATGCTGGACCTTCCCGGAATCATAAAGGGAGCGTCCACAGGAAAGGGATTGGGAAAGAGAATTCTGTCAGTTGCAAGAACAGCTGATCTTGTATTGTTGGTGCTAGACGTGTTTCAGCCATACCATGAGAATGTGTTAGTAACCGAGTTAGGTAACATTGGAATTAGACTAAACCATCTGCCCCCAAACATCACAATTGAGAAAGCATCAATGGGTGGAATTGCAGTTGCACAGCAAGTAAGATTAACAAAGATCACAGAAAAACATCTCAAAGACATATTACATCTGTATGGATTGGTCAGTGCGCGTGTTGTGACAAGAGAGGATATAACGTCTGAACAGTTGGCAGACCATATTGCAGGAAACGTTAGTTATTCAAAATCAATTACTGTGTTAAACAAAATCGATCTGGTAGATGAATTGTTTTTAAGAGATTTGAAGACAAAGATAGAATCAGACGTGGTAGAAGTGTCTGCAAACGCTGATCTTAATATCCAATTGCTAAAAGACATGATATATGAGAAATTAAAGTTTATCAGAATTTACATGAGACCCAAAGGCGGAGAAACAGATTATAAAGAACCTTTAATCGCAAGAGAAGGTGATACCGTTGAGGACATCTGCAACAAACTGCACCGTAGATTAAAAAGAAAATTTAGATACGGTTTGGTTTGGGGTAAAAGTGTGAAATTTGGCGGACAGCGGGTCGGATTAAGCCATATTTTAGTTGATGAAGATGTACTGACTATAATTAAAATACGTGGCGTGTAGGACGTCAGAAGTTGAAAATGTACTCCTACAGCACACATTGTAAATAATATTCTAATTTCTTGTCTGCCGATTTTATAATCCTCTTGGCCAATACAATGAGCAACACTAGGAATACGCTAGCTGCCATATTTTTTCTGATGTGCCGCCCAAGTTTGATTATAATTTTAAGAAATTCTGGAAGAGAAAACCGCCCAAAGGAATCATGCGGCCATTCATAAAGGTGGATGGTCCGCGAAATCCCGACATTGTATCACACCAGGTATCGTCTAAACCTGCACAAAAACAATGATCGTACGAATAGTTTGATCTTCTGTATGTATCATGTTGGTGCCTGCATTTTTTTCCAATGTGATATGTATAGCCATACATGAATCTGAATTTTAATTTTTCATGCATTTTGTTTTGTGCTTTTGGCATATTCCCCAGACAAGAGGCATTATGCCTATGATGGTCCTAAAATATCATGTACAGAAACTTATGCACGTTGCTATATGCACAGCGCTATGGTGACAGAAAGACTGACTCTAAATCTTCAGAATTCTTAGATGAACTACAGTTTACAGGAAACCCCCTGATTGAGTGCAAAGAATTCAAGTCATCTGCAAACGTACAACTGGCAGATGGCGACCCTCTTGAACAGTTAAAACAAAAACAGCAGCTTGCCGCTGTAAATTTCATATGCCAAATGAATCTGAGGACTGCCATTAACACAATCGTGGATCTGGCAAAAATCAAGCATTTTGAAGAGTTTGGCAGTCTGGATAATTTTGACTCCAAAAAAATACTCCGGATGGACTCGGACAAATCCCACATTGACTCTGAACTGTACCGGAATCCCATACCTCTAATTGTCAGGGAGAACTTTCGGCTCAGTCCGTCAAAATTTCATACCTACAAAGACTGTCCCTTAAAATTTAAGTTTCAGCATGTGCTGGGAGTGCCTGCACCTCCAAAGACATACTTTGGGCTGGGCACTGCAATTCATTCTGTAATTGAGGATCTAACCGAACTGCAAAAAGACGGTGTGATGCCTACAGAAGAGATGGCATTTGAAATGCTGGAGAAGCGATGGGATGCCTCGCTGTATAAAAACCGTAGAACAAAAGAGAGTGAGGATAAAGCCGACGCAAAACAGATGATAAAGACATACATACAATGGACAGAGAAAAACCCGGCCAAAGTAGTCAGCGCAGAGTCCAAATTCCAGATTAACCTTGATGGCACATCCATTTCCGGCAAAATTGACAGGATTCAGGCATCTAATGGCGGTGATTATGAGGTAATTGATTTTAAAACCGGCGCACCAACTCTTACAAAAAATACAATCAAAACAGATGTGCAGGCAAACATCTATGCATTGGGGGTGCTGAAACTGTGCAAAAAACTGCCAAAAAAAGTATCAATGTTTTATCTAAAAGATGACAAGTTTGTCTCGTATCACATAGAAGATGAATCTCTGAACTCATTCAAAGACCAGTTATCTGATACGATAGACTCAATCTTCAATGAAGAGTTCGATGCAATCCCTGATTCTTACAAATGCTCAAGATGTGACTATGCGGTAATATGTGATGCAAAAAAAGCCTGACACGGCACATTTGAGAATCCAAATACCTCACCTGCCTGTAGTCAAGTGTGTACACAGCCCAAAAACAATCTGTAACGCATCGAGCAGATCTCAACTGCAACTTACACAAACAAATTTTTCTAGCAGACTATACTGCAACTGACGGCGCAAGGCAGAACCTGTGCTCCAATATCAGATGCGGCATCCAAATACATAAAATGTCGTTATGTCTCTGCATCTTTTATTTTAACTGCATGCATGATCTCAAATTACCGTCTCTGCTCTGCCTTTACACATTTTTTAACGGCTACGTCGAATCTGTATTTTGTATGTGCATAGTAATCTGATTAAAGATCCGGACGGTTTTTTTAACCACCTGCAATAATTTTTTGGAAAATTTGTCCGAATCTTTAATACAAATATCATGCATGCACAAATCATCTCAAATGCCTGAAATATTCGCACCGCGATAAATTTTTTAGATTAGTTTTTTTATTAGTTATGATCAGTAGTACTATGAAAGTAGCCCTAGTGTACAACAAACAGCAAGTCGATGAGGGTGATGTGATCAACGTTTTTGGGATGCTGACCCAGGAACACTATAGCTACAAGACCGTGGACAAGGTCGCAAAGTCTCTGGAGAAGGCCGGACACACCGTAAAAATCATTGTAGGCGGAATGAACTTTATCGAGGACATGAAGGATTTTATGCCCCGTGTCCTTTCCGGGGAAAGTCCCGGCATGGTCTTTAACATGGCATACGGGATTCAAGGCCAAAATCGCTATACTCACGTTCCTGCAATGCTTGAAATGTTAGGCGTTCCATACGTCGGTTCCGGTCCTGCAACGCATGCAGTCGTACAGGATAAAGTGATGACAAAGATAATCCTGCAAAAAAACAACATCCCGACACCTGGCTTTTGGGTGTTCTCATCTCACGAAGACACTTTTGATGACCTGATATTTCCCGTGATTGTAAAACCCAAGATGGAGTCAACCTCAATGGGAATGGAGGTTGTGAATAATTGGGACGACCTGCGTGTCGCAGTCAAAAAACAGTCCGAGCAGTACTCTCAAGACATCTTGGTGGAACAGTTCATCCCCGGCAGGGAGTTTGCGGTGGGCATCATGGGCAACGAGCACAATATAGAGGTGTTGCCTGTAGTTGAGATGAACTTTGAGGGCGACCCAAACCGCATTCAAACCATCACCGACAAAAAAGTAACCCCTGTAGATAAGATATGTCCGGCGCCACTGACTGAAGAGCAGACAGCAGAGATTAAAAAAATATGCCTTACGGCGTTTAGAAAACTCGGGTTAAATGATTTCACACGCGTGGATCTTCGAATGAGTCTTGATGGAGATCTTTACGTTCTGGAGTTAAACTCCATGCCAAGTCTGGGGCAGACAGGTTCTTTTTACACTGCGGCAAAAACTGCAGGATACACATATGACTCGCTAATCAGCAAGATCTTTGATGTGGCAGCCCTGCGCTATTTTGGAGAATCCCACCAGCAGACGCATGTGTCTGAAACTGCCCAATCTTCTCCCATGCGCTCTATTATCAGAAGTCACATTCGAAGTCATTTGGATTCTTATGAGACACTGCTTGAGCATTTTGTCAATGTAAACTCTAGCGTGACTAACCTTGATGAGATAAACAAGTTGGGCGCAATGCTGACCAGGCGACTAGGCCATATTGGATTCGGCGTCAAAGAACACTCCCAATTCGATGTTGGGAACATGCTGTACTTTACAAATCACGACTCTCAAGAAAACGATGTCCTGCTTTTGGGGCATCTTGACACGTGGTATACCAACCAGGACTTTACTCCGTTTTACAAGACAGGCAACAAGCTGTATGGCTCAGGAATAGCTGAAAGCAAGGGCGGGCTAGTGAGCATGATATCTGCACTACAGGCACTACGTTTTGCAAGAATTCTCAAAAAGATAAAATGCGGCATTTTGCTTATCAGTGATGACAGTCTGGGTGGACGTTTCAGTAAGCAGCTGGTGCACGATACTGGCAAAGTGTCAAAATACATCCTTGAGCTAAAATGGGGCCTTGAGAACGGAGGTGTTGCCACATCGTGTTCTGGTGTAACGCGTTACCATTTAGATTTGGCGCATATCAGGCGATCCAATGAAACCATAAAGGATCTGATTCCTGACATGTGCAAAAAAATCATTGCGTGGAAGAACATATCTGATGACTCCCATGATGCAAGAATTACAATCTCTGAGTTTCATGCTACAACCTCTTTTGGCAGGTCTCCTCAGTATGGCCAGCTATCCTTGGAATCAAGATATTCCACCTTTGCCCAAGGCCAAAAATTTGACTCTGAACTGCAAAGAATAGCAAAAAAGCGCGACAAATCCAAACTTGATGTCCATATGTCAAAACAGGTTACCCGGAACCCGCTGGAGCCCTCTGACAGTACTGCAGACTTTTACAATTTGGTTGAGCGTATTGCAGCACACTCTGAGATAAAGATTGCCTCAAGACACAGGTACGCGACATCTAGCTTGTGTGATGTGTTGCAAGACATCCCGATGATCGGTTCTATGGGGCCGATCGGTGCAGATTTTAGGACCCCCAATGAGCATATTCTAAGAGACAGTCTAATTGACCGAGGCGTACTATTGGCACTGGTATTAAATGGGATCTCATCAAAGAAAAAGAGTCAAAATTGAACATCTCGCAGATAGAATCCTCATTTGTCCCCACCCGTAACAAAAAATGCTCTGTTGCAAAGAGGGGGATGGTCTCATCTGCATTCCCTAATGCCACAAAGGCAGGAGTTGAGATGCTCAGAAATGGAGGCAATGCAGTTGACGCTGCATGCGCCACCGCTCTGGCATTAGGCGTGTGTGAGCCCCAGGCATCCGGAATCGGAGGGCAGTCTATGGGAATAATACATGTCAATAACAGATCGTATGCCGTCGACGGCTCTAGCCGTTCCCCGTCCCTTGCACACTCCTCTGCATTCAGGCACAAAAAAAACCGCAAACTAGGATACAAAGCAACAACTATCCCAAGCACATTATCTGTAATCGGATTTCTGCATGAGCATTACGGGAGACTGGAGTGGCAAAAGATAGTTGCACCCTCTATAGGCATTGCCAAGAAAGGATACAAGATTACTTTGCTTCAACACAACTTACAAAAGCAGCAGCTCGGCAACTTTCTGGCAGTCCCTTCAAAGTCCGGCGCCAAATATTTCCTAAAAGACGGTGCTGTTCCATACGATGTTGGGGACAGGTTCATTCAAGAGGACTTGGCAGAGACACTTAAGACCATATCTGCATTTGGCTATCGTGTATTTTATCACGGGCAAATCGCCAAACAGATTGCACAAGACATGAAAGAGAACCACGGTCTGATCCGGGAGGAGGATCTGTCATATATTCCTGAACCGATAATGCAAAAACCAATCCAGAGAAAGTACAGACATCTTCTGGTCGTTACCCTGCCGCCGCCTGCCGCCGGAAGCACGTTATTGCTTACATTGATGATGCTAAACCACCTGCCTTCAAAATTTCTGCGCAGTTCAAATCCGAGTTCATATCATTTTGTTGCAGAGACATTCAGAAAGGCATTTCTGCACAGGGTACAACGGCCGTTTAACCGTCACACATATGATCAGATTCAAAAAAAGTTACACCTGGAGAGATCCTTTGCAAAACAGATGGCCGATTCAATTCATGGCTCCATGGATGCCACACTGCCTATGATTGACCCTGATTTTGGCGACAACGAGGACACCACGCATCTCTCAGCGATGGACGATGATGGAAACGCCGTAGGTATTACACAGTCAATCGAGCTTGCATACGGCTCAAAAGCGGCAGCTGATGGCCTGGGATTTCTGTACAACAACTACATGTCTGCATTTGAATTTACAAATCCGAATCATCCATATTATATTAGGCCTAATGCCATACCGTGGACTTCGGTATCCCCTGCGTTGGTCTTTAACAATTCCAAACTCTGGATGGTAGTGGGCAGTCCTGGAAGTCAGAGGATATTCTCCACTATAACTCAGTTTCTTTCAAGAATAATTGACGGCGATCTGCCTATGAGTGATGCAATTGAAAAACCGAGATTTCACTGCTCCATTGGCGGAACAGTCAGTGTTGAGCAGGACGGATTTCGCAACGAGATAGTGGACCATCTCAAGGAGATGGGGTACGGCATTTCTATAAAAGACAGATATTCCTTTTACCATGGCGCCATTCATGCAACGATGAAGCTGCAGACTATGCCTGGTTTTCACGGGGCAGCTGAGGTACGTCGGGACGGAACAGCGGAAGGTTTGAATTGAATCATCATAACAATGACAGTCAACAACAACAACAACAACGGCAGATACCAATCTTGTTGTCAATTCCACACGGCGGAACAAAAAAACCATCAGAACTTGTCGAACACTTGTGCATTACAGACAGGGATCTGTTCGATGACTCTGATCCGTTTGTTGTAGAAATCTATGATCTAGGCGGCAAAGTGGCATGTGTAGTTAAGACTGACATTGCAAGGGCGTTCGTTGATCTTAATCGTTCGTTGCAAGACATGCCTCCTGAAAACCCTGACGGCCTGATTAAAAGTTCGACGTGCCATGCCAAACCCATCTATCTGGACGGCACAATTCCATCAGGGGCCCTCAAAGACTCACTGATTCGATCGTACTACCTTCCATATCACAGAGAGATCCAAAAAAGCTTCAGGGACCTGGACTTGCAGTTGTGCATCGATTGCCACTCCATGGCATCAGTGGCACCTGGCGTCTCCCCTGATAAACACGGCAGCTGCAAAAGACCTACATTCTGCCTGTCAAACAATGACGGACAGGCATCATCACAGGAGATGCTTGAGCTTTTAGCTGACTGCATATCCGAGTCATTTCTTGTTGGCAGAAAAGAGATCGCTTTCAATGATCCGTTTCACGGCGGACACATAACTAGGACATACGGGAACAACCCCGTCCCTTGGATTCAAGTTGAGATAAACAGGGACATGTACCTAAAAGCACCTTGGTTTGATGAGAATACGATGTCCATGGACCCTGAGCATCTTTGCAGGCTGAACAGACAGTTCGAGTCATCGCTTGTCTTATTTTGTGACAGGTGCGGTTTTTGATCTTCTATTTTTTTATATATCTGGCCAAGATTGACCATGTCCGAATTTCAATCCTGTCTTGCAAATCTTGCAACAATCACGACCAATACAGTCTGTTATCGTACTGTTGTTGCTGTTGTTGCTGTTTTTGTTGTTGTTGTTGTTTTTGTTGCTGTTGTTCCTATTATTGCCGTCAGCATCTCTCCAATCTGAAAAATCCCGAAATTGCTATTCCTTGCCGCATATCACATCCTTCAAAAACCTCACGGACAGGCTAAAACCAAACTGCAACTAAAGCCATGCTCTGACAAGATTACCCAGATCGCCTAAAAATCACCCTTCCAATTCCGGGTTCTGTGAAGTTATCGAGGGATCAGGTTTCCACTCAGACAAGCGTGCCTGTAAGGGGTGTTATCTGATCACAGATAATGAGATCCATTCCCTGCAAATATTTTACAAATTCTCCCTCGAGATACTGTTAAAGACATAAAATAAAAAAAGAAGTCGTTACAGTCTCAAAAATGACGTAAAAATCGTTTATTTTTTGTGGCCTGTCTTCTTACAGACTACTTTGATGGTGTTCTCTTCAGCAGTCCTATGAATATCAATGCCATCATCCAGCTTTCTATATTTACCGTTAGTTCGAATCCTATATTGATCACCTCCTTTATGGTGCATGGGGATTGTTTTATCAGACATGTCTGGTAAAACAACCTTGTTGTAGTTGCCAAACATATCTAATAACCAGCCATATCTTTTATCAAATATCTTTGACAGATAGATTTCCATTCTGTCTAATATATCTGATAAATAACCCTAACTTTTACTAGACACGTTTGACGAATTCGTCATATCATGGTCTTCTATAGGGCTTGCCTTTTTTCGGCGCTCTATGACCATACAGGGTTCTGTCAGGTTATCGAGAGCTGAAATTTCTCTGAATTGAAAGACAAATCTAAAGCATAGTCTGCATTGCTTTATCCTGTTTTTTCTGTTTCTGTCCCTTCATACTGTCTACAAGGTCTGGAATATCCGGGATCAGTCCATTAAAGTAGTCCTCAATGGTATAGAACTGCACCCTTTGGTATTGTTTACCCAATGGTGTCGTGTATGTTCCTCCCTTGACTGCCGCCTCTTGCATTCTCTTTGTGGGTTTTTTCATGCAGATAAATATTCCAAAGGCAGCTTTTTCACTTTCTACAGTTCCGACTAGATCCCGTACCATAGATGGATTTGTTTGGTTGCCCCCCTTCACGGATGCAATTATCTTCTCATACTTTGGTTTGTTGTTTTCGTCAAGGCCCACCATGATCTGACCTCTTCCATCTATTCCTCTGTCCCCTACTTGCTTCTCATTCGAATGAAGTTTTGGTATCAAGCTTATTGCCCAAAGCTCGAACTGAAACTTGTCCGTGTCCGCAAGCTTCTGTGCCACTTCCAGTAACTGCGGCACGTCTATGACTTTGGCCTTGACTCCAAACACGTCATGCAGTCTTTTTTCAATTAGGTTTACCGCAAGATGCGTTATGTCGATTCCAATCCATGTCCTGCCCAGTTTTTCTGCCGCTATCACTGCCGTACCACATCCACAAAACGGATCCAAGACAATGTCGCCTTCATTTGATGATGCTGTTACGATTCTCTCTAACAATGCAAGTGGTTTCTGTGTTGGATAACCCATTCTTTCAGAGCTGGTACTGACTGTCATGGGAATATTCCAGACACTATCAATGGCATATACTCAGGTCCCTCCTACGACTAGGCGTAATTTTGCAGAATTGTGTGCAATTTTGTGCCTGAACAGTCTATAGACCTGAGTATGTACTATCAATGGCCTTTCCCTTTTTGATTATGTCATCGATGTATTGTTTTTGTACCGGATAGCCCTTAGATACAGAACGGTTATCCAAGATATACTCCCGGCCATCTTGATCCTTGAGAATCCTTCTGGCACGTGTCTTGGATATTTCTTCTTTTGTCCAATGCATTGTGATTTGATTAATAACA
>JAKZUU010000073.1:0-3711 GCA_047516405.1 Candidatus Nitrosopumilus sp. | reverse complement strand
CATAGGCTCGTACTACGATGACGGGGTGATCTACCTGTATGACAACACCTCTGATGGCTATAACGGCTGCAGTCAGATGATTTTTGAGAACTTTGAGCAAATCCTGCAAATATGTTATTCCTTGTTGCATGAGTGCGACTGTCCTGAAGACAAAATCCAAAAGGAACAGATGGTCCAACAAGAGAGTGAATGGGGCGGATGTCCCAAATGCACGTATACTACAAGCTACTGCCAAACAAAAAACAGGTATCTTCTAAAAGCAGGCGCCAAAACTTTTTTTGATGCCTTTAGGCATCATGCATGAAACGCAGTATTTGCATTATCTTTTGCATGCGCTCTTCCAGCGTTACGTATCAACATGCACGGCAAAAAACTATTAGTCAATACGGTCTTGAGGATAACATGCCGCTTGACAAGATGGATGACCCAGAGGAGTTTGTTCCTACCCACAAATCTGTGGTACTGCACAGTAGTGGCTGGCCGGTTGCGTGCATAATTGACAAGGACATGGGGAACGCATCTGACCTTTTGTCCATACATAATGACCGCAAAAACCTCAAGGCAAGCCTGATTGGATTTCTAAACAGGCACGATGATGCGGGATTGTTGATGGGTTTCAAATTAAAGATTCAAAACAACGACAGATTTTTTGAATATACCGTATACCCTTCTGCTGAATTCATCGATGCGGTAATTCTTGGCGAGTCAATCTGCATAATCGGCGAAAATATGGAAAACCTTTTCCTGCTTGACAAAATTGTTACTGACCAGTTTGTAAAAACCAAGTCTGAGTTTGAAAAATTTAAAGAATTAATGCGGCAACAGCACCAGTGATCATAACTTGTATCCTGCATTTGTGTGGCAGGGCAAGACTTGAAATTTTTTTTGTAGGTTCTCTCTCTTTTGCAAAATTCTGCGTTGCAGTACATGGCCGCATAAAAGTAATCAACACTGTACGGAATGCAGGCACAACAAAGCAATCTGGCCTGTTAGTGTTTGCTCTACCTATACCTGAATTTGAAGAAAAGGCGCTACGCTCACACAGTTTAATAACTATCATATGTTATGATAACTGTGTCAAACGTGATCATATTTCTAGTCTTGGCCGTTGTGGCAGGTGCCGTACCTGTACTTGCAGAGGCAGAGATGTTATCGCCATACGAGCAATTCCGGTCAGGAGTGCCTATCGAGAAGATAGAGTGCAGTGGCGACAAGGTATTGATGCTGTCGCCTAGTGAGACTCCGGCCTGTGTTTACTACAGTACGGCACAAAAGATGACAGATCGTGGATGGGAATATGTCTCCACCCAGTATGCAGACAAACAAGATGTTGACAGTACGGGCTCAGACACATGGAATTCGCAGCAGCAGCGTAATAATGACCAGGTTGCAAGCGCACCTAGTCCTCCTCCTCCTCCTCCGTCTGGAAAGAGCACATTTAACGAATCAATGACATCTGACTCTGCGATGGACGCCGCGCCACAGACTGATTCCATAGGATTTGCAGTAGGTGGCGCACAGGACATTGACAATTTTAGAAGCAACATCGAGAACGGATTTCTTCCGCTCCACACAGATATTACGTACGAGGGCTTGTTCTATGACTATTACTTTGATACCGGCAGTGCACAAGAATGTGAAAAGCTGTTCTGCCCCTCATACAGTTCTGCCGTCTCGGCAGATCCATTCTCCGACAACGACGAGTACTACCTGTCAGTGGGCCTGAATTCTGGACTCAAAGAGTCTGATTTTGAACGCAAGAATCTCAACTTGGTTATTGTTATGGATGTTTCAGGCTCGATGAACACCCCGTTTGACCAGTATCACTATGACAGTTATGGAAATCCCATACCTCCAGAGGGCGATCTCACCAGATCAAAGATGCAGATTGCAAACGAGGCAGTAACGGGACTCTTAGATCACCTGACTGACGATGACAGGCTGGGAGTTGTGCTGTTTAACAACGTAGCACACGTGGCAAAGCCGCTTGAGAACATGCATGATACAAACATGGACAACCTGAAGAGAAATATTCTGGACATTAGTGCAGGCGGTGGTACAAACCTGTCAGCAGGAATCGCTGCAGGTACCTCGCTGTTTGATGTGTTGCCTGCATCTGAGAGGGACGACGAATACGAGAACCGAATCATCTTTCTTACTGATGCCATGCCAAATACAGGCGATACGGGAAAACACGGACTGTTCGGAATAATGGAGCAGAATGCCAGAAACAGCATATACAGCACCGTGATTGGCGTGGGCGTTGACTTTAACACGGAACTGATCAATCACATCACACAGGTCAGGGGGGCAAACTATTACTCTGTTCACTCTTCGGTGGAATTTCAGGAAAGAATGACCGACGAGTTTGAGTTCATGGTCACTCCCCTAGTATTTGATCTGACACTCCATCTTGATTCTGAGGGATATGAAATAACTGATGTTTATGGATCTCCTGAGGCCGATCAGGCCACGGGACAGCTAGTCCGCATCAATACGCTCTTTCCATCAAAGGTATCTGATGGGGAGACGCGCGGCGGAATTGTTCTGATAAAGTTAAAAAAGATATCCGATGATGCCACGATTACTCTGACTGCCGGCTATCAGGATCGGGATGGCAGGCCGGACTCTAGTACTGTTACCGTATCCATTGATGACGAACAGCACTATGACAACACGGGAATCCGCAAAGGCATAGTGCTTGTACGGTATGCAGAACTTATGAAGAACTGGATATATGACGAGCGCAGGTACGCTGCAGACAACGTCACTGCCAAGCCATCACATCTGTACGACAACGGAATACACATACCTGAGTATGTGCGCCACTCTTTGGGGCAGTGGGAGAGGCAATCATTACCCCTGAGCGTGTCAACAGGGTATGGTGATGCCATTCGTGAGTTTGGCAAGTACTTTGAGGGCGAGGCAGAGGCGATTGGAGATGATGCCATGCTTCAGGAAGTTAGGATTATGAGTGCGCTGGGATCCGGCGATACGTGGAACTCGCAGGGATCCGAAGACACATGGAATCCACAGGGATCCGGCGACACATGGAATCCTTGAGATGGATAGATGACGGCAAGGATATACCTGATAGTTACAGCTGACTTTACAATACAGCCATGCGTGCAAAGTGTGCTGTACTGCCACCACAACTAGGTCATATCTCTAAAGCAACAGAAATCGCGCTAGATAGTCTCTCATCTAAGTTCAGGCCGTGCATATTTGGAGGCTAGTAGGGTTTGTCCACCTCTGTGTTACAAACGATAAACTTGCAGTCATCAGGATAGTTTCTGCAATACAGTCTTTGATGCATCTGCATCCTGCTCCTATTGTTTCGTTGCATGTCCTGGCATGTATTGGGTCAAATCAATCCCATCTGCGCCTTGTTTGCACATCTGGCCTGCCGCCAATGGGTATCTCTGCATGATACGAACTGTTTTCTGACAGAAAAATGCCTATGAGACACGAATTTAGAAAAAAAACCTTACAGTCAATACATGCCACATCCAAACATGTTCCTATACATATTTCTTATAAAACGATGTGAAAACCTCAAGGATTGGACCTTTTTTTTTGAACGAATCTCTACTCATTCCATATCTGCTGTGCCTTCAACCACGCGATCAAGTCTTTGTACAGGCTGCTTTTTTGCATGTTTAGAACTCCTATCTCTAGATTCGTTGACGATTTTACTGTCTTTGTATAATT
>JAKZUU010000072.1:0-9882 GCA_047516405.1 Candidatus Nitrosopumilus sp. | reverse complement strand
TTCCAATATCATTTAATAATGAACCTCAAGGGAATGATACCACCGTAGTAGTGATACTGGACGTTGAGACCACGGGGCTTGGCCGTACTGACAGCATCATCGAATTAGGCATGGCCCGCTGCAGGTACGACAGCAAGGCAGGGACCCTATCTGGCATAGATGCAGTACTAGACATGTTCGAGGACCCCGGCAGGCCCATACCTCCTGAGATTGTGGCACTGACTGGAATCACAGATGAGATGGTCAGGGAAAAACACATAGACGTAACTGGTGTAAATGAGATGCTGCGTGATGACCCGATAATAGTGGCACACAACGCCGCATTTGATCGCCCGTTCTTTGAGAGGATGTTCCCTGAGAACAGGGAGAACCGCTGGGCGTGTACCATGCAGAACATTCCATGGAGACGCATGGGACACGACACTGCAAAACTCGGATCCATACTTGAACGCGAGGGATGGTTTTTTGAGGCGCACAGGGCGCATATTGACTGCCTGGCAACTGCGTGGCTTTTGCATGTGACACCTGATGGCCTGCACCACCTGCTGGCACCGTCAGTTAAGATAGTGGCAGGCGGAAACTCGTATGACATCAAAGAGATCCTCAAAAAACGCGGATACGGATGGGATGGCAACCAAAAAAAGTGGTCGCTTGTCTGCAGCGCAGGCACCGATGAACTTGCATACCTAAAGGGCCTATACCGTGACGGCTACAAGTCCACAGAAGAGGCAATTGACATGCGCATTACATTCAGGCAATACGATTAACAGTCTGCATGTCCACCTGAGAATCTACTTCCACTGAAAGGTTCTTTATATATTGCAGTCAATTCCACTGAAAGGTTCTTTATATATTGCAGATATTTTCTGCGTTCGGACAGTAGACATACATCGTTGACATGAATTTATCTGCGTTTATCATCCTTCACAGCAACACGGAAAATTACGATGCACAAACAGGACACATCAAACCTCAATACGTTACAACAACACGGCAGAACACTTTATGAGTGTCCCCCGCCTAACAATCTGAATAACAATGAAACAGTGTAAACGTGCTCTTTGTAGCCAGTGTTTTCCTTGCGCCCCTGCTACTAATCTCTATCAACTATTCTGCAATCAGTGACTTTTACGTATACTTGTACCTCTGGACACTGGTTGTAGAGCGTGATGTCTATTTACATGATCCCGACATCTTCTCAAAGACCCAGAACAAAAAAGACTCTACCTGTTTTACCGCCCCCTCTGACAATATCTTCTGTTATGAGAAACCGCGAATGGATCAACGTAATGGTATATCTTATACGACAGGCGATGTAGGGATTGATGGAAGAATCGGCAATGTTACAATTTTCGATTCAATGCATGGCGTATCCTATGTGAGCAGTGCTGCCGGAATTGACGGTAAGCTGCACTTTGAGCAGGTAGACGGCGATGAAGGCCCTTACCTTACAATGAAAAAGATTACCCGCATTCAAGGCGACACTGCCAGTATGACATTTGCAGATAAAAACTACAGCAGAGAAGGTAACAACGGTACGGCAGCCTATGCAATAACTGACAAATTTGAATTCTCTGTAACAGTGCAAAAGTACGACACGTTTATCGCCGCCTGTAGCAATTATCAGGGAACTGCTGCTCATTTGGTGCAGTATCTGGGGGTAACAACAATTGATGGTGCTGATTACTTTATGGCATGGCACACCCTTGTCGCATCTGAGAAAGGAATTGCCTGTGACTATCCTGAAATAATCCGCGCAAGTCTGAGACACAATTTTGGAGCCTGATCAGAGGATGAGGGCCATCTTTTTGGCAGCACTACAGCTTGTGCAATCCTGAGATGTGATCTGCATATTTTTTTTGGTTCGGATAGCCTTACCAAGTACACACAAGCACCTTGCTGCAAATCTGCAAACACTGCATGCCTGTCTGGCGTAAACCTGCCATCTTTGAATACGGCATTTGATCTCAGCTGTCGCTGTTGTCACTATCTGGACATCGCCAACCCCTACACTGTGATCCGTTTTGCATCTTGATGCCTGTCTACTGGCCGATAATCTTTACCAGGACTTTTTTGGGTCTTCTGCCGTCAAACTCGCCGTAAAATATCTGCTCCCACGGTCCAAAGTCCAATCTGCCATCTGTTACTGCAACCACCACTTCCCGTCCCATGACCTGCCTCTTCAGGTGGGCATCTGCATTGTCCTCGCCTGTATCGTTGTGCCTGTACCGGCTGACAGGCTCGTGCGGGGCCAGGCCCTCAAGCCACTTTTCATAGTCCTTGTGCAGTCCCTCTTCATCATCGTTGATAAAGACGCTTGCAGTAATGTGCATTGCATTGACCAGGCACATCCCCTCCATGACCTGACTCTTCGATACCAGTGCCTGTATCTTGGGTGTGATGTTGAGAAACCCCCTTCTTGCCTTTACGTTGAATGTGAGGTATTCTGTAAACGTTATCATACATGATGTATCGCTGTCACCCATTAAAGTTTAGAGTCATCAACAGTTGATAGTCATCATCTGCATCCATGCCAACCCGTCGTACACTAATTTTTGTTTAATATCTCCCTTGTCATCCTCTCCTTGTTCCCTGGCAATGACTTTATCTCTTCTCTACCTTTCTCTTATCGTCACTTGGGATATCTTCCCTACAGATTGAAATTTTTTATCTCTCATTTCCTACGTACATGGTATTGTTGTGATATGTGAGTTTTTTTTGTTGCAGGTCATGGTTCTGTCTTGAAATTTTTTTTTGTGCAATACAATTTTTTTTGATTATAGTCTTAAATTTTCAGGATTGATATGCAGAATCCCGTCTTGGATCATTTAATAATAGACATTATGCGTAAACAATGTGCAAGCACTTTGTCTTTCGCATTGAGCATGCATCGACTAGCCTGATTTCTTCAAAAAACGATTTTGGCATGGCTGGTTCGTCTTGCAGTATTTTGACCTCTGAATTTGACAATGAAATAGTTGGGATACAATACAATTTAACCTGCCTGATGTTTTAACATAGGTGTTATAGTCGAGTAAAGTTGATTTTGTGCTTAACCTAATCTCTTACACAAGCAGTACGCCAAAACAAATTAGTAAGTGCAAGATCATGGCTCATTATGGGGAAAAAAGAACGCATAGAATTAATTAAAAAAATAGAAGATGCCACAAACTCAAAAATTTTAGTGTATGTTACAGGTGATCGTCGGGGTCTAGAAACAAGAATTTCGTCAGATGTCATTCCATTTATCTACAAACATCTAGAAAAATAGGAACGACTCCAAAAATTAATTTATTCATTTACACTACAGGGGGAATCACAATATCAGGTTATGGAATTGTAAACATGATCAGAGAGTATTGTAAAGAGTTTGGAATAATAATTCCATTCAAATGTCTTAGTACTGGCACTTTAATGACATTAGGTGCAAATTCTATTATAATGTCAAAAATGGGTCAACTAGGACCTGTAGATCCCTCCTTGGAACATCCACTTGGTCCTGAAATTCCACATCCACAAAACCCCGCAATCAAAGCAAAAATACCTGTTAATGTTGAAGACGTTGTAAGTTTTTTTAGTTTAGCAAAGAAAGAAGCAAAAACAAATACAGAAGAAGAGTTCACCAAAATTTTAACGATATTGTCAGGAGGAATCCATCCATTAGTTTTAGGAGCTGTAAATAGATCACGGAATGAGATACGTTTCTTATCAAAGACATTACTAAAACAACACATCAACGATGAAAATAAAATAAATTCTATTGTAAAAACACTGATTGAAGAAAGATTTTCACATGATTACTTGATAGGTAGAAAAGAAGCCAAAGGAGATTTAGGATTAAACATCACTGATGTTTCTGACAAACTAATGACAGATATTATGGATCTATACAGCGAATACAACAAATTAATGAAACTAGATGCACCATACAACAACGAAACGGAATTAGGGCAAGATGATCAAACCACATCAACATTTCACAGATGTGTTGTAGAAAGTGAAAACATTACTCACACATTTTCTACGGTAGCTAGAATCGAACGCGTGCAAATACCAAATCCTAACAATGGAATCCCGATTACACAATACGTATCAAATACCATACAAGAAGAATGGATGCAAAATGACGAAATCTGATACATTTGTACAGATTCGGCACGATAGGCTTTATATACAAATATTAAAAGAAGAGATCAGAGAAATGCTACAGTATGATGACAAGACTAGTAATAAGAAGATTAAACTAGAAGAAATTATACCTGTCGCCAAAATTACACCATCAGGTATTACGTCTGCTTTGCAGCTTGTAGATACAACATCAGGTATTAAAATAGTTTCAAATTCTTCAGCTTTTAACTAAATTAGTTTTTTGAATATCAAAGAATATGCATAATCGCTCACATTATCTGCACATAACCTAATTCTATTACATGCCCATCAAAGACAAAACAGCTTGTAGTCTGACAGTCCTCACAGCACACAAACAAAAACACCGGAATCCAAAACGTAATGCGCAACCTTGCATCATCTTACATGTTTTGAAATTACTTCATCAAAAGGTGACGAACTGTCACCGTTACCTCAGCCAATGAACCTTTTGCGCATTTTGTGGCTGCCTCTCTGAAGCGTCATCATCAGATGCATAGTAATGTGATTGAAGATCCGGACAGTTTTTTCGACTAACAGCAATAACTTTTTGGAAAATTTGTCCGAATTTTTAGTCCGAATACTATGCAGTTTTACAAGGCCTGCAACAATGCTCAACTCGGCGTTAAGCTCATCTTCTGTACTGCCGTACGGCTCGGTCATCCTGGCATACTGCTTTATCCTGTATATGCTGTTCTCAATTATTACCCTGACGCTGCCTACCTTTCTGTTGTGTATCTTTTGTTTCTCTGTCAGCCTCTGGGTCTCCTTTTCTTCCCTGCTCTTCTTTGGCTTTTTGTGCGGCAGGATTACGTCTGTCCCCAAAAGATCTTTTTTTATTCCATGATATCCCAAGTTCATGTACACTGCAAACCTCTCATCTTTTGGAGTGTTCCTGTCGTACATCTTTTCATGCCATCTGCCAAACGGAAGCGGTTCCTCCCTGAACAGGGTTATGTCATGAGCTTTTCCAACGACGGTGCTGCCAATTCCCAAAATGATGTTGTTTTTGGCAGATGTTACAGTGGTGTTGTACGTGTGTGTCTTTTTCTTGCCTGAATAGGTTACTGTTTTTCCTCTCAGTATCGCCCGAACGGCGTACGGGTATGTGGGTGTCATCAACTATGATAGTTCGGGCATTCTTTCCAGGGCTGAACTCTTTTAGATCATCTACTGTCTTGCATTTTGATATCTCTCTTGAGATCTTGCGCGGTGTTGGAAGTATCTCCTCAAGCATCCTGTTGCAGAACTGAAGGTATCTGCATACAGTCGACTGGTCTATTCCAAAGAATGCCTCAAATTCCCTGCGTCGGGTTGTCCTTGAGGCGCAGCAGACACATGAGAAGTGCGTGTCTTAGATAGAGGCTGCAGCGGTTGCCGGGATCGTCTGATCTCTTCTCGTTGTTGCGGAACAGTGGTGCATCCTTTGATTCTTTGATTGCCTTCTCAAGGCTATTCAGGATGTACTCAAACTCCTTTTTGCTGCGCAGTGTTGCCGCATAAAGTCACGTCTTGTCGTTTATTATGTCGTCTGACGTCTGAATCCCGTGCAGAAGTGGTGGTGACCCTGTCTGCATTTACAGGCATGTTGAGGCCATGTCTGCTCCTCCATAGGTTGCGCTCTTCTGAAATATTCTCTTCAAGTTGGATGTTTTTGTCTGTGAGAATCTGGTTGCTTGAAGCAAGATCACGGTTTACTTTCTCAAGTTCTCTGATCTTCTTTTGCAGTTGCCGTGCATTCTTATCCATCAATAGTTTAAAGTGTCAGAATTTCATATTAAATCAATGATTCGTAAAGTTTTAACAATGAATCTAACATAATCTATAATTCACAAATGTTGGCGATTATGCATAGTCTCTAATAATAATAATAATAATAATTGGAATTTTTTTCTAAAAATTCGGCAACTTTTTCCCAGTCCTGAATCTCAGTATTCTCATTTGCCGCCTTCCAGAATTCCGCCGCCGCCGATATGAATTCTGTCTATATGTATGGACAAGTCCTCCTTGCTTTCAAATACGGATCCGCAGTATGCACATTCACTTTTTGTCGTCATGATTATACTTTCTGTGCAAGTTATTTAACTTGTTCTGTAGTGTTGTGCCTTCCTTTATCATGCAAGAACCATCATCATCATCACTACACAAATAACTGAAATTTTTGCATAAAAGCGGCAAAAGCACCGTTGTATATATATTGGAATGGCTGCTCTGTAGCTGGAAATGTACCCAAGATTTGGCAGATTGCATTCTTCCCAAATTAGACAAACTTGACGGTACAAAGTAACTATTACACGCACACATACGATGTTGCAAATGCATGTTTTCAGTCTTGGCTGTACAAACACGCACGCATGACAATTATGGCAAGGACGTGCGTGCCTTGGAGCATGAACACAGTATTTCAAGCAGTTTTTCAGAATGACACCTACAGCTCATGCAGGCCTGTGGCATGCCGTTCACATCAGTGCCTGCCGCTGTGATCTCTGAGGCAGTTACTGCAAAAGCTGCGGCATTAACAAAGACGGGCATGCCTTTTTCCGGACAGGCAACATGAAAAATTCCCGCACTCCCTTATCGTCATCTTTGTCTTGGCTTTGCCAGGATTAGCTCTTTGCAGCAGGTGCGATGCCAGAATCCGTGCGTTGAACAAAAGGATGGGCATGAACAGCGGCAGCATGCGTACGGACTTCCATGCTGGGTTCTGGGCCTCATGGACTCTATACACCTGTACCCTGTCTCTATTGGCCACCTGGCCTGATACTGCTCTACAAACGCCTCTGCCCCTGCCATCTGGCCACGCCTGAACCTGCATACAACATCAACTGGAATGCTGGTAGCAAATGCACAGATTACTTTTCTTCCCTTTTTGTCCTCCCTTTCCAAGATGATCAGTGTAACCTCCTCCGGCCCCTTGCCTGCATCACCGGGAGTCAGGACATGCTGCAAGACTGCATCTGTCTTGCCTGCTGCCTCAAACTCGCTTGTGGCCTTTTTGACGCCATTTGTCTGTGTTGCAGGCACAGAGACTGCGCGTTTTTGGATTTGAGTGTGCCGATCACACTCGTAGAAAAAATCCCCTGTCCAGTCAGCACTCCGACTCGGATGCCTTTCTTTGTGTATCTGTCAATGAGTTTTAAGACCGTGTCCTGAAGAGAATCCATCCTTCTGACCAGTGTCGTTCCCAGAAAGGCCCTAGAGCCTTTCACGGTGCAGTTGATGGTTGCAAGACAGTCAAAGTGGCATGTTCCGCTCTTGAACTTTGAGGTAATGATGTCAAGCATGTTGTACATCCTGCCGTATCTTGGAATGGTGTGCTTGTCAATTGCCACATCCAGGTATCCTGAGCATGCCGTGCCTTTTCATCATCATTACTGTACAGTAGCGATCCCAAGGCAGCGGATCGGCAGTCGTACCTGACCTGCTTTATCACGCCAAGCATCCGCCTGCCGCACAGGACGTACTTGCACCGACTCTTTGCATCCTTTATGAACCTGGAATTGTGCGCAGTCTTTGCATACTGGCAGTGCCTGCACATATCAGAGTCTGGCCAAAAAGTCGCTGTAGCAGTACAGTTGCACCTATCAGAGAATTGAAGCTTTAGGTTTGACAAAAATAACGCACTCTTAATGTTAGATACCTTTTCTGTGCAGATATGCACCAGAGGATTTGTGATTGGTTTGCATGTGGTTATCGAACACTACATTCTCCGCTTTTAACCTCCAATATTTAAAAAAATATTGTCTTTGATCTGTTTTTACTGTGAGGATTTAGGAAAAAGTACAATTCGATCTGCTGGCTGACTAGACTATATTTAAAGAAAAAATCATGCATTTTTTGATCTAACCAACTTAATTTAGGCATGAATTATCGCTTTTATGATGTATATTTAAAATAAAACAATATATATCTATTAGAACTACTATTTAAAATAAAACAACATATATTTATTAGAGCTGCTAATCAAAATAAAGCAATAGAATGAAAAAGGAGACACGAACTAATATCAAAGGCAGAGTGGCCAGAGTACTATTTAACGAGCCCGATGGAACATTGACAAAATATCGAATAGCAAAGCTGGCAGACAGTGGTTATCCATGGATTCACAATTTATTAAAAAAACTAGAGGAACAAGGAATAGTCCAAAAAACCAGAGTAAGGAATTTCAAATCATTGATGATGTGGTGGAAGCGATGGCAGCCAATTCCAAAATATAGGGAATACATGATACAAAGACCGTTGGAACTATTGAAAGAAACCAACCTGGAATATGCCCTGACAACATATCAGGCAGATAACAAAGTACAAAATTATCTATTTCCGTCACGAACTGATATCTATATACACTCATCAGACAAGCTACGCTGGCATGAGTCGCTAGTACAAAACGGGCTGGTCGGTAAAGGAAATGTGAGAATTTTAATTGGTGATGACCATGTATTTTACAAATCATTTGCAGTAGATGATTTAACACTGGTATCCATACCTCAAATAATATTGGATTTGTACAGTGAGGGGGGCGTATGCATCGAGGCAGGAGACCTGTTACTAGAAAAGATGGAGAAAGGCGCTTTACGAAAATTATGAGACCGAAATCTCAAAAAATAATCTGGTTACAGTACTTTCAAAAGTAACAAAACCGCTCTGCTTGGAGGTTGGGCTGTTTATTTAACTGTAAATGAAAATTACAGAAGATGTTAACCATATGACAGAAGTTGAAAATGTGCCCCTATCGCACACATTGCAGATAATACTCCAATTCCTTGTTTACTGATGTTATGATCTTTTTGACCAATACAATGAGCAGTGCCAAGAATACATTAGCTGTAATATTTATTTTGACACGTCGTCTCCGTTTAGTCTCTATCATATTGTTCATTTTTCGCACTGCCGTATACCACAGGTTGCACACGGTCATAGAAAGAAAGAACATAAAGACTCTGATCGAATGATTTCGGCTGCCGGTGCGGGCGCGGTTCTGTTCAACTGATTTGAAGTTGCTCTCTATACGCCATCGCTTTTTGTACTCCTCTGGAATATCTTTGATGGTTCGTTTTATGTACTGGCGTTCCAAATTTGTGGCATACGTCAGATATTTCCATTTTCTCCCATCCTTTGTTTCCTTGAGACGCTTCTTTATTACCAAATTAAACCTGAACACTGTTCCGTTACTGGATCTCATCTCATACTTTGATATTGCCTTTCTTTTGCCACAGCGAAACTCTGCGACGGCATTTTTGATTCCCGGCGTCTTGCTTACTGCCATCAGGAACCCCTCACCGCGCCCGTTCAGAAAACGCATCATCTCCACATTGGCAAACTCCCTATCCATGAAAAGCACTGGCTTTTTGAGCCCCTGTTTGACCGCCTCTGAGAGTAATTTACGCACGATTTCTACCTTGGTCACATGCTCTGTAACGTGTACGACCGCTATTGTAGGCAGCCGCTCTTCTGTGACTGCCTGCATTGTGGCGTACGTCTCAAACCTGGATGTTCCGCCCTTGGGCTTGCCACTGACTACAAGGCTGTCATTGTGTCTGTCTGTACCTGTAAACGGGATCAGGTGTTTGTCTATGGCCAGTATGTGACCTGTCTTCTTCTCAAGACCTAATCCGTTCTTGACCGTATTATTTAACATGTGCCTGCACAGGGTGTCCATCCTGTCCTAACCTATTGCACTTATCATCCCTAAGAGCCACTGAGCTGTCGGGATGCAGATGTTCTTGTCATCTTTGA
>JAKZUU010000071.1:0-10863 GCA_047516405.1 Candidatus Nitrosopumilus sp. | reverse complement strand
ATATTTCACAACTCTGTAGACGTATGGATTGCAACATGTTTTGAGAGAAATGCTGACTGGAGAGAGCCTCAAGATTATAAAAAATTCATTGCGCACTTGCTTGAAAACAACTTGAACCTAAAAGCATTCAACCTATGCGCGCATGAGGCAGGAGCTACTGAAGATGACAAGGTGCGGTTCACCGAGAAATTAGCTCTGTCAAAAGAGGATCCAAACTCTTTGACGTACACCATAAAGCTAAACGACTCTGCATTGGATGTTATTCGTAAATATACCATGTAGTTATCTTTTGAGTTTTGGATTAACTATTGCGTCAAGTGCGTTTCCAATAAAGACAAAAGCCAGTCCGGTTATTGCGATCATTACACCTGGGGGCATAATCCACCACCACAACCCCCTTGCTGCCGCTCCAAATGTATTTGCATCATGCAGTATCTGTCCCCATGTCGGAAATGACGGATCGCCTAATCCAAGAAAACTCAGACCAGCTTCTGTAGTGATTGCAGCAGGGACGGAAATTGCAATGCTTGCAAAAGCATATGGAAGTAGTTGCGGTACAATGTGTCTTAGGATGATCTTAGAGTCTCTCTGACCCATCATGTTTGCAGCATCTACATAGCCATGGGTTTTGATTTGCAACGACATGCTTCTTGCCACTTTTGCTATTCCGACCCACCCGAAGATCATGAGGAATCCCACCATCAGAAATATGCTGTTGCTGATTGTCACTGAGAGAATTATCAAGAACGGCAGCGCAGGCAGCGCATAGATTACATCGTTGAACCGCATCATTATCTCATCGGTTCGCTTTGCTTTGTATCCGGCATATACACCATAAAGCAGCCCCATGATCACAGAGGCTATAGATACCGCAAGACCGATAAACAATGCCAGCGGGGTGCCCCAAAGCAGGCCTATTGCCAGGTCTCGACGCAGCTCGTCAGTACCCATAATGCCAAAGGCCTTGCCCCCGATAATCAACTCTGATTCAACAATTTTATCGTCAGGATTTACACTGTACAAATTTACAAAAAATGTGTAATCTCCCTTTAGTGATGAATTGTCTTGGGTTTTTGAAAAGATAATATTCTCTACGGATAATCGTTGAAGCGAAAACTCAAAATTTTGTGACTGCAGTAGCAGATTCTTCTTTATTGCACTGTCAGTTGAGAATATCCTCTCGCTGTGAGTAGTCTTTGTACCAGAGTATGGAATGGATGTCGACAACAGATCAAGTGTCACTCCGTCAGGCCTTGCAATGGAGATTTGAAGTAACGGAGATCCAGAATACTGGGAGGAAAATGTATAGATGAAATCATTTGGAAAATCATCATAATCAAAGTTTATTCCAAACTGATGCGACGTAAGGGTTACGTCTTGCTGGGAGATTATCTCAACGTTTGAACTCTCTAAAATTTTATGCTCAGGTATCTTCTCAGTCAGAAAGAGGTTGACCCAGATAGGAACCGCCGTTTTTGGATTAGATATCCAGCTCTCAGGATTGTTCCATTCCTGAAGTGTTTGAAGTGGAATTGCAAGCAAGGTGATAACAGATATTGAAATTAAGATTGCAAGAATGACAATGCCTGCAATGCCCATCTTGCTTTTAAAGAACTCTTGCCTGATCTCACCGAGTGTTATACTGCTGCTCATTGCCCTGTTCTAATCCTGGGATCAAAATATCCATAAAGTAAGTCTGCGATAAATATACTGATTAAAAAGAATACGGTAAGCAGGTAGGTGGCACCGATAATCACAGGAAGGTCCATAACAGTTATTGCCTCAAAGTATAATCTGCCCATGCCCGGCCAGTCAAAGACTGCCTCTGTAATTATTGCGCCCCCTAACGAACCAGACAGACTCAGCGCCAAGATTGTAACTATGGGAGGAGCTGCGTTTTTCAAGGCATGTATGTAGACGATGTTTTTTGGCTTGATTCCAATTGTTTTTTTTGCCGTGATAAAATCCTCTTGCATGATTCCCACCATAAAATTTCTTACAAGATAGGCCCAGGAACCAAAACCTATCATGACAATTGTGATCAATGGCAGAGCCATATGGTATAATAGTGATCCGATATATCCCGGATCAGATACGGGGATGCTGGGCGTTGCCCTTGCCGGGAATATTTGATATGTAAATGCAAATAGAAATATCATCAACATTCCAATCCACCATACAGGGAAACTGGAACTGATGATTGCAAAACTTGATGTAAGCCTATCTATGATTGATCCCACCTTACTGCTTGACAGAGCTCCCAAGAATATCCCGATGATAGATATGATAATTGTTGCAGTAGTGAATAACAATACGGTACGCGGTAGTTTCTCAAAGAGTATGTCCTGCACATTCGATGATCCCTCATCGCTTGTAAGAAACGTTGCATGTCCAAAATCAAGCAGTATTATCTTGTACATTGCCACCCCGATTCTTTGAGGAGAGTACCACGGTTCATCTAGTCCCAATACCTGCACCCGTTGGTCTATCTGGGTTTGGACAAATGCTTCAAACTCCTCAACTGATGAAAAGCTTGCAGCAATAGATGGGTTCTCAGTTACCTCTGATCTCACTTGGAAGACAACGCCCTGTTTTAAGATGACATCCATGTTGGAGCCGACAAGAGCTATGGTAAGTAACAATGTGATCATCAAGACTCCAAACATTGTTGCCGCCCTAGTAGCAACATACTTTCTCATGCCCATTAATTCTGAATAAATAGGCGCTTTAATTAGAATTGTTCCCCATAGTTTAATTACCGTAGAATTACACCATGAGTTAGAAAGACATGTCCTTTGATAGAGAAAAAGAAATGTTCGCCGCAAAATGCGGAGACTGTGGAAATGATTGTCAAGTGCCATTCAAGCCAAAAGAAGACAGGCCTGTTTATTGCAGGGAATGCTTCCAGAACCACAAGCCAGCTCCAAGAGCAGGCGGAGGGGGCAGATTCGGAAGATCCGGTGGCGGCTATGGTAGTGACGACAGAGGCTCTAGATTTGGTAGACGAGACAGCAGACCACGCGAAATGTTTGATGCAAAATGCGGAGACTGTGGAAATGATTGTCAGATACCATTCAAGCCAAAAGAAGACAGACCTGTTTATTGCAGGGAATGCTTCCAGAACCACAGACAAAGTTAAAAATCGTTTTGAGTGATTTTCAAAACTCCTCAATTTTATAATTTAAAGCAAAGATTTACAAGATGCCGCCGCTCTCAGAGACCGATGAGCCATATTCCAATAAGAAACAATATAGTTGTCGGCAAGGGTGTACAAATAGTGCAAAAACAAGATCAGTGTACAGGTGTTTTAACTGATGGCAAAGTCAAGCGAATTCTCACAAAGAGCAAGTCCCACCCGCATGGAATTAAAGTAGAGTTAGAAAACGGAGAGATTGGAAGGGTTCAGAATGTGCTAATTTAGAACAAAAGAGACAAAATGTAGTGTTGTCAAAAGACGGCAATTTTTGAATTGGCATGCCTGCAACTCAAATAAGATAAAAAAGCTTCGGATGCTGTAATCGCTTCAAGCCCTGAATGTTTTGTCGGTTGTGTTTTAGAGTTACTTTGTTGAATGTCTATCTGCGTTTAACAATCTTATTTATTTTGTATTTTATTTGATTTTTTTTTTGAAATACATAAAAATTAGTGTTGTTGTGTGATGGCGATCTTTACATCGGCAAGACTCAGATTAACAACATCTTGAAATAACTGTTGACTAGAACGCAACAGTCAACGATCACAAAAGGATTATAACGATACAGTTTAACAAAGATAAGATTTGACATACAGCACATCATCACACACTAGTCCAAAATTATTCTTTGAGAAGGGCACAATTTGCATCAGAGATGCCAGACTGCTAAGAATTCCAAATACAAAGTATGATGATAAAAACCATGTGCTTCGATCCTATGCTTTGCATTATCAAGACATTATAGAATATTTGGAAAAAAGTGATCTTGATTTTATTGACAATGTGCAGAATTTCATCCCATCTCGCATACTGCAGACAAGGGATTTAGAACTACGAGATTATCAAAAACAGGCAATTAGCAACTGGGAAAAAGCATCAATGAGGGGTTGTGTTGTTTTGCCTACAGGTGCTGGAAAGACTGCCATAGGAATCAAGGCGATACAGAAGGCAAACTCTTCTGCACTGATTATAGTTCCAACAATTGACTTGATGGAGCAGTGGGCTCAGAACATATCCAAATATTTGTGCGTGGATGATGGCAGTGACAATGGCAACGGCGGTGATAAAAGAGACGGCAGTTCCTGCCGTCCACAAGAGATAACTGTTGGGAGACTAGGCGGAGGGGAGGAAGACATTCATGCAGTTACAATAACAACTTATGACTCTGCATATCTGAAAGCATCAGACATCGGAGATAAATTCAAGCTCATAATATTTGATGAGGTGCACCATCTTCCGGCACAGGGGTATCGAAGTATTGCAGAGCAGTTTATTTCACCATACAGGCTAGGTTTGACTGCAACAATACATAGAGAAGACCAGCTGCACAAGTTGATTCCTTACCTTGTTGGAGGCGTTGTGTTTGAAGTGGATGCACAGGAGCTCTCAGCACACAAGTATCTGGCAGAATACACTGTTAAAAGAATACAGGTGGAACTGACCCCTAACGAACAAAAGGAGTACGAGGTCAATCATTCAAAATTTTTGTCGAGTCTGAAACAGTTAGGGTTCCATGGTGGGCCGTCACTGTATAATCTTAAACGGCTAATCATGATGTCAAACAGAAACAAAGTTGCAAGACACGCCATACTTGCAAGAAACAAGGCAAACGAGATTGCACTGAACAGTAAAACAAAGATTGACAGGCTCCAAGACATACTAGATGAAAACAAATACACAAAAACAATAATTTTTACGCAGAACAACAAGATGGTCTATGAACTCTCAGACAGATTTTTGATTCCGTTTATCACATACAAAACATCAAGGGACGAAAGACGTGACGTTTTAGATGGATTCAAATCCAATCGATACAACGCTGTTGTCACGTCGAGAGTTCTAGATGAAGGAGTAGATGTTCCAGATGTGGAACTAGGAATAATAATCAGCGGAACAGGCAGCAAAAGAGAGATGATACAGCGATTAGGCAGATTGCTAAGACCAAAACAAGACAGTAAAAAGGCAAGACTTGTAGAACTAGTATCAAGGAACACGCATGAAACAAGAACCAGTACAAAAAGAATGTCGGCATTGAGGGGATGATAACGATGATAACAATACGGCAATTTCAAAAGAAAGAGGATGAAGTGAACGCAATAACAAAAGGCATGAAGGGAGACATCTAGTGCTCCCCTCCGAACTTTTACGAACAAGAATTAGCAGAGGCCGCATTACGCCATTATTTTGTGCTACAGATGCCAAGGATAACACAGATTATCAACTTGCAAACAAACTAATCGCAGGTTTTGTAAATGCCCAAAGGAATGGCCATACAAAAGGTGATCTTTTAGAAAAAAATGTGATGCTAGAGTCAAAATACGACCATAGAATAGTCAGAGGGTTCTTTGCATTGCTTGAACGACGTGCAATTTTTCAAAGAGCACATCTCAGCAATACTACAGTTTCACCTCAAGATGTCAGGCAAAAACTATTCGAGCTGTCCTCAAAACAAGGTTTGGCCTTGTCTGCATCGCAAAGACAACACATCATACAACAAATTGCAAGTCAGACGCACCTATTACCAGATGAGATTGAGGATATAATGTGGAGTGACAAAGAAGAGAATCTCATATTGGTGCGGTTCGATGCCATTCGTTCAGAAGATTTAATCTTGTGGTATAACCTGTCACTAGCTCAAACGCTTCTCTTCAAATGTACCGGATTTGAATTTTTTGTAAAGGGAGGCATATACTGGAAGCAGGTACTCCGTACTGTAAAAAAATATGGTTTAATGTATAGTTTGGAGCATGTTTCTAGCAACGACGACAGTAATGATGGCAGTAATGATGGCAGTAACAGTGCAACATCTGCAGATCTGACAGCAAGTAACGAGAACAGTTCTATAAGATGTATCTTGGATGGACCGCTGAGTCTTTTCAAAATGACTGACAGGTACGGAACATCAATGGCCAAATTATTGCCATCAATAACAAGTACACCAACATGGAAGATTAACGGTTCAGTCGTTAGAAGAAATGATAACGGACAGAAAATTTATGAATTTGAATTGTCAAGCGAGAATACAAAGGGGTTTTTGCGGTCAATAATTGATACAACACATCAAGGCAATCAACATAACAACGACTATGTGTATGACAGTTTAGCAGAGGTCCAGTTTGTAAATAGATTTTGCCAATACTTTGATCAAGACGATGAATTTGGATGGAAAATTTCACGTGAGCCAGATCCGTTAATTGCCAATGGAAAAGCCATGATACCTGATTTCCTCTTTGAGAGGTTTGGAAGAAAAGTGTACCTGGAGATCGTGGGCTTTTGGACAAAAGAGTACATCGATAGAAAGGCAGTCAAACTTAAAGCACTGCTTTGCGATGGCAATAGCAGTACAGACCAAAGAGATAACAGTGCCGTTGATTTGCTGGTAGCAGTAAATTCAGAGCTGTCATGCTCGCAGATAAAGAGAATCTCGCAGGATAGAATTTTTACTTTTAAAAAAAATGTCCCGTTAAAGCCAGTCTTGGAGCATTTAAAAAACATTGATGCCAAGATACTCAAAGAAAAAGTCAGCAACACTGCAATTAAACTCGATGAAAAAGAGTCAGATATGATATCCATAAAGGAGATCGCATGCAGGCACTGTATTCCAGATGAGGCGGCAGTACAAATTTTACATGTCAGATATCCTGACAAGTATACTGTCGTAGAGTCATATCTGATCTCTAAAAACAAGATGGAGTCCATAAATGATTCACTTGCCGGCATTTCAGAATTCATCAAAGCCTGCAAAGTATTGACATCCCATAAAATTCCAGATTCGTGTCATGCCAGACTGCTATCAGAATTAGGATATAATGTGATCTGGGGCGATCTGGATCCCGGTAATGCAAAAATTACCAGAAGATAAACCGGCTACTGGTTGCAGTGCCAACCCAAATTTAGTTCAAAATCAAAGAAAAGCCTAAAGATCGCAGCAGTTCGGGTTCAGGAAGTGAAAATTAGCGACAATGTTCAAAATTGCTCAATTACACACACATGCCTCATCAGAAACATACTAGCCAGGAAATGTTTTAGAGCAAGACGTGACCCCCAAGGTTTGATCCGACTCAAGCAGATTGGAGCGACCCTGATGCGGAATACCTGAAGAATTCTGAGTATGAAACTGTACGGCATCCTCAAGGATGCCATCGCAGCCAGAGGACACGAGTCAGACGGGGTCGTGGAGAGCCTCAAATAAGATACAGTGCCTCATGTCCAAAGAGTATGAGGACAGGGATTGTCCGAGGTGCGTAAAGTGGCTAAAGCAGGAGGGAAAGCCTGTTGACTTGCATTGTCAGCTATGCCTACTGCTACCACAACAACGCAAGCAAGTGGGCGCTGAGAAGATTCGCAGAGCCCAAAAAGATCCTCTACAGGAACAGGTCCGAAGACGTGCCTGGTAGACCAAGATCCTTATGAGTGTCTACTCTACGTGCAAGCAACGCGGCGTGAATTTTTACCAGTTTGTACAGGACAGCCTGGCAAGCAAGATCAATACGGTTTCCTCAGGTCCCACTCCAGTCCAAACGGCAACATCCACATGGCCTTGCAGACAGGGACGATGCTGCAGACCCTGCATGACATGCATGGCCAAGGCATCTACAACACACGACATGTAAAATACATAACACGTAGAATTCTTCACTTCCGGCACAGACAATTTTCCTTAACAAAACATGTGCGGTATGCCATTTAGATTCATGAGCCCGATCAGTTACAAAAAAATCAAAAAATGTTTTGGGGTATTGCCCATATTGATAGAAGGGTGCGTGTTGTAGGTACAAAAAAAGACAAGGTTTGACGGAGAGACAGTTCAGACCGTTGAATTATAGGAGATCCCAGGTATGTTGCGCAGTATTTGATCACCGGCTCCCAGACAGACAGTAAAACACTAAAAAATTAAATAATAAAAAATGATACCTGTCGATACATGAGTGCCAACACCGTTAAAAAAGCCAAAAAACTAGTTGAAAGTGGAGGAGTGATAAAGATTGACAATGAACTCTTTCAGATATAGCGACGCCAGAAAAGATTTGCAAAAAATAAATTAAGTGATGCACTTATAGCTGAGATGCTTTTGTAGCAGATCACGACAAAAACAATTGAGGAAGTTGTGCTTGCATACAAAAAAGAGAGCAATCCCAATAAAAAAGAGAGGATGCTTGCAATACGTCATCTGTTGGAAAATGGGAAAACCATCACCAAAATATCGAAAATATCGTTCAAGGCATACAACACGATCAAGAACTGGTGGCGGGCATTTAAGAAAGACGGAATACGCGGACTGGCAATAAAAAAAATACCCGGCCGTCCGCCAAAGATCAAAAACAAAACACTTTTGGAGTTTATGGAGGCAAAGACAAAGGAAGAACAATATATTATTCCTGAAAATATTGCGCGTGATCTAAAAAACGAATTTGTAACTGTGTAGTTTTTTGAAGTAAAACATGATCTACGCACAAGATATCAATCAATCACTGCTATTTGTTTTATAAGATGTAAATTTTAGCGTGAATTTCTTTATTATTATCACGAACTTCAAAAAACTACACAGTTACAAAAATTTCTTTTTCAAAAACTGAACAACAAGATACCAATGTGGTTTCTACAGAATCGAGTTTGAATTGGTGAGCTGAGCTATTTTGTTATCATATATGTTTTTAAACCTAAAATTCTAGAGAAATTATTGAATAAAACAACCTTAGTGTTTTTGGCAATAACTTTAGTTACTGCAGTAGGTCTAGGAGCAATAGCATATGCTCAAAGTGAAGAGATACCAAAATGGGTCAAGGAAGTGGCTCAATTTTGGGTTGATGGTCAAATCAGTGATTCTGAATTTATTGAGGCTATAGAGTTTTTGGTTAATACAGGAATAATAAAAATTTCAGAATCTAAAGAAGTTTCTAATTCAGAATCTAAAGAGTTTGATTCCAATCCATTTACTAGTGCATTTGAAAGGTTATATGTATGCTCTTACGAAGATACATCTCTTATTGATACACTAACTGCTGTTACTACTGAATTTAATCAATTTAATACTTTATTCAAAGATACACCCTTTGATTCTTTTAAATCAAGGGCTGATTTTGAACATTCTGATTTTTATAAATATATGGAAAGAATCGAAATAAACATAAACGCTACAACCTTTTTCAATGTTCACGAATTTGGCTCGGATGAATACGGTAATTGGGGTGATTATGAATACTGTCATACAAACGGTGAATGTGTAGGAAGAGTATATTTTGAAGAATGGAAAGCGGACGGTAAGTCTGAGATAGATAAACGAAACGAAATGTCTAAACTGTGGAATAAAATTAGCTTTATACAAAAATTATGTGGTACTTCAAGTGACGAACAAGTGAAAGAATTACTCAATGAAGCACTTCTCGAAATAAAAACATTGAAACAAAATTACAATAATACGTATTTAGAATTTGGGGAATTTCCATCAATAGTTTTTTTGCATGGATCTGATGTAATAGATCTATCGTCAGTGAAATGATTTTCAAGTGCATAATCTGAATAAAACATATTTACACAATTAACACGTTTTTCAGGAGTATCAAAATACATGATAGATTATGATATTGGTTGTTGGTATAATATCTATTGCTGAACGTCCTGCAGGCCCTAAAGCCCGGTCAATGGCCATGGTTCCAGTGCAGCATTGATATCAAGTCTGGATATTATACAATATATTATGAATGATAAATTATAGTAAAAAATGTTAAGTTAGTTTTGGGGTTGTTGTAATACGCTGTAATACATTTTTTTGATGTTTATTGGTCGTAACTAGCTGATGGATTATCATAGATTTTGACAATCCGATCTTCTTTGAGGCCTGTTCTAGGCCTGCGTATTCCTGATCAGTGAATCCTACAGAAATTCTTCTTTTTTTTGGGATTTTCTTAGTCTTTTCAAGTGCTGATATCCTTGAGGCCATTGCTTGAAGTTGTAATTCCATTGATTCGAATTGTTTACGTTTTTCAACAGAATCTAAGATAATGTCTGAAACTGTGGAATTTTCGATCTTTGCTAGTTTTTCTAGTTTGGATTTTTGGGATTCTTCTATCCTGAATGTCATAACAGATTTTGCCATTATTGTATTACGTTGTAATACGGTTTTAAATCTATATTCATGGTTCCAGTGCCGGATTGATGTCAAGTATGCAGGGCCTGCAGGCGATGATGTCCTGGTCATGGCCATGGTTCCAGTGCAGCATTGGTATCAAGTCTGTACGTCCGGACGTCCTGCAGGCCCTAAAGTCTGGTGTATGGCCATGGTTCCAGTGCAGCATTGATATCAAGTCTGCACGTCCGGACGTCCTGCAGGCCCTAAAGCCTGGTGTATGGCCATGGTCACAATAACAACTTATGTGTAAATAGAAAAAGATCATTAGTACGAATTGGTATAGCGACGCTAGAAAAGATTTGCAATGGATTTTAGATCCCTGAAAATATACGTTTCACAGTCAATGTTGATGCGCGAGTTTTGCAAAAAGTATAGAGCTCGACCCACTCTTTCATCCACATTATCGTAATGTTCATGCATAAGTGGATTCCGCTTTAGTACATTCCAGAATCCTTCCGTAGGATTTAGTTGTGGCCAGCCTACCGGAAAGTATCTGTAATCAATCCGTTCTTCGTTATCTGCAAGAAACTGTTTCATTTTG
>JAKZUU010000070.1:0-11588 GCA_047516405.1 Candidatus Nitrosopumilus sp. | reverse complement strand
ATCTTCGACAAACCTAAAAAACCAGATAACCCGATTCGCCCCACCCCCTCCAGTCAGGCCATGTTGGCACTAGAGGCGATGAGGCTCAGGTACGCGTTTATGTACGACCCTGTGCTTGCCATGAGTGTCTCAAAGGTCGATCCCCTCCCACATCAGATAGAGGCAGTATATGGATACGTCCTTAAAAAACCACGTATTCGGTTCATGCTTGCCCATGACCCTGGTGCAGGCAAGACCATAATGGCAGGGCTGGTAATTAAAGAGTTAAAACTGCGCGGGGCCATAAAGCGCATACTGATAGTGGTTCCAGGCCATCTCAAAGAACAGTGGAGATGGGAGATGAAGGACAAGGTAGATGAGAACTTTGAGGTGGTGGATCGTGAATATTTCAACCGCAGTGGCAGCATCCACTCTTGGGATGCCGATCAGCTGATCACATCAATTGACTTTGCAAAGCGCGAGGATGTGTTGAAATCCCTTGATGGCGCAAGTTTTGACCTTGTAATAGTTGATGAGGCCCACAAGATGAGTGCGTACGCATATGGCAGAACCACGTCCAAGACAAAGAGGTACAGACTGGGCGAGACACTCTCAGTGGCAGGCAGGCATCTGTTATTTCTGACTGCCACTCCGCACAAAGGTGATACAAACAACTTTAGGCTGCTCTTAGACCTGTTGGAACCAGGTTTCTTTGCAGGCGATGGAATGATCGAAGAATCCATAAAGGATCAAGATAATCCGCTGTTCCTACGGCGGGCCAAGGAAGGCATGACTGACTTTGATGGAACCCCGCTATTTATGCCGCGCAGCGTCAGTACGCCAGATGTGCGCATGTCGCCTGCCGAAAAGACACTTTACAACTCCCTTTCCAAATACGTTACAGAACAGTACAACAAGGCATCTAACTCATCTAGAGGGCAGACAATCACGTTTGCACTAATAATATTGCAGCGCAGATTCGCATCCAGTCCGTACGCCCTGCTAAAATCTCTCAGGCGACGAAAGGCGCGTCTAGAGAATCTCAAGATAGCAGGGGATGGGAAGGGGCAAGACGGCATAAAATCCGTTGCCACCCCTGAGAGCGCAGAGGAGATGACTGAGAAGGACAGGTGGGCAGAAGAAGAAAAGTGGGAGGTACTGAGCATGGCACAAAATCCAAAGGAACTCCAAAAGGAGATAGACACTCTGACAGGGATCATTGCCAAGACAGAGAAGGTCATCCGAGGCGGCAAGGAGACAAAGATTGAGCAGCTAAAAAATACGATGAAAGAGATTGATGCGACCCAGCCAGATCAGAAGATGTTGATATTTACAGAATCCAAGGATACCATGGAGTATCTGGTAAGCAACATACAGGAGTGGGGTTACTCTGTGAACACCATACACGGTGCCATGTCGTCCAAGGACAGGAAGAATGCAGAGTCAGTATTCCGTGACAAGACTCGCGTCATGGTGGCCACAGAGGCGGCAGGAGAGGGAATAAACCTCCAATTCTGCCATCTGATGGTAAACTATGATCTTCCGTGGAATCCGAACAGGCTCGAGCAGAGGATGGGCCGCATACACAGGTACGGCCAAAAGCATCCCGTACACGTCTTTAACCTTGTCGCATCAGATACCAGGGAGGGAGAGATAATGCAGAGGCTCTTTGAGAAGCTCGAGGAGATAAAGGCGGCGATGGGAAGCGACAAGATATTTGACGTGATAAGCGAGGTTATTCCAGGCAAGAGCCTTTCAAGCATGCTGCTTGATGCAACGGTACGTGCAAGGAAACAAGATGAGATACTCACAGACATCGACGAGGCCGTCACAGTCGAAAACGACCAGATAAAGAACTATCTCAATGACAGTCTGGCAGTAAAGTACATGGATCGCACCAAATTCAGCGATGTTCAGAAAAATTCCAATGAAAACAGCATTGCCTCTGAATACATCAAAGAATGGTTTGTCCGCGCACTTGATGCGGCAGGCGGCTCCATATCTGAGAATGGGGACGTGGCATCGGTGAAGATTCCTCAACAGATAGCCAGTCTTGCACGCTCCAAATACGGCATGGCAGAGTCATCTGAGCTTGAGACGGCCGTCTTTGATAAGAGTATCAGGATGGCAAATCCCGGGGTGGATCTTGTGACGTTTGGGCACCCTGTCTTTGATGCGACACTTGAATGGGCAGAACAACAGTACAGAGATGCGGCCATGTCGTGTCCTATATTTGTGGATCCGTCCGGACAGATGGATGGATACCTAGTATACTGCAGGGGCGATGTGACTGACGGCACAGGTGATGTGGCAGGCGTGCACATGTCCGCATTTTTCATAGACAGAGACACAGGCAGTGCAAGGAAGGTCTTGCCTGCCATTTTGCTTGACCTTGATGCATCGCAGTCAGAGAGGGCAGGATCAGATGCACCAAAACATGTGCTGGAGAGAGCATTGGCTGAGGCAGAAAGTTCGCTGCGTTCATACACAGACGAACTCTCCTTGGATCGTGGCAGTTACATCCAAACCGTGCAAAAGTATGGAACAAAGTCACTTGATGCACTCATGGAGAGAGTAAGCAACGACATACTGATCTTGCTTGCCAAAAAGCGATCCGGCGGCAAGGTGGATCTTGCCATATACAACAAGAGGGAAGAGAGGACAAAGTACAGGCAGGCAAGAAGGATGCTAGAGACAAGGATTGAGACGGACGTAGAACTGACTCCGGGCATGCCAGAAATCGTCGGCGTGGTAAGGGTTATCAAGGATGCCTCAAGGCAGAACACGGCAAGTCTTGCACCAGTAGAGTCTGCCATGGGCTTTGAGCGATCAGAGGAGAGGAATCCCAGTGACGTCTCAGGCGGCGGGTACGGATTTGACATAAAGTCCTCAGGACCGCAGGGTGTACGGTACGTGCTTGCAAAGCCTGCACAACAGCAGTGGGTTGCACTTACTGCAAACGAGTGGATGCGCTCAAAGATACTAGGGGACGACTCGTATCTGTACCTAGTAGACAAGAACAGGAACGTGACAGGCACAGTCAGGAATCCCACGGCTGTCTTGCATGCAGTAAAGACGCCATCAGGATACGTGATAAACAGTCAAGGAATCAAAGATGCAACGCCTAGATAATCTGAAATGAAATCCTTTCTGCCGGCGATCTGGCGCCATTTTTCACAACGCAGCCTGAACTGTATCTGTGTGTCCGAGGAGTAAAAAACCAGTTGACTATTAACCACAATGACCTGCAACGGCATCTCAGGCAGGTGCAAAATTTAGCACTATACGCCAAATATACATACTGATACGGTGCATCATTGCAGTGATCTGATTTTGACACAGGCGTGCTTGAGATGTCTTGATCACAAAAAGCAGTCAGCACCTCATGCCAATCCAGATGAGGTCTCATGCATGGTCCGTGCCAGATGCCTGCCATGCAAAGGCGCCCGTTGCGCCACACTGCTGCCTGGCACAAATTCTTCAGCGCCAAGGCCAGTACCATATCTGTGTATATGGCGGCAATCTTGCACAGCACGCATCTGAGGCTGCCTTGCATCTTGCCGACTGCGCACTTGGGACAGATTGGCAGATGTGCGATTAAAGATGCAGGACAACCATACAAAATTTTATTTTCCGGTGCAGCCAACTGTGCAGCCGATGGAATTTTCCGGGCCTATCTGCCCTTCAATGTCTTCATCAAAAGACGCTTGCCGGCATTGTGTGATTTTATCCTTCTGAACAGCCGGTCGTAATCATATTCCGTGTCAGGTATGCCCTTTATCTTGGCGAGGTGCTCAGATACGCGGATGTAGTGATCTTTTCCGGACTTTGATCGGATGAATTTTTCCAGTGCCTTGCCGTATATGACAAAGTAGCGCTTGGAGTATTTTTTGGCAAACTTTGCATAGTATTTCTCAATTATATTCAGATCACTGACCGAATTTAGCATATCCATTGCCATCGCGTACATCTTTTCTTTTATGCACATGTCCATGACTATTTCAGGGGAGCGCTTTACCAACCCTGCAGCCCATTTTTGAAAGGGGCCATCCCAGTCATCAGAGACCTTTTTGAGATTCTGAAGGTGGTTGCTGTCCCCGGTGGCAGCGAACAGATCCCGGAGAAGCGCGGCATACTCTGCACTGTCCTCAGGCAACAGCAGATGGGCAGCTGCCATAACCTGCACATCGTCTGGAAATGCACCAAGCGCCTTTTGCACCCCGTTGATTGCCACGTCAGGATCTGAATCCTTGAGCATGTAAAGATACTTTATGCATATGTCTTTGTCAGATGGCATGTGCTCTGCAAGAATGGCAAGCGCCTTATCTTGCATGCCTGCCTGCTCGAGCACATGGGCATACATTGTGACAAGGTTCATCTTCTTTGTTATTTCCACCTTTGAATCAACGATGTGTTCGACGGGGTTGCCAAGAATGTTCGTCTTCTTCACAGGACCGTGATCCTCAAGACAGGGCACCATCAGCTCCTTCCAAAAGTCTAGATCCTCTCTGGCAGTACAAATATTTTCCAAGGCGCTACGATAATGCGAAATGAATCTTATGTCTTTGAGAGACATAAACTCGTCAAGCAGATACTTTATGTGCACCTGTTTGTCCTTGTGAGAGAGCCTCTCCCGTATCACCGACTCGACTAGGTTTTCAAGTGCCTCTATGCAACAGTCAGCATAGTATCCGTCACTGTCATTGACATCCTTCATGTGGTTGCGTATCGATACAGACATGTCCTGGTACATACGCGTGGCCTCGGACGCTTCTTTCCCTTGCTGCCTGCTACGAGCCTCCAAGAAGAGCGGCTCAAAATCAATAGGCGTCACGCCGATGCCATACTTTGGGATACGAGAGTACATTCTGTCTATTTCACGGGCATAATCTCGCGGCAGACGCACGTTACAAAGTCCAAACTCGCGGGCAAACGTGTCAATCATGATGGGGCCCTCAAGCATCTGTTTGACTAGGAAATCTGCGATCTGTTTTGAGGATGCATGTGCAAGCATGTATCTTGCCCCCTCTTCCCTGTTTGTTTCGTCTTCAAGCATCATTTCAAAGTTGTCCATTAGGTGCATGAGTGATGCGATAAGATGCGGGCAGCTTTCGTAAAAAACCGACGTATTTCCGCACGTACAAGAATAATCAAATGCATTGTAAGACTCAGTTATGTATAGCAGGTATGTCGATCTGTCGTGTACCTTGACTTCCATCTGTTTTCCAAGGATTGCCGCGTGGACTATCCATCCGCTGTTGTAACCAGATGCGGCCTTGCGGTATACATGTGAGGAACACATACGTCTCAACATGTTCTCGTTTGGCATGTACTGCCATGTGGGTTTGTACTTTGTCTTTGCAGGCAATACCATGTTCAGATATGAAGCTCAATATAGTAATTTTGGTGGCAGCTACAAAATCCGGTGATCGTGCATTGTGCCGATTCGGTAAGAGGTGTCTGGGTGTATCTTGTTTTCAGGACTGGCGGTTCTGTCTGCCTGCATCATGACTGTCTGTCTGTCTGTCTGTCTGTCTGTCTGTCTGTCTGTCTGTCTGTCTGTCTGTCTGTAGCCCAGAGCGTCCAGATGCCCTACTACTATAGCGACACTTGAAAAGATTTGCAATGGGTTTTGGATCTCTGAAGATATACGTTTCAGTCAATGTTGATGCGCGAGTTTTGCAAATGCGGACAGATCGCCAAACACAAGCGTCCGCCGGTACCAAGGTTGCAGCCGATGGTGCGTACGATACTGTGGATATTCACAGATACTGCGCCAAACACGGGCTCGATCCCCTGATTCTGGTCCGCATCAGCTTTGCAGGAAATGCAAACGGATGCGTGTCCTGCAAGAAGGCAGGATTTAGGCAGCTTGGAGGCTTTAATCACAGACAAGGATGCGGAACGCAGGTTTGCAGATCTTACGCGCCAGCAAGAGGGAACTTCAGAGGGCGTGGCAGAAAGAGTCAGGATACGGTGGCAGGTCTAGATCGCATTCTCCACGTTCAAGTGCATATTCGTCAAGTGCATGAATGCGCAAAAATGGGAGAATCTCAAGACACGGATATGCGGCAAGGTGTGGCCGTACACTGCATGATTGACACGGCAATTGGCAGCGGATATGGTACGCAGGTGACGGTGTGCCCTTCTGCAAGACCGCCTCCAAAGACGGCAAGACAGGAGGAAAAGCAATGACGTGTGCAGAATCACATGGATGGGTGCCTGTGAAGAGAATGATTGGGAAACAGAGTCGTTGATTTTGAATTAAAAATTTGGACAACTCCTGTATGACGCAACGCTTTACAATACGTGGTCATGATCTAATACCCTCATTCATATAAAAAGCCAACAATGACATCGTCAAAAAATAATAAAAGATCAACCAAATGACCGAAGGGATGATTTAAACGAATCTGCATCATGCGATGAGTTTGTATATTCGTTTGCGGCAAATCCGTCCTTGATTTTGAAGACACCGGACTCGATTCCCGTCAGATAGTAGTTATCCTTGTAGATGCTGTCTGCATCCTTTGACAGAAATACAATGACATCGTCCCCCCTGTTCAATTCCGTACTGTGCATCGCGTGATGAACCATGTTGTTGTAGGTGCCGCCGTCGACTATAAACTCCACGATCTCAAGGCCCGGTCCCTTGAACGATTCGTTTTGCTGCAGACTCCAAACTGTAGAAATGCTTGGAACCGCATAGTTTCCGCTGATATGCCATTCCACATATGATGAATCCTTCACAAGTGTTCCTTCCACAACTATGAGGCTTATCTGATAGAGCGTCTTGTCGTCATAGACCGGAGAAAACGAATAGGTAGTGGCAGTCAGCGGTATGAGTCCACCAAAATACACACCAGGCAGAATCAAAACTACTGCAACAACGGCAAGAACAAGTATTTTTTTGTTCATATCAATACCTGCCCGCCGGTGCAGTCGCATCATTATTACCACTGATATCTCCCCGGACATCAAGTCCAGTTTCTGATCCTTTTCGTACAGCAGATGCGTTCGAATCATCACCTGAATGCTCGTTATGATGTACGGCTGGCAAACAACCCGTTTCACCCCTGACAGGCATACAAATACCATAAACGTTGTTACAGACAGTCAAACCGCAGGGATTGGAACATGTATCAGATTCCGCACCTGCCGTTACAGCTGTTCCAGACAGGACAAAATCGGTTGTTCTGCCTGTATTTCCGTAACTTCCCAGACTGGCACTCTTAAAACCAACTGCAGGTGTCAGGCTTTCAGTCAATTCCCAATACTGCAGGTGCGTCAGTCCGATCAGATGCAACACCAGATATGACACCATATACAAAATCAGTTGCAGTTGATGTCATGCTCAAACTACCAGAATTTGGGTGGCAGAAAAACTCCTGCAGGCCCCAGATCCAGAATTCCGGTATCCTCATGTGATGCAGACACGCCGTGTGGAGCCGGTGTCACTGCCGGCAAGGCAGCCATCACATCGGAAAGTCATCGAGTGTTTTGCCTTGTTGTTCATGTTCTTGTTGTCACTACAACATACAAGTTTATAGCGTTTGATTTGGGATATTCCGAGCCGATCGTATCAGTATAATATCAGGACAGGCAGGCGCCGTCCAAATTTTTGGTTCAAAATCAATGAAAAACCAGGATCACGGTTCGCGTGCCGTTCAATGGACAGAAAACATGGCAGGGACACAGAGACGAAAAAAAGTAATTGCAGCCAATGCATCAGGCAAGAACTGCGCGTACATGTTGAGTATGCCTGCCATCAGGTCAGGACGCATCTGACTGCCAGTGCCCCTAGTCATCTCCGAAATATTGACATGTCCGGCATCGGGTTGTTTACCATGATGTAGTCCTTGACAAGCAGTGTCTGATCTTCCCCGACAACCAAGGTGTGGCTAGTGCCGTAGTAGTACCGGTGTGAATCGGCCCCGTACAGCGCGCCGCCTGTAATCCATGCCGACCCCTCAGAGACGGCCTTGACCGCGGCAGACATCCCGTCAGTCTGGTTTTGCCAAAGCGGCATGAATGGTTCAGTGTACTTGTAAGAAGTTGTCGCCCCGCGTCTGTCGATGTTGGTGTAGATCTTCTCCTCGTCCATGCCCACAAACTCAAAATTTGGGGAGATACTGATGCCCTTTAGATCGTTTGAGGTGATGTTGCTATACTTGTGTAAATGCGTGTACTCCATTACAATCTCGGCAGTTTCGCCTATCTTGGGCATGTTCGACAAGGTGACTTTTGTCTCAGAGTACGTCTCCCCGTTGATGACCGTCGTATATTTTGAGGACTGCGGACGGTCATAGACTGCCTGTCCGTTTGACTTGTCTGACTGGTATTCCCTCATATCAAAGATGTCCCAGGTCTTCCTTTCGGCAGTCGAGGGCTTGACGCATGCAAGCCTGTCATTCTCCCGCAACACCAGAACATGGTCAGGATTGGAGCAGGGGTTGTCTTTGGGAGGTGGAAACCCGTAAATCTCTTCAAAATGGTCAAAAAAATCGTCAGGGAGTGTCCAGTATCCGCCGTCATTTACCTTCGATGTCCCTATGCCGCATGCGCCGTCCGATATTATGCGCCCGTCACTGTCGGTAATGTAAAAAATCTCGGATCCCAGCGTGTAGTGATCCGCGCCCTTTTCACAAAAATCACTTGGGCAGTACGTCTCTGGCGGGACGCGGTACTGCCACGACGTGTGTTGCAGGTAGCCCTTCAGGACGTGTTCCAGCTCAAAATCAATTCTGACGCTGTGTTTTGGATCCACATCAGTAGTACCGTCATCGCCTTGTGCGTGGTCAGACTGCTGAGGGGTTACCGCCACGACCTTGCCGGTGTAGATGTTATCAGATGCAAGCCATGTTCTGTCAAGATCGTATATCGCGCAAGGCGGAGTCGCATCGGCCTGCTCAGAGGTCATCATCAAGATTACAGCGGCCAGGACTCCAAACAGCAAGAGGTATGTCTTCAACGTTTAAAACACAGGCGGCAAGACAATAACAGTTGCTGCCGCAGGTGTCGTACTGCAGGTCGTATCATCAAGTGAGAGGCTGCGCTGGTTTTTCATCATTGGCAGTGTGCCATCGCAGAAAAATCTTTTAATTTTTTACGCCCTTTGTTTCAGATGTATGTCTCTAACATCGTCTTGCACGCCACCTATCACCTGTCCAGAGACAGACATACACGTATGGCTGAAAACATCAGATAACTATACAAAGTTTTAGTTGCCAATAAACTAAGCATGACACAAATACATACGATTTTTATTTGTGGGTTGCATGTCAGGGTTATGTACCTCCTATTTTTGGATGGATCAGGCCAGACGAAGATAAAGCACAGTAGCCAAGACAACGGCATGTATGTCTTGAGCGGAGTACTAGTTCATGAGAAAGACTGGAAATCCATCGAAAAGAGACTCGATGAAGCAAAGCAAGAACTGCTTCCAAAGATTCTCCCACACAAATGGGAATTTCATGCGCAGGACATTTGGAACGACAAGGAATTTTTTGCCAAAGAAGGACTAAGCCTTGCAAAGAAGGAGGAGATCTTTTCAAAGGTTGTAGGTCTAGCATGCAAATCTGAAATTACCATAATCAGCGTGATCATCTTCAAGGACCGCCTAAAGCGTAGATATTCCTCAGAAGTTATGAAGCAATCGTGGACGCTGCTTGTAGGAGGATTTGAGAGTTTTCTCAAGCAAAAATCTGTTCAAACCAACAACGGGCTGCTCTTTATGGACTCCAGTCAAAAGGCTCCAGATGCAGAGATCACGAATGTTGTGCGTAGGTTGGTAGGAGGGAACAGTAAACGGCGAGACATTCATCACACCATTGAGAATCCAATCTTTGTTGAATCACACATGTGGAATCTGATTCAGCTGGCAGATATGATCGCGTATGTGGTACACAGGCACTATAACGAAGACCCACGGTTCAAGAAGTGGTTTGAACTACTAGAGCCAAAGATGTATCACTCTGGCGGCAAATTATACGGTTTTGGCATAAAGGAGCTTCCAAATCTGAATAGGGTCGGGAAGCAGGTCCGCACACATGCGGAAAGACTGCTTCCCTAGAGATGCGCGAATGGCATTCTCATACTAGTAAATACGACACTGTACTATATATTTTGTATCATATGAAAGTTAAAGTACAGTCCCCAAAAAATAGCATGCCTGCCAAAATCAAGATAGAATTCACGGACAGACACTGAGAGCAGAACCCAAGGCGCTAGATTTTAATTTGTTCGTACATCTCTTTGCGATCGCGTTGACTGCCCACACAGAATTATAGATTATATTGTACTTGGATCCGCAGTTTGTAAAAATTTACACGCAGGTGAATATGATCAGGTGCAAAATGAAAAGTACGTGCAATGAACTGGAGGTGCATCATTTATTGGATGACACACACACAGATTTGTTTTGAGACATAAATGTCCGGATACTGCAAATATTTTGCAATGCATGCAATCTTATGGCCAGGTCACCAGTTTGAGCGACTCTACACACATCTGAATTTATGTGAAACTGAACGTGCCATTATCAGCATCAAAGTGCCCGGACAGATGCCATTGACCATCACGTATGCCCCAGAGACTGTAGCTTGGCGTTGCAAAGTCGCCGAACTCGTTTAGATGAATCGTGCCGATGGCGCCTGTATGTGTGGATGCAGCATCAGTTATGCTGTTACGGACTGCCAACGAATCTGCCGAGTCAGCCTCCAAGATGGCCTTGCCCAAAACCCAGACACTGTCATATGATGCAAAGGCAGAGGCGCCCGGTGTCATGCCTTCAAAGTCTGCAAAGTAGTCCCGTACATGCTCATACACATCATTTGTGGACGGTGCAAACCGGACGCTGACAAAGTTGACATCTTGTGCAAATGCCGATGCTTTTGGATGATCCAAAAAGGCGCTGTCTTGGGAGAGACTCTCAGAACCGAACCACCTTACGCTGTGCAGGCTCTCAAAAGAGCCTGTCCGGTCAAGCAGGTATGCAGTCTCAGAGAAGCCGATCACCAGTACTGCGGCCTTCTCTGCAGAGTATTGGAGGATATACTCTTTAACAAGGCCGGAGAGCGCAGCCGGGTTAAAGGCGTATTTATTATAATTCGTATAATGATCATGGAAAGTCAAGTTGTCATATGCGGTTGTACGATAGGCTATGCCATTGTCCACCACACCGCCCAGGGCCTCAAAGCTGTTTTTAACTGATCTGTGTATGTCCGTACCCCAGGCATCTGCACGATAAATCGGAACTACGGCCTCGATGCCCTCCTGCTCGAAGAGTAGAGCCAGCGCTCTTCCCTGCTGGGCGGAGTTGGAAGCCAGGCGGAAGATACTATCATCGATTGCCAGGGACGGGGATGTTGATGAGGGGCTAATCAGCACCATCCCGTTTGAATCAACGTATGATCTGATGCTGTGTATCTGGGCACTTGTCTCCGGACCCAGTACGAATTTGACGCCTTTGGAGTTGAGCGAGTGAATCTTTTCAATATCTGTCGTTGAATTGAACTGCGTATCTGCAAAGATTAGATTCATTCTCCAAGAGGCTCCAATCTCCTCCAGATATGCATTAAAGTCTGATGCGCCGAGCCTGGCGGCAACAC
>JAKZUU010000069.1:0-13917 GCA_047516405.1 Candidatus Nitrosopumilus sp. | reverse complement strand
TCCAAACTATGTGAAAGGTTATCTAACTATCTGTTCCAATATTTTTTACTCTTTTTTATTTTTTTGCGGATTGTTTCTGATGACTCAAAAGAGGGTGCAGCCGTCAGGCGGCATAAATCAGTGGTCTAGTAGTAGCATCTGCCCTTCCTCAAGTTCAAATCTGTAAGCATACGCTGCCAAGAACACCTTTATCATCAAGGCTACGGCAAGATGCATCTTCATACACAGATCGACAAAATAAAACAGTTTTTATAGTGGTCTATTTAAAAACAAGATAATGGCTTCAAAAATAGTATATGTAGCAGTTGCAGTTGCTATAGCAGTCATAATTGGTGTAGCAGTAGCTGTATCAAGCGGACCATCAGACGATCCGGTTCCTCCAGTGGAAGAATTTGATATAATCGATGTCGGTGTAATGCTTCCATCCACCGGCGACCTCTCAGCCCACGGCCAGGACAACAACATCGGTGTCCAGCTAGGACTGACTGACTTTAACAGTTATCTGGAGGAGATTGGAGCATCATGGCGAATGAACTTGGTGCTTGAGGACACGCAATCCGATCCTATTGTAGCCCTTGAAAAGATTCAATCATTGAACTCTAAAGGTATTAAATTCGTACTCGGACCTGAATCAAGTGCCGAGGTACGCAACATCAAGTCCTATGCTGATTCCAACGATATGGTGCTAATCAGTCCCACATCAACATCACCATCACTTGCAATTGTAGACAACATATTCCGTATGATCCCAGACGATACCCAGCAAGGCAAGGTATTGGCCCTGTTGTTCCAGCAGGAAGGCATAAAGGCCGTAGTTCCAATATACCGTGCAGATGTCTGGGGTGACGGCCTGTACGAATCTACCAGAAACAACTTTGAATCTATAGGAGGGGTAATGGATGACGGCATACGCTACTCTCCTGATGTAACAGTATACTCTACTGAGGCGACTTTGTTGTCCAGCCTAGTTGACGAATATGTCAACGAGTACTCTGCAGACGAGGTGGCAGTCCTGATGATAGGATTCTCTGAAACCGTACACCTGCTCAACTTTGCAGCCTCTTATGATAACTTGGAGACTGTAAGGTGGTTTGGCTCTGACGGCTCATCAAATGACCATACCCTCTCTGATGACCCAATAGCATCAGAGTTCACACATAATACCAACTTTGTAAGTACCCAGTTTGCCACATCTACAAACGAGATATACCAACACGTAAATGATTACTTTATAGATTTCAAGGGCTCATCACCTAACGCTTATGCATTCTCATCATATGACAGTGTCGCAGTCTTGGGCAAGGCAATCATTGAGACCGGATCCACCGATCCACTGACAGTACGTGATGCCATAATTGATGTCGCATCCCGACACACCGGCGCAATAGGGACAGTCAACCTCAACGAGGCAGGCGACCTGGCAATATCTGACTATGACCTGTGGGGCATCAAAGACGGTGCATGGTACAAGTATGGCCACTTTTATGCTGGCGACAACACATTTGACTTTGAGTCTGACAAGATGATGATGATGGATGACGATGAAATGATGGACGATGACAAGATGATGATGGATGACGATGAAATGATGGACGATGACAAGATGATGCTGGAATCTGAAGAGCCATAGATCTGGCATAGGTACTTCTTTATCTCTTCTGATCTTTTACAATGCCTTGATTTTTATTTCGCCAAAAGTTTTTTGAAATGTTCAAATGGATATTCTACAATTAATACAATCAAATCTTCTTACTCCGATAATACTCTTCTTTTTATTTGGAATTATTGCAGCTCGAATAAAGTCTGATCTAAAAATTCCAGAAGCCATATCTGAATTCCTGCCAATATACCTTCTTGCAGCAATTGGATTGCATGGCGGAATACAGATGCGAAACACTGGATTTGAGAATATGTTGGTTCCGATGTTTGTAGCAATTGGCCTGTCTTTACTGTTTACCCTAAACCACTATCAAATCTTACGAAGACTAGGCAAGTTCAATATCTTTGATTCTTACGCTCTGGCCTCCACATACGGTGCAGTAGGAGCCGTAACATTCTCTGTCGGTTTGTCATTTCTTAAGAATCAAGGCGTCACGTCAGAAGGGTATTTAGCTGCCATCTTGGCTATTTTGGAACCTGTCGCATTTATCATGGCAATATTTCTTACAAATATGGCAGTGTCAAAACAGATTCGTGCAAAAAAACAGGCATTCATTAATTCTGATAATGGCGGCAACAATGACCATGATGATGATGACTATGCTGATACAGACATCGGGATGGGAATTCAAGAGACAAGGACAAAACTCTCCCAGGTACTGCATGAATCGGTAACAGGCAAGGCAATTGTGATCTTGTTGGGCAGTATCGTCATTGGTTATATTATCGGAGAAGATGGATTTGACTCCATTAAGATCGTCTTTGATGAGATGTTTACCGGCGCCATAGTAATTTTTATGATAGAGATGGGAATAATTGCAGGTCAAAGATTGGATGATATCAGAAAGGTTGGGATCTTTCTTATTGGATTTGCCGTAATTATGCCAACATTTAACGGAATAATTGGTGTATTAGTTGCAACTGCAATGGGTCTGAGTCTAGGTGGCGCAGTTATGTTTGGATTGCTGCTAGCCAGTGCCTCGTTCATTGCAGCACCTGCTGTTCTTCGTCATGCAATTCCTCAGGCAAATCCAAGCCTTTACATCACATCTGCCTTGGGAATCACGTTTCCGTATAACATTATAGTCTTGTTGCCTATAATGTTCAGTGTGTCATCATTTGTACATAATGCAGAGGGATCGATAGACTTATTGAATTACATTACTCGAGATTGGATATGAAGCTATATCCTGTGAAACTGTTAACTGTTACATGTGAGATCCTTGCCCAAAAAAACGTTCTTGACATTTTGAAGAAACACGCCATAACAGGTTACACCATTTACGAAGTCAACGGGGATGGAGATCGTGGACTACGTGGTCAGGGATTTAAGAATGAAAAAAACGTCAAAATTGAGGTAATTTTACGTGAGGAGAGACTGTCAGGCATTGTAGAGGAGATCTCAAGGACGTTATTTGCCAACTATGCAATAATGCTCTATGTCAGTGATGTCAGCATAGTAAGAACCGAAAAATTTTAGAATTTTTGCAGGAAAGGAACATAAGTATACCTGTCTTCAGAGCCATGCTAGATGTACAGACAAACAAGAACTGACAGGTCTTTATTTTGCATCTGTTGCCTATAAAAAATCCCCCAACTTGGATTTAATACTGGCCGCCGCACTTGATCGTCTTGTGTGATGCATTCCACTTTATGTACAGTAGCAGACCTAAGTCAGGCTTGCCGCAAGTCATAATCTCATATTTTGCAGCATCTGCACAATTAAAACATTCGATCCTATGGATATCAACTACTAACATGACATCTGTATCCACACAGCAACAGATCAAAGAACATGTTTGTGTCATGTGTAACCAGAAAAGATTTTTTGGAAAATAAGAGAAATCCGCCTGCCAAACCCGGACGTTGGTGGTATGGCATCAAAGAAAGACGGCAAGGGCGCACGTAATGACACGTTAGCTAATGAGTCTTTGACGTACTCTCAGAAATTGACTTGCAAGATCACACAGCAAGGAATGAATGGTGCAGGAAATAAAAAATATATGTGAAAATAACACTGAACAGGAATGTGCCCAAGGAGATAAAAAACAGCATCTGGGAGATCTTTTGGAATCCGAGTTTAGATTTACCTGTAAAGCCTTTATGATCATCCACATTGTTAAAAAAGAAATTGTCGACGGTGTTGTAGTTTACGCGCACTGCATGTCATGTTGTAACTTGGATTTTCGTATGTTACGCCAATGTTAGTACAACAAGTCAGTCTCAATCAAAGTTCCTGTCTGGGTTGACTTTTCAAGCATGTAAACCTTTAAAGTATTCAAATAAAACCAATTTTTTTATGAGCAAACCCTCTGACCTTGGTTCTTTGAAGATCGGCTCATACATCTTGCTGCCTCACTCTGATCAACCCAGCGGGGAGCCGTGTAGAATTGTAGAGTACGATACATCAAAGCCCGGCAAGCACGGCGCTGCCAAAGCACGAATCGTAGCTGAAGGAATCTTTGACGGCCAGAAGAGACCGCACGTGGGTCCTGTCAGCATGCAAATTCACGTTCCCATGATAAATAAAAAAATAGCCCAAATCATATCAATCAACGGCGATCTGATTCAAATTATGGACTCTGAAACATTTGAGACCATCGATGTAAGTCTAATTGACGATGAGGTCAAAGGAAGACTTGAGAATGGACAGAATGTAGAGTACTGGGTCGTCATGGACAAGACTAAAATCATGCGTATAAAGAACTAGTCTAGATGCTGATGATGATGATTGGAAAAGCCATCTGACTAGTAGACAGTGATGATGATTATGAGTGATGAAGCATCCCATTTTTTAACAGGTTTATAACATCTGTTGAATCATACTTTACATTATCATGAACTTGGCATCCCTTTTCTCAGGCGGAAAGGACAGCACGTATGCAGTACATCTGGCACAGAGCCAGGGCCACGTTGTAACGTGTCTGCTTAGCATCTTTCCAAGATCAGCTGAGAGCCATCTGCTGCACCACCCCAACATGAAATGGACAAAGTTGCAATCCGAGTCAATGGGCATCACTCAACTGACTGCAACATGCGACTCTGATGATGTAGGTGCAGAGTTGTCAGTGCTTCACAACCTGCTTGAAGATGCAAAAGAGCGCTTCAATATCCAGGGCCTGGTTCACGGAGGAATTAAAAGCCGGTTTCAAAGAGACAAGTTTGAGGATGTCTGCTCCAAACTAAATCTGGTTCCTGTATCTCCTTTGTGGAACAACTCGTCTCCATTAGAGTACATGAGCAAACTAGTTGAGGAGTTTGATTTTATAGTCACCAGTGTATCCTCTGACGGGCTAGATGACTTTTGGCTGGGACGTACAATCACGGCAGACGATGTATTGACCCTGTCCAAACTATCCCAAAAATTCAGGTTCAATCTTGACTTTGAGGGGGGAGAGGCCGAGACATTTGTAGTTGACTGCCCATTGTTTGCCAATCCCATCAAGATAATTCAATCCCGAAAGATCTGGGACGGGTACAGGGGAAGGTTTGAAATAGAAGAGGCAAAAATAAACTATCATGCTTGATAATCTCAAGACTAGTCTGGGGGATGCAATTAAAAAGATTGTAAGATCGTCTGGCGTGGACAAGGAACTGATCAAGGATCTTGCAAAAGACGTCCAAAGGGCGCTTTTGTACTCTGACGTTGATGTACATTTAGTTATCAAGATTACCAAACAGCTCGAAGACAGGGCAATAAACGAGACTCCCCCACCAGGACTTTCACGCAAGGACCACATCGTAAAGATACTGTACGATGAGCTCTCATCACTGCTGGGTACTGAGTCTGACTTTAACTTCAAGCCTGGAAAACAGAACAAGATAGTTCTGCTTGGCATTCAAGGTAGCGGTAAGACTACTGCGGCCTCAAAACTTGCCTTGTTTTTAACCAGACAGGGATACAAAGTCGGCGTTGTAGGTGCTGATACATACAGGCCAGGGGCGCTAGTTCAGCTCAAAACTATGTGTGAGCGCTCACACGTAGAGGTTTACGGTGAGGAGAACAACAAGGACTCTCCAAATATTGTAAGAAACGGCCTGAAACATTTTGCAGGACAGAGCTTGGATGTCATACTGATTGACACTGCAGGCCGTCACAAAGAGGAACAAGACCTGCTCGACGAGATGAAGAGGATTAACAGTGTTGCACAGCCTGACCTGGCACTGCTTGTAATTGACGGTACAATAGGACGGCAGTGCTTCAGCCAAGCAGAGGCATTCCACAAGACCATTTCTGTAGGGGGCATAATTATCACAAAGCTTGACAGTTCTGTAAAGGGAGGCGGCGCGCTTGCAGCTGCTGCTGCAACCGGTGCACAGATAATGTATCTTGGAACAGGCGAACGGGTAGACGATCTGGAGAAATTCTCGCCAACACGATTCGTTGGACGATTGCTTGGAATGGGTGATATTCAGGCAGTGCTAGATTTGGCCAAGCGGTTGGAGAATGAAGGCGATGATGTTAGAATGAAGAGAATATCAAGCGGCAAGATGAACATGGATGACTTTTTTTACCAGCTCGAAGAGGTAACAAATGTGGGTTCCCTGCAGGGACTGCTTGACAGCATGCCTGGTCTCTCCGGAATGGTAAAAAATGATCAGGTCTCCCAGATGGAGGGCAGGGTATCGAAATGGCGGTATATCATTCAAAGTATGACCAAAGAGGAGAAGGCCGATCCCGACCTGCTAAACAAATCCCGGTACACAAGAATTGCTCGCGGTTCAGGATGGCCTGAAAGTGAGGTTAAGGAGCTGATTAAAAACTACAAGGCCTCTAAAAACTTGATGAAGTCTTCCAGAGGCCGTCAGATGAAGGGAACATTAAGAAAGATGGGGCTAGGATAACAACCCGTTTCTTCTCATGTCTGAATATCAAAAAATTCTTCTGGCCGCCCACATGATATTGGCAAAGTACCCTTTGTGCAGTTACTGTCTTGGCAGGCTCTTCTTAAAGCAACTACACCTTCTGTCCTACAAACCTCTCGGCAAGAAGCTGCAAATTTCTGGGTGTAATACAGACAGATGTTACATATGCAAAGACCTGTTTGCACATCTTGATAATTTTTTAAAGATGATGCTTGAGGCATCGTACGGCTATCAAGGCAAGTCCTTTAGCGTGGGAGTCATGATTAAACCGTCGATTATTGACAGGGATGATAACATTCGCTCTCAGTACAAGCTAAGGGGTGCAGACGGCATAAAGACCGGCATAACGCGAGAGCTGGCAAAGATATTCTCAAAAAAGACAAAGATGATAGTAGATCACCTTGATCCTGATCTTACCATAACATTGAATCTCAAAGATCAGACATGTCAGACGCGCTCAAAATCTGTTGTTGTGTCAGGCAGGTACACCAAGACGCAGAGAGGGCTGCCGCAAAAGCAGAAATCATGCGATAACTGTTGTGGACACGGATGCAGAACATGTAATTTTCACGGCATTGCCGAATTTGACAGTGTAGAGGGTGTGATCTCGGGATTCATTTTTGAGCAGTTCGGTAATGCTGGTAATAATAATAATAATAACAACAACACCAACAGCAACACCGCCAAATTTACATGGATTGGCGGCGAGGACAGTTCCAGCCTTGTGCTAGGCTGCGGAAGACCGTTCTTTGTAAAAATTCAAAACCCATGTGCACGGACTTTGAGCGTATCTGATGCATGCTTTGACGCTGTTCAAATCATGGAACTAAAAATAATCCCAAGATCGCCTGTAAAGCCTCTTAAATTCAGCTCCTTGGTGCGTCTTTGTGTACATGCCGCATCCAGAATCGATTCAACCAGTCTAAGAAGACTAAAGAGTCTTCAAAAGGTGCCCATACTAGTTTATAATAAATCCGGGAAGCGTTCTGAGAAGAGAATCTCTTCGTTAAAGTACAGGAGAAATTCAGAAAATACGTTTACTCTTATGGTTGATGCCCAAGGCGGCCTTCCGGTCAAACGATTTGTAAGCAGTGATGATGTCACTCCCGGAGTTTCTGAGATTCTTGGCCTGCCATGTGTCTGCAAACAGTTTGATATTGTTGATGTCACAGTGCAGTAATTCTTGCCGTTGTGCCATGCCTTAGTCACTTAATCTGACATGTCATACCTCTTGTATCTGCCCATCTTTTTTTGCTATGAATCCGAACATGTGTCTCAAATTTAGGCAGAGATAAATATTCTAGCACGCTATAGATATGCAGTGCCTATCAAGCTTGGATTAATCGGTAAAACCAACACAGGAAAAACCACGTTTTTTAATTCTGCCACCCTATCATCTGAAAAGATTTCGTCATACCCATTTACCACCAAATCTCCCATACACGGGGTGGCGCAGGCGATCACATTATGTGTGCATCCTGAGTTTAAGATTCCGGACAATCCGCACAATTCAAAATGTGTCAACGGCTGGAGATACATTCCAATAGAACTTATCGACTTACCAGGCCTAATCAAGAATGCGTGGAAGGGCAAGGGTCTTGGAAACCAGTTTCTATCCATTGCCGCACAGTCTGATGCATTGCTGCATGTGGTTGACGCATCCGGCGGGATTGACTCTAGCGGAAAGATAACTAGAGTCGGAACAGGCGATCCGGTCTCTGATTTTGCAGACATCGAGGAGGAGTTAATCATGTGGTATCATAAGATCTTGGAGGGCAACAGAGACAAGGTATCAAAACTGATCAGAACCGGTCTTGACATATACGATGCGATAACTGATCTGTACAGGGGGATTGGTGTAAAAAAGACACATGTCCAAGATGCTATCTTGGCTACGAATCTTGGAGAAAAAAAGTTCGACGATCTTAACATGACTGACACCAAAAAACTTGCGTCAAGTCTCAGAAAGATCTCAAAGCCTACACTGATTGTGGCAAACAAGGTCGACGTTGAGGGTGCAGACAAAAACTTTGCCAGATTGCGAGAGCGCTACAATGACTCCATCATAATACCTGTAAGTGGAGACAGCGAATTCAGTCTCAGGCGTGCAGAACAGAAGGGTCTGATAAAATACTCCCCGGGTTCAGAGGAGTTTGAGATTCTTCAGCCAGATCAACTAAATGAAAAGCAGATCAACGCACTGAATTTTATCAAAAAAGGAATCATGGGTGAATACATGAGAACAGGCGTTCAATTTGCAATCAATGTCGCAGTATTCAAACTGCTCAAGATGAACTCCATATACCCGGTTGCAGACGCCAAGAACCTTGCCGATAAGAGTGGTAGGGTGCTGCCTGACCTGATTCTGCTCAAAGATGGGGCTACGATAAACGACCTTGCAAAAGAGATTCACACTGACTTGACCAAGGGCCTACTGTACGGAAAGGATGTCAGGTATAATTTGAGACTGCCTACGGATTACCAGCTGCGTGACAGGGATGTTGTATCTCTGGTCAGTGCAGTACAGAAATAATGACAGTGATGACGAGTACACCTGCAACACGCGCAGCGTGATTTTTATCAGTTCGTTCAAGTGTCTGGCAGGAAGAACAACTGCAACTCCGGCGTGGGTTGTTCCTGTCGGTGTTGTTGTCCTTATTATTGTGATAATAACTGCGCAAAACAGTTTCGTGCTACCACATCAAAAAAATCACTATAACCTGTTGGAAACTATTGTTACTGTTACAACAACATCCTCAGAGCATGATCCATACACATTCAAACATGCTGGCTGATACACACAAATGATTTTTCTGGAACTCTCAAATCCTCAAACTCTTCTGGATGAATTATCTTTGCCAGAATCTCTATTCCCTCCACGGTTCGTATGCCCGGCTTGCTGAAAAAAGAGTCTGCGTCAACTGCAAAAACCCGGTTCTCCTTTACCGCGCAAAGAGATCTCCAAACTCTGTCATGTTTTAGAATCTGCGCATACTCTGATACCGTTCTTTGGGTATCAAAGCCACACGGCAAAAGAATTATGATCTCTGGGTCTAATTGCACCACATCATCGATGTCAAAGACTGCAGAGTCTTCCCCTACCTGTGTCTTCATGTTTGTGCCTCCTGCAATCTGTACCATCTCTGGAATCCAGTGGCCTGCAGAAAAGAGCGGGTTCATCCATTCTATTGCAAGCACTCTGGGCGTCCTGCTGTGTATTCTTGTGATATGCCTTATGCGTTTGTTCATCTTTTGAATTATCTCTTCTGCCCGGCGCTCTCTTTCTACTGTTCTGCCCAATTCTCTTACGGATTCCATTATCTCCTCCATATTGTGCGGATCCATGCTCCACACATCTGGTCTTTTATCCAGTATCTCCACTGCCCTATCCACCATGTTCACGTATGGCGCACAAACCTTGCAGCTCTTCTGTGTAATGATCAGATCAGGCATTGCATCTGCCATCCTTTTCTCATCTAGCACAAAGATATCCTGGCCATCATTTAGCATCTTGCAGGTAACGGCATCAATCTCCTTGCTTGTCAACCTCTGTGAATCTATTGCAGATCTTATCACCTGTGGTTTCAGCGCAGCTTCGGCAGGATATCTGCATTGGTGTGTGACACCGTACAGCCTGTCCTGTACCCCTAACGCATAAAGCATCTCTGTTGCACTAGGCAGCAACGATACTATTCTGTCTGCCGTTTTTGCCATGGTATGACTGGTAACTAATCCCTTAAGGTCATTTCTTTTTACACTTTTATCGGAGGCGACTTGTTAAAAGATCTAGATTTACATTGTCACCTGATCCCAAAAATACACGACGTTTCATCCCTGAAGAATGGTACAAGACTACGTCAAGGCGTTCAGTTCTTACTTTGTCTGACTCTATTTATGGCTCCAGTCCCCCATCAGTCTTTGTAGGATCATCGAACTATCCGCGAGTCTCAGTCGGCCCGCTTGTTCCTCCGATTCACGGTGACACCGGCCTGTTTGACAGTCCGGAAAGATGGAAAGGCATGACATTGCACGATATCGTTAATTTTAGGCTGAATCTTGTACGCGGCGTACAAAAGGTCTCAGTTGATACGACTGATGGGCGTTACATTGAGGGCCTTCAGGAGATTGCGATGTCCTCAAAACCCATAGACTCTGATCTTGTATTTGAGGGCTCGTCGCCGTCGCAGTCTTTATCAGGTGACGCCGTCTTTAACCATCACAGCGCACCCTTTGGACCTGTCCGGCAGATAAAGTCGGCAAGATTCTCCAGTGCGACATCTGTAAAGGCAATCCAAAATGCATATTATGACACGGACCTCAAGGCATCTGATGCCGTGCTGAATCTGTATAATTCCGGAATAGAGATCTCAAGGATTCAAAGATGTCTGAGCATCGGAATGCTAGGTACCAAGAGGGTGCTGGTCCCCACTAGGTGGAGCATTACTGCAACTGACGATATCATATGCCGATACCTTCTTGATGAAATTCTCAACTACACCGTCGTAGATTTCTTCAAGGTGTTTCATTACACACACTATGGAAATGTCTACACCGTAATCCTGTTTCCCCATAGATGGATATATGAGCTAGTTGAGGCTACATGGCATTCTAACGGGACAGTGCAGTTTAGCTCAGACTGTGAGGATGCGCGTGGAATAAGCCGCTACCCCTCTGCTACTGCCGGCGCTTTCTTTGCAGCCAAGCTAGGGGTCTTGGAGTATCTGTCAGAGCATAAGATTCAGGCAGGTGTCCTTGTGCTACGGGAGATTCTGCCCGAGTACACTACACCTGTGGGCGTCTGGCAGGTCCGTCAAGGAATTCGTGAGGCCATGTCATCTGAGAGTCATCCTGTAATCTCTGATGACTTTTCATCTGCGATCTCTCTTGCTTGCAGCAAGACAGGCATCGCAAAAACGCAATGGCTTGCACACTGTAAGATCTTTGGACTGATGCGCCAAAAACTGCTATCAGATTTTTTTTAAACTGACAGCATAGCATAAATTAACGATTTCAAACAGATGAACATATGAATCAAAGCACTCACAATGCCACCTCTTCAAATTATGGTGTACACCAGATATACGAGACGCTGAACCTGTCATTTTTGCATGTTGCAATAAGGGTAAAGCGAATCGACGGCAGTGCATTTTTGTACGTTAGGGATGATCCTAAAGGCGGTATCGTAGAGAAGATTGTCCCTGTAGTCTCTGATCATCTAAAAATCGAGGTCGCACCCATCAGACCGCTGAATCATCCTGCGAGGCGCGGGGATTGCGTCTTTTTGAAATTTGACAAATCCATTCATCTTGACAAGGGCTCAGCAATGACCGTGTTTGTCAAGTGTCCAATTGAGATCGGAGTATTTCTGGTTAATGGCGCAGACCGCAGCTCATTTGACTGGTTTACATGCGATCCGTTAAATTCTAGATTTGCCTTGTACGGTCAGTCTGATACCGGAATACTGTGCAAGTATTCAGATGTTGCTGTAAGCACATCTGAGAATTTTGATGATACTGCATATCTTCAGGCAGTAGTAAAGATAACCATGGAAAACAAGTTGGATTCGGGCAACTCTGTAAGCAAGATAGTCTTTCCAATCACTGACAACTCTATCTACTACAATGGCTCCAAATCAATTCTTGACGGCATTGATGCGACTATGAAGAAGCGGGGACTGGTAGACATCGCAGATGTCAAGGTCAAGCCTCTTGAGACTGACTGGATTAAATCCCCAACCTGGGAGCCAAGTACAACGAATACTATCATGGAGATGGGGCTGGAATAGTTGATAGGTTTCCTTGAAGGTCTCTCTGAGATGGAAATTATATCCGGATTGACTGTCCTCTCTTTGCTGTTTGGCCTGATAGTAATTGGAGGGGGTGTACTTTTTGCAAAGATTGTAAAGATGCTCTTCTTCAAGTACTACGCCCCCACGCTTCCAAAAGACACTGCTAAAAATTTCGGCAAGATAATTTATTTTGGAATAATTGCCATTGCAGTCCTAACCTTTACATCTAGCCAAGGCATTGATTTTTCAGGCCTGCTTGTGGCAGGCGGAATCTTTGCAATTGTGATCGGATTTGCAACGCAGTCTGTAGTGTCAAACCTGATCTCAGGTGTCTTTCTTATGATCGAAAAGCCTGCAAAACACGGGGATTCAATAAATCTTCCTGACATGGGCATTACAGGAACGTTGCTGGATATTGCAACTTTTTCTAGCAAGATTCGAAAATTTGACGGAACTGTAGTCAGAATACCAAATGAAAAGTTCTTTACAACAAACATTCGCTCCTTTATCACTGTCGCCCGAAGGGCTGATGCGGCAGTGGGAATAGCATACAAAGACGACATTGATGGTGCAATATCTGCAATTACAGAGGAGATTAGGCACTCGATGCCCTTTGTTCTAGTTATGCCTGCACCTGAATTCCGCATAGAAGAGCTGTCTGATTCAAGTGTCAATATTCATGTATACGTGTGGTATCCGCGCCCTGACTGGGGCCATGTCCAGCCGGTCATGTTAAAGGCAATAAAAAATGCTCTTGATAAGGCAGGCATAGAGATTCCGTTCCCGCAGCGTGTAATTTGGGACTCAAAACAGCAGCAGCAACAGCGGCAGTAGTATAGTAGTAACGGCGGCCTGAGATCAGTTTAACTTTGTTCTGATCTGGTTTTTCTGTGATCTCTTTTTGATAAGACTGAACATTATCATTCCGACATTAATAATCGAAACAATTTCAATCAGATCCACTCCGTACAAAAACCAGTCGATGATTGGGTGAACCCTTGAGACGATTCCAGCTTCAAGCATAATGTCTGCATTCCATACCATGTGTGGAATCTGAATGAACTGAATCACAGCAATCAATATCACGCTACCCAGTATCTTGTTTTCATACCATTGCCAAAATTTGTTCCATGCGTTCATGTCTATTATTACATTTTATTTGTAATAAAGCCTACTAAAATTAGATGCGACTAATTAGACTTGCCTAACCATATACATTCTGTGTATTTCATATCTTATTTGTAATAAAGCCTCCTAAAATTAGACGCGACTAATTAGACTTGCCTAACCACATACATTCTGTGCTGTAACAGGAAAAAACTACTCGTTCGTTTTTTTAGAGTTGCATCTGCAAGCGTTGTACAGATCCTATTTTTTCAAATCTACTTGATGTTTCTTCACATGCACTTTATTATTTTTAATTTTCTTTATCTGACTGAATTTTCCTGTAATCGTGTTGTGTCTTTTGTATTCCTGTGATATTTTCCATTAGATCTTATACGCAGACCACCAATATTTGAAATTTTGATCTAATGTGCAGGACTGTATAGTGCTCAGATTAAAGATTCAGATTAAAGATTCGGACAAATTTTTTAAGCTATTAT
>JAKZUU010000068.1:0-3211 GCA_047516405.1 Candidatus Nitrosopumilus sp. | reverse complement strand
TGCCATCTCTGGATTCTCATCACTTACACATGTAATTATTTGGCAGGCCACATCTATCTCCCTTTTAGACTGCATCTTAGGTATTGTTCTGCCCATCTCAGGTATTGGCCTGAGATAAAATATCACCCCGTCTCCGATGCTCCATGCTAGATCCACCATCTTTTTGTTCACTGCTGCAAGATAAATTGGAATGCGGGTTCTTGGAGGCTTTACAAGCAGTGTAAAATTCCTCAACTCAAATATGTCCCCCGTGTAGTTGACTTTGCTGCCTGCCAGCACCAGTCTGATTATCTTGACGTATTCCTGCATCCTCTGCAGCGGTTTCTCAAACTTGTAGCCGTGAAACCCCTCTACAATGGGCACGCTACTGGTGCCCAGCCCCAGAATCAACCGCCCGCCACATATGGTATCTACAGTGCCTGCCCCCATTGCAATGACTGACGGACTGCGTGAAAAGACGTTGATTATCGATGAGCCTATCTTTGCAGTTGTGCCTGTTCTGGCAGATATGGCCGCAAGCATTGAAAAGTTCTCCATCCCCCAGGTCTCAGGAATCCATATGCTGTCAACGCCAGTCTCAGACAGAGCATCACAGCATGCCTGTATCTCTTTGATTGTTAGTAATGAGCCCAGACTACACCCGATACGCATGCAACTGCTTGAATTCTCTGATATTCTAGTGTTCGGTTTTACCTGTAGGTAAAATATGATTTTTCATGTGATTTGATAACTTTTCCTGCCAATTCCTGACTGCGTGTTGGGTTGAATTTCATGATTGGTATGTATAAAACCATATACTTTGTTACTCTTGCGTAGGTTTTAGTGTGTTGCATAATAATTCTCCCTAACGCATTACAGGGAATATCTTCGCCTACTTTAAGACCGAAAAAGCTAAAGATCAGTAGATCAGAGACAGATTGCCGATGATTGACAACAAGAAATACGTCAAGCGTGGCCAAGCGCTGATCATCTGGGACAAACCGCAAAGATACAAAGAGGTGACTGGTGCAAACAGGAACAAGGTGGGTGCACCGTTCCAGTACGCCGAATCGCTGTTTGCAGTCCTGACGGCGGTAAAATCGATGACGGGGATGCCGTACAGGCACCTGCAGGTAATGCTGATCGAGACGCCCGGCGACGGGGATTCGCCCTGTTACACAGCCATATACAAAAGGTTTCAGGTATTGGATATCAAACGAAACGGCGGCGTGTTTACCGTCACAGGCGGCGGAACGGCACCGGTCCGCCTTGCAGTCGACTCCACAGGTCTGAAGCAGCACAACAGGGGGAGTGGATCAGACACAAGTGGAAGATCCGAAGAGGGTTTGTCAAGCTCCACGTGATGGCAGATGTGGACACAAAGAAGATACTGGCAGTCCAGGTCACCGATGACAGAGCGGAGGATTCGCCGATGCTCGTTCCGCTGCTTGACGGGGTCCTGAAGGCTGTGACACGGACATGTCAGGCGCAGGATTCCGACGCAGGGCCTGCTGATGCAGGGTGCTGCCTGTACGGGGATGCTGCCTGCGCTTCCAAAGACAACGTAACTGCATGTAGGGATCGCGGTGTGGACTTACGCATCAAGCTCAAGGTAAGCTCGCTGGCACGCAGGAAAGGTGCCTGCAACGCGTGGGGGATCGCAGTCAGGGAGCATCTTGGCGGATCTACTGACTGCCACATGTGGAAGATGTCAGACGACAAGAAAAGGCGTTTCCGGGAGGAATGGAAAAAGAGAGTCAAGTACGGCAAAAGGTGGTTGGCAGATTCTGTATTCAAACGGATGTTCGGCTAGGCACCTGTACTCGCTAAAGTGGAAGAACATGGTGCAGGAAGTCAGGATCAAAGTAGCCACGTACAGCAAGCTGGCAGACATGAGGGCAGGAGCAGTGTAGTGGAAAGCATGCAAGGCCCGCGTGTGTTAAGATAGCAAGAGAGGCATGCCACCGGTTGCTTGCCTGATTTGTCTTGTTATCCAAAAAGTGCCAATTTTACCATATCAGCCTACAAGCCACTTGAATAAGGCTTTGTCAGGATTGCGGAGATCATCTACGCCGGTATAGTACCTGTCATGCCACCCATTTTTGGGAAGCCCTGTGAACAACATGAGGTTCAGAGGATACTCACCGCTGTCGGTGCACCTCCTAAAATCGTCTCTGAACAGAAACACTTCCCGTCCCCAAGCAATCGCCATCCCTAGCTCCACCATGACGCCCTCGTCTGGCGGCACGCCGTTAACAACTGCAAAAATCCCGTCAGAATCCCTCACATCACGCATGTCTTTCTGGCCTATGCGGTATGCCGCGCCGGGTTGTAGCGTGTCTCCCTGATTGTTGCGGGCAAACGGTTCCCAGACCTCGGCACCCATATCTTTGAGCACCTGCACTAGATCTTGCAGGGGGCCATCACGCTGTTGCTCTGAAAACCCGTATGGGTTCGCAAGATAAATCGTCTTCATGTTTTGAAGAACACCATGCTGACAATGCAAAGGATGTGCATATTAGTATTTAGATTCATTGAACGTAAAACTCTGAATGCATGCAAAAACATCCTCGTCGTAGTCCAAGCGATGGATCGACTCATTACCATAACTGTGCTTCGCGCACTTTATCTTGAATGGGACAATCCGAGATGCAGCGTTCCTGTGCTTTGTGCACTGTAGTGATTGCAAATTCCGATCCACCAGAAACAATCCGCAAGGAGGTGAAAAAAAGGCCCGAATGTGGTTTTTCATGGTGTTTTGTTTGTTTGATGTCCAATACAGGCTGTGGAATTCCATGCTTGGGTATATGTGAAAAGGGATTGTTTATTGCCTCTGCGTCGATGATAGCATATCAAGATGCACACCTGTCAGCCTGATCTTGTACTGTACTGCACGTGCTGTTTGCCTGTACAGGTATAAAGATATACGGACGTCCGCATCCTGTTTTGGAATTTTGGATAAAAACCTGTGAGCTGGAGACGGCTACATTTTTCAGCGATCGGCTGCCTGCATATCTTATATGATCATGGGCACGACCAGTTAGCTCAGAAGTAGCCGAAATCTAGGCAGATGTTAGATGGAGAATCTGTAGCAGATCACATGTTTAAAACTAAAATGCAGATCATTCTATATGATCATTGCCATCTGAATGTCAGGACAGTGTAATGTGTCACATACGATCCTCACAAGGTGCAAAAAAGCGCACAGATGTGGATTACAGGCTAGGAGATA
>JAKZUU010000067.1:0-22021 GCA_047516405.1 Candidatus Nitrosopumilus sp. | reverse complement strand
ACCAACACGCAGCTCAAGAACTCCGAACTATACTCCAAGAGATGGGGCATAGAGACAGGATATCGCATGATAGAGGAGATGAGGGCACGCACGCGCAGCACCAAGACCGTGTCCAGAATATTCTGCCTTTTGTATTCCGTGGTAATGTTCAATGCATGTGTAATGATAAACGCGATGCTCTCTGCCGTGTCCAAACCTGTCAAAAAGACAAGGAAACGCATGACGCAGACGCAGCTGCGAATCGAGATAATGGCAGTGCTTGCCCGACACGAGCCGGACTCCAAAACATCGCCTGGCATCGGATCGCTGTATCCATACTAAACATTTGCAGTATGCATCAAACACCGGTTCAGAGACATTCTGCTAGATGTACAAGCGGATCGTACATAAGAACAGTTTATTTTTGAAATGCCAGATACCTGCACGGTGTCAGGAAAACCAATACGTTTTCTGAATAATCAGGCCATGTGTGTTCCAGTCCCATGTAGACATCTTTAAACTGCACGCAATGGCTTCAAGACGGTCTTTTTCTCAAAGATGATGAGGATTTGAAAGCACCGCATTGATTTCGAGGTGTTAGATCGGCCCACTTTTGGGTTAACTGAATAGATACGTTGGTATAAACCTAAACGATTACATAACAATACAATATACCTAAAGTAATGACTTCCACATTACTTGCATTGTTGGTCGTTGTAATGCTAATTCATACATCGTCTGTGTATGCACAAAATGAAGAAATCGAGTCGTGCTCCATAACGCGGTTTGATCCAAACTGCAGTCCATCAGGATGGGTGTCGATAATCCTAGGAGACGTGACACTGACACTCGTAATTGGAACACTTATATACTACCTGCAAAAACGCACCGCTAACAAGGTGTCCGAGGCCATCGCATATATCCAAAAGATTATCAAACAAGAAGAGGAGTCAAAAAGAAGGCAGGCAATCTTTGTAACCATGTCTCTAAAGAACTACTTTAGCGTGATTCTAATGACTGCTGGACTGATGAACCAATACCTGGCGAATGCAAAGACCTACGAAGATGTTCCGGTTACCATCCGTGACAAGCAAGAATACATGGCCAAGATGGTAAATCACTCCACCGATGCGCTAAGTCTAGCTACACATATACTGGATCCCGTACTTACAGAGCAGATACTGAAGTTCATTAGCATGGTAGAGAAGACAAGTCCCGAGTCTGGAGTCGGGAAGGGATTTCCCAGATACAATGAGATCAAAAAGGAGATTGCCAACATCACTGCAAAACTTGATGCTTGCGTGAACAGTGAAGACAAGATACTGAAATGAGCAGATTTTCAGGACCGTGTAGCCTTACACGAAACGGTTAGACGCACGACACATAATATTGTGCTTTACAACGTCCCAGGTAATGAATGCACGGCTAGAGCGTTGCAGCACAGTCAAGACCGTAAAGATCCAACTCATTTTCCAAGAAAAACATTTCAAAAACCAATCACGGCATAGATTCGTAATCATGGCATGCAGGCACGCTGTCCGCGAGGCTGGCATGAAGCAATTTGGAGTTACGGGCACGCGCCGGCATGGATCGTCTTTTAATGATCTAAAGCGTTTCATCAGTTTCACTGGCCTCTGGCCCGAATCAATTAGATCCGTATATCTGTCCACGCTGTTTGAAAAAATTTTCTAATTTAGGCACAAATTTAGCATACTTTGAAAACATTTCTTATTTTTCTAGGCACGACGTGAACACGCACCAACCTTAAACGACCCTTTTGCAAAATATGTCTGAGGTGTATGTTCATTCATTTGTGGTTATCTGAATGGCTGTTACACCCCGCTAGATTAAATATGCAGGAACGATCATGGCTAAATCACAGATAAAAAATTGTTGAGCACGGACAGAACAGTTTTGGTTAGAACAGGACTTGTTTGTCTGTAAAAATCCAATCTGTTTTTACAGACATGTGTTGGTAATCTGGATTGTGTCCAAACCTGCCAAAAATCGCTTCAAAAAGCGAAATGCTTACTCACATCATCAAAAAATAGCAGAGGCTGTTTCAGAACATATCGAGCACTCAAACCACAAATTCTTTCAATGAACACAAACCACACAAAATTCAACCAATTTTTATCTCTACAAGTCAAAAAATAATGTGATGGCATGTGGATGTTTTGATGCAGATGATTCAAATATAAAATTGAAAAGCGACTAATCCTGACGGTTCATACGGATTAATCGTACCTTTATACATCTAAACATGGAAATCTTTTCTGAACCTTTCAAGTTACATACTGATCTGAACAAATGACGCTCATCAAACGGTTCTGGTATCTCAAAGCCGCCTGATCCTGTCTTCTGGCAGCTCGCTTACTTTGCCAATGTTTTCCATTATCCATCTACGCCGCCAAAATTCAAAAATCGTTGCCATTGACACATACTCAACAGGTTGCTTTGCCCCAAGATTGATTTTATACGTTGCAATAACGTCAATGGGTCGAAACCTTGTCAGTTGTCTACTCGCTGAGCATTTTTCTCAACCCTGCACATCTGTTTCTTATAGTTACTTCTGTAACTCCGGATGCCTGAGAGATATCTTTCTGTGATTTGATCTCACCTGTGTAGATGCATGCAATGTACAGTGCCGCTGCAGCTATTCCCGTTGGGTCTTTACCTGCCACAATGCCTGTCTCTTTTGCTTGGTTTAAAATTTTGATTGCCCTGCGCTTGCTCTTCTCACTTAGCTTTACAATACTTGCAATTCTTGATATTCCTTTTACGGGATCAACTACCGGCATCTTCAGTTCCAACTCTCTGTAGATTAACCTATAGCATCTTGCAACATCCTTTCTTCTAATGTTGATTCCACTGGCAATATCGTCCAAAGTCCTTGGGGTCTCCGTGTTTCTGCATGATGCGTAAATACACGCTGCGACTAGGCCTTGAATCGAGCGACCTCGAACCAGTCTCTTCTCCATTGCTTTTCTGTAGATATATGCTGCCTTCTCAATCACTGCGTCTGTTAGCGTAAGTTTGTCCTTTAATTTGCTCATCTCGTTTAGTGCCTGTCTCAAATTTCTATCCGCAGAAGAACGTGCCTGTGTTCTGCTATCCCATGTTCTTAGCCTCTCAATGGAGCTTTTTATTCCTGCAGGCAGTGGCTTGCCTGTAGAGTCTTTGTTTGCAGAATCAATTACAGTTGACAGGCCCATATCATGTATGGCCAACGACGTTGCCGCCCCCACCCTGGTTCTGTTTCCCTCATCATTTGAAAAAGAGCGCCACTCTGCACCTGTATCTGTAATTTTTTCAGTAATCACTAGACCGCAGTTACTGCAAAACAGCTCTCCTGTATTCTGATCAGTTATCATCTTCTTGTCTCCACAAGCCGGACATTTTGTTCCTATTGTAATCGATCCGTCTTTAATCATAATAAGATGTAATGGGAATATACCTTATTATTCATTTACCTAATTTTAATAAATTAAATGTGTTAATCTGACATTTGCCGCACCTGTTCTATCGTGTAATTCTAAATATGTGGAATAATTTTACTCCACCAAATCCAAAAGACAGTATGCAAATGATGGGGCATATGTAGTGTACATGATGCTGTTTTGATTGTCGCTGTGTTCAAGACCAATAGAGTGGCCTAACTCGTGTGTCATGACATGCTCTATACTGTATATGTCGTATAGCTGAAAACTACCATCACAGTTGTAATCGCCCAGCACCACCTCGACTATTCCTTTTCCTAAATGTGCATGTCCTAAAACGCCTTCTCCGATATCCCGAACCACCCACGTTACCCATATGTTTGCCTCGTGTTTCAGATTCACAACATTGAATTTTATTTTAGCCTTGCTCTTGCCTGCACTGAGCTCTTGTTCTTCCCAGAACGCAAACGAGTGCTTTAATGTATCTACATGATCCAACGGAAGTCCTGTCGGTTGATCGTTGATGAACACATTATACGTGATAATGTACGTGTCATCTGTTATCTGGTATGTAGGATTGGGAAACTTGACAGACGATCTCTTGCTCCTGTCCTCAAAATTCCACAGTTCATAGTCCCTGAGGAATTTTTTTATGACATCGTTACTAGGGTTTGAGTACTCTATGTATCGTTTCTCCTTTGATATGTTCTTTGAGATATCTCTTAGATATCTCTCAAAAACTGCAAACTCTTCTTCCAAATCTTTCTCTGATTTCTCAAACTGTCTTTGAATCTCAGCAGGGCTTTTTGCAATGATGTACTTTATACCTGAGACAAATTCCTCGTCTTTAATTTTGTCTTCTGACCACAGCTTTGCATCTCTTTTTACTCCGTTTAGTTTTGCACTATCCTTTGATATGTCCTGTGCATCAATCGGCGGAATCCTGATAATTTTGTTTTCAATCAGATACGCAAACATCAAGACAAACTCTTGATCAGATATGTTGCCTGTTGACCATTCTCTTGCAACTATCTTTACCCACTTTGGAATTGATATATCGTACTGTCTTTCCAAATTTGCCGGTTTCTCTGTAGGTGTATACGGGTATTTTGCGATTACCTTGTTGATGAATTCTTTATAGTTGTTAATTATGACGCTGTCAGGTTTTTGTTCTGACGCTCTCTTCAAATATGATAATGCCTCCTGATACTCTCCCAAATTTCCAAATCCTGCCCCCATTCCTGCCAATGCTATGGGATCATCTGGCATGTGTTGCAACACTTTGAAGAACTGTTTTAAAGAGCTTTCATGCTCCTGCAAATTACTGTGTGCTATTGCTTTCATTTGTAGCACTGATACGTTGTCAGGGATTGCATCTAAAATCCTGCCATATACTGATATGGCCTGTTTGTATTCTCCATTGAGCAGATACTGATTTGCCTGTTTGAACCTTGCCTCTGTTTGGCTGTCTGCCTGTGCATATGCCATCTTTTCTGTAGTTAATGACAATGATAATGATGATAATATTATCAAAGCCGTACATACAGTCATGCATGCAATACAGTAAAGTTTCAATGGATTTTTTTATATCTGTGATCTTATATTTGCAACTTTTTTTAAAACCAATAATTCAGCCATTACAGTATCATTGGAACATTTGTCTGTGCTTTTTCTCAGTTAGCCTTTGGGCTGCTGCATGTTCTCTGATTTTATTGCACTGTACTGTTTGACTGCCTGTATTTTGATTGCTTTCTTTGATACTGCATGCAAGACACATCATCATGCCTGCAGATATCTTGTCATACTAGTCAAGCACTTGCAATAACTCTCAAAGAATACCAAAAAACATACTGTTTTTTAAAAACGGAATCGAATTTAATTCTTAAACGGGTCTGGAGAACCAATATTTGGGTAAGTTTGTTCGGCATTGATGCCATTCCTCATAAAAATGCCTGTGACGGCAGTTGTGTCTACGGCATCGTTGTCGGGGAGAACATCAGAGGATGCTGCAGATGAATTCTTGGCTGCACACGCTTGACTCTAAAAAAATATCTGGGCTAGCAATTCTTGTCACATTTGCATCTTCTGCTGACGAAAATGTTTTTGAATACTGAAAATCTGGATGTCTTTACCACTGGTTTTGTTTTTCCGACAATTTTAAAGAGACTTATCCCAGTTTCGATGCTAGTTCCCTTCAAGGCCCACATTCCATTTCTCATAAGATGCCGCTGCGGGTCCTTCATAGATACCTTCTTTCGTGCCTTGATATCATACGCCTCGATTGTTGGCATTGCATTTAATTGCAGTTTTCATATTACTATTGGAGAGCAAATTTTTCCCCATCTCTTAGTTAACAGTTTGACGTTATCGTATCTCATCTATTGCACAAAAGCTAGGCTGACTTTGCATCATCGTAGAATTTAGGACTCTTGCATTACACAGCCAAAAAATATGCGTGTACCGGTTCACACTCAAATCAAATTACAACGCACCAAAAAAAGATACGCGCAGTGCTCTGGTGTTGACCCCTCTAGAATGAGACCGATCAAACCCGTATGCTTTTTGGAACGGAAGGCTAGAGGAATACGACTCTAACTACTCTGAACCTGCAATAGATGTTGACACATACCGCATCAACGATAAATATGTCTCTAAGATTTAAAATTAGATCATGTGCAACAATAAATTTGGATGAGAGGCAAACAACAAAATGGCACGACACCGCTTTTGTTTTTATTGAATCCATACACCTAATTAGGAACAAATAATGCCAGACGGACATGTTAAAATTAAAACAAATCAGCATAAAATGAAATCTGCAATCACAGAACAAATTTTAGGACAATCTAATCCAGATCTTATTTCTGCCTCTTTTACAGACTGTTACGGCATTGTTTTTGAGGCAGAAGGGGCTGATCCGGCATAAATTTAGAATGCAATGATCAAAAAATATGTGGTTTTAATCCGTTTTTCCTCTTCAAGACAATATTTTATACCTGTGTTATTGTGCTAAATTATGATCGAACCAGGACGCCCTGTTAAAGATATAGCAATAGACTCTCATACATCTATTGAAGAAATATTTCAAGAGATGTCTGAATCCGGAGGATTTGAATCAGTAAACCTGTCTGACGGATTGGACATTCTAACAGAGATGATATCTGACAAACAGTGTCTTAGATTTGTCTCATTTGTGGCAGCTGTGGTGTCTACCGGACTAAGAGGCGTAATCAAGGATATGATAAAAAACAAGTGGTTTGATGTTGCCATGGTAACATGCGGGTCATTGGATCATGATATTGCAAGACATTTCTCGCATTACAAAGAGGGCTCTTTTACAATGGACGATCAAGAGTTAGCAGATCAAAATATTCACAGGTTAGGCAACGTACTTGTGCCAATGGCCAGCTATGGGCCATTAATTGAGGAGAAGATGCAGATGTTTTTGGAAGAAGAGTATCAAAGCGGAACAAAAGAGATGACTACTGCACAGATATGCAAAATGATAGGAAAACACCTCGGTGATGACTCGTATCTTTTTTGGGCATACAAAAATAACGTTGATGTTATAGTTCCTGGAATTATGGATGGCGCAGTAGGCAATCAGATCTGGCTTTTCACACAAAAGCACAGTGATTTCAAGTTAAACCTGCTAGGTGATGCAGACCTGCTCTCAGGACTAATCTTCAAAGCAAAAAAATCCGGCGCGTTTATGATTGGAGGGGGAATATCAAAACACCACACGTTGTGGTGGAACCAGTATCGTGAAGGACTGGACTATGCATTTTACATTACAACTGCACAGGAATTTGACGGAAGTCTCAGCGGCGCTCTAGTCAGGGAGGCAATCTCTTGGGGCAAAGTGACACAGAAAGCAAAGCAGGCAACACTACACGCAGAAGCGACCACTATCTTGCCATTTATTTATGCAGGGCTTGTTTCAAGGCTAAAACAACAAGTTTTTTAAAAAATTAATCGTATCTTTCATCTCAATTCAATTTTAATCATATTTTTTAATCTGTCTGGCAAGTAATTATTAAATTGACATGAGAATCCAGATTAACTATTATAGTTATTATGAAATTAAAAGATGTTAATTGAAAGGAAAACCTCATCGAATTGTATACTCCATCCTGTTCTTCTTTTTAGCTGGCATCTGTGAACTGGGCGGCGGATACCTGGTATGGCTTTGGCTACGTGAGGATTTGGGATTGATTGTCGGCGCAATTGGCGGATTTGTATTATTCCTGTATGGCATCGTCCCGACACTGCAAAAAGCTCCTTTTCACAGGGCTTATGCAGCTTATGGTGGCGTATTTATTGTGATGGCAGTGCTGTGGGGATGGCTCATTGACGGTGTCAGGCCTGATAATTCCGATATTTTGGGAACAGTGATTGCAGTAATCGGGGTCTTGATCATATTTTACTATCCAAGAAAGGGGGAGAGGGTTTGGCTACAATAGATTTTTTTACTTTTGCCTTACTCTTCTTTGCTGCTTTGCTGGAGATTGGTGGGGGCTATCTTGTATGGAGATGGCTGCGTAATCACAAGGGCAAGATTTTGGGTCTGGTCGGGGCACTATTGTTGTTCTCTTATGGGATTGTAATGACGTTACAGCCTACAACTTTTGGCAAGGCATACGCTACTTATGGCGGCATCTTCATAATTGCATCTATAATATGGGGTTACTGGATTGACAAGAAAAAACCTGACAGGTTTGACATTATTGGCTCTGCCGTGGTCCTAATTGGGGCTGCTATAATATTTTATTCTCCATAAATTCCGTCTGATATAATCTGATTTATTTCTGCCATTCCCTCCAATATTAATCCCTGCTACTGGAAACACGTGTGAGAAAATCTTTAATTCACGTATGACTGTGATCCCGTATTGGCAGATATCGGTGTTGGAGAAGTAGTGTACAACCTACGCAAAAAAGTTCAGTTGGGTCAGAGCGATCTAGATCGGTTAGACGAACAGGTATCAGAACTGCCAGAACTCATCACTTCTGCAAATTTATTGCGTTCAAACGAGCACCTCTTAAAGATAAACGATAAAAAAACCGATCTGTTATTAACATACAGACAGTATTCTCAGGCTTTGGAGGAACTTCTCGCATCAGTCTTTGAGAATACAAAAAGATCTAAAGGACATACTAAAAGAACAGTCATCTATCATAGCTGATCAATTAGCGGCAGAGTCTGACTTGCAACCCAAGCCTAAGCATAAATCACAGCCTACAACCAAGCCAAAACCAAAAACCGGCACAAAAACAAATTCAAAACCCCGGCCAAAACCAAAGACCGGCACAAAAACAAATTCAAAACCCCGGCCAAAACCAAAGACCGGAAAAAGATAACAACACCTTATTTTGGCAGGTGAGTAACATCACCTGAAATTATTCTGCGCGTTTTGTTATTTTTCAACGCCACTACCAGAGCTCCATCATCATCGATTCTAACTGCCTTCCCTCTGATCTTCTTCTCTGTTGTGTCCAATTCTACATCTCTTCCAATGGTCGATGATCGTGCCGTCCATTCTGCAATAATTTCTTTTACTTGCCGGGCACAAAGCATCTTGTAAATTTTTTCCAATTCCGCCAAAAAAACCTGCACTAGCTCAACAGGCTTGATGCTGCCGTCATTTTGACCGCACAGAGACGCTACGCCATAAAAATTCGGTGTTCCTTCAAGCGATCTCTCAATCTGCCTTACATTTACATCAAAATTTATTCCAGCCCCTAAAACCAGATTCTCAATTTTGTTTGATTCCAACGACACATCCACCAACATGCCTGCTATCTTTTTTCCATTGACTGTCAAGTCATTTGGCCATTTTAATTCGGGTCTTATTGAAAATGTCTTCTCTATTGCAAATGACAACGCAAGTGCTGATGCAATTGGGAACAATGTAGCCATCGAGATCTCAAATTTTGGCTGCAATATCACTGATATCCAAATACCGCCATTTGGAGATACCCATCTTCTCCCATTTCTCCCTTTGCCGTCAGTCTGTTCTGATGCAACAACTACAGCGCCGTCATTTACAGCATCGCCTGCCATCTTTAATGCCTGCTTTTGTGTGGAATCAACACTGTCAAAATAATACGCTCGCTGTCCTATAACCTCTGTTCTTAAATCTGAGGTAATCTCCCACGGCAGTAACTTATCTGAATTTGCCAAGAGCTTGTATCCTCTCTTCTGTTTTGACTCTACAGCATATCCGATCTCTTGAATTTTTTTGATATGCTTCCATACTGCAACTCTGCTAATCCGTAAAACATCACTTAGGTCCTGCCCTGACAGATACTCTGTGTTGTGTACCTGCAAAAATCGAAGTACTTTGAGCAGGCCTGTATTCTCAAACGAGTTGTAAATCAACGGTCCTCGGTCTTTACTTCAAGTACAAGACACGCATTAGAATCCAACATCAAAATCAAATCCGCCGCCATCGCCCGTATCGCCGCCCATGTCATCACCGCCGCCCATATCTGCGCCGTCAGGCATACTTTCAGGCGAAACAAAATCTGACATCATCATGCCCATCATACTGAACATCATCGAGAACATCATGATATCGATAATTCCAAAGAACATCATTGTAGGAAGCATTGATTTGTTGTCTTGCATCTCTTGCTTTAACTTCTCTTTGTCGCCTGTCTTGTAAAGCGTTGCCATCTGGCCCCATTTTTGCTGCAACTCGTGAATCTGTGCATCCACCTCCTTGGAACCTTCTTCTGTGGCCGTCATCTCCACCCTTGTTCCAAACAGCCCTTTCTTCTCTTCCACTTTAATGAGCCTACGCCTCTCTAATTCCTCTAGAATCAAATTCAGTTCCTCAGGCTCAATCTGCGCCATCTTCTGAATCTTGTCAAATTTCCTAATTCCGTGCGCTATTGCACCTAAAACTATCATCTCTTTTGGTTCTGTGTCCATATCTTTGTGTTTTCATCGCGTTTAAAAAATTTTTTGTTTGTAAAACGCTCTGACTGCCTATTTTTGAAAATATTGTCAGATATGCATATCCAGATGCCAAAAATTCAAAAATTATATTCTGCATGGTTGTCTGTTTTCTTATGGGCAGTGATCTTTTCTCCTCCTCCTCCTCCTCCTCGGTACCTGACAGCATCATCTGCGACATACTCTCCTCAAACAAACAGGTCGCCGTAGTGGGAATGTCCTGCGATCCTCTAAAAGCTGCACATCACGTCCCCAAATATCTCTCTGAACACGGATATGACATCACTCCTGTCAACCCAAACAGAACCAGTATCTTGGACAAAAAATGCTACAGTTCAATATCTGATGTGCCTGGCACCGTCGTTGACATTGTCAATATCTTCAGACCCTCCGACCAGGTTCTGCCTGTTGTTCAAGAGGCAATCAAGAAACGACCAAATGCAATCTGGCTGCAAAAGGGAATACATAATCCAAAAGCACAGCATCTGGCAAGCAAAGCAAAGATCAGGACTGTCTCTAATCGATGCATGATGGAAGAGCATGGGAGATTACTCTTATGACGACTTTTGAGGATTTTTATCATGATCTGCTTGAACTTGCAGAAAAATATCGGCAACAAAACGTTCCTTTAAAAATAGAAGGGGATCTTGATGGCGATATCATAAAAATATTTGGTGAAGAGATCACGTCGTTGGCAAGAGCAAAAAATGGCCTTGCCGATGTCTCTGAACTTGCACATGCTACTGCCGAGCATCATCCATACTGGCATTTGTTATCCAACTGCACTGATATTGCAGACACAGTCTTGGAGAGGTGGAACAACTCTCTGTCTTTTGAGAATCTGTCTGATATTGATTGGGCCTTGAAGAATTTGAAGAGCTCTGTTGAGAAGATCAGGACAAAGCAATAATCTACCAACTGAACTGATCGCATAATCTATCTTGTATCAAACAACACCGAAAAATTTATCAGAATCGTCACGATGCAACCCTGCAAACACTTTTGATTTTGGTGCCGTCTTGCAATGCCTGTCTCAATGTCCTGGATTCCCGTGCAGCTCTGGATGAAACTGGAACATCCCAAGAAAGCTCTAAAAACATATGCCCACATATCTTTTATCATCGTTACGAATCCTGCAAAATCGCTTTTTGAATGATTTATTTAACAATTAAAATCTGATGGAATCATGGGGGGAATTGAAAAATGGCTTGCAATTACAAGCGTAGGCCTCTTTGCAATGTTTGTAGGTGAGGTGCTCTCAATCTACAACTTTATGATTAATGTTCCAGAAAACTTTGAATTTGCAAGATCGTTTGATGCCGATCCCAAACTGATCCAATTCATCTCAATCGGGGTTGCCCCTGCAGGAATCTTGGCTGCCGTCTCATTTATCATGTCAAGGCAGTACGGCTCAAAATTTATTGGAGTCTTGATAATCACCGGGGGTGTAATCTTGTTTGCAGGCATGCTGGTAACGTATACCCTGATAGATAGAATTGATGAGATCTACATCACATTCATGGTTCTGACAGTTCCAGTCTTGTTTATGGCTCTGTCTTTTGCAGTCATCGGGGTTGGTGCTTCTCTAATCATACGCAAAAAGAGACGCCCAAAGAAAGAATATTTCTAGACATCCTTGTTGTCATATCTTAATTGATTTGAGACCTGCCTGAATCCAATCTTCTCATAAAACGGCTTTACATCATCGGTGCAGTCCAAGACTATCTTGTAGCAGCCCCTCTCTTTTGCTATATTCATCACGTATTGTATGATTTTTTTGCCGACTCCTTGGCCCTGAAAATCTACTGCAACTGCCACATCTTCAATATGTCCGACTAGCCCGCCGTCATGGATGAACTTGGATTCAATGAACAGTGTGGATGCTCCCACTATCACTCCATTCACCTGTGCGACTGCAACAACGTGATCCGGGTTTGAGTTAATCTTTTCAAATACTGCATCTGCCCTGCCCTGTCCGATACTGCCGCTAGTGTCGTGTCTTAGGGAGTCAAGTGATTTGAGAAACCCGTTCCAAATATCTTCTTTTTTTAGCTCCCTTACTAGTATTGTTTTGTCACCTGTCATCTCCATCCTCAAATCTTACCGAGCTTTTCAATCTGCTCTTGGTATGCCTTTCTGTACGATGCCTTGTCGCCGATATCTGTGAATCCATTTTTTGTTATAAAACTGCTAACTAGTCTCTTTTTACTGATGGCTTTTTTTATCACATCATCCATCCCGTACGGCTTGTTTTTTGGAATCAAACCGAACACGCCTGCCTCCATGACATAGCATCCAATGTTTACATTGGCCATTACCTCTGGCTTTTCGTCCCATTTCAGGACCTTTCCGCCCTTTGAGGTCTTGATGACTCCGTATGGCAGTCTGGTCTTGTATTCATTTAAGCCCATGGTAATAAACGCCTTTTTTGCCGTGTGCTGTCTTATCATGTTTTTAAGATTAAAGTTAAATATAGAGTCGCCATACATACACACAAAAGTGCCGTCTATGAATTCTTCTGCAGTCTTTAACTGCCCTGCTGTAGCCAGCGGTTTGTTTGAGATTGCGTACTCGATGCTGACTCCAAACCTCCCCCCGTCTTCAAAATAATCCTCGATGGTTCTTCTAAGATAGCTTGCACACACGACAATCGACCTGATCCTGTTTTTTCTTGTCCAGTCGATAACGTGCTCCAAAATCGGCTTCTCGCCTAACGGCAGCATCGGCTTTGGAAGAAATGTGGTATATGGCTGCAGTCTTGTGCCTAGCCCTCCTGCCAGAATCACTGCCTTCATGAACCTTGTTTGCAGCCTGACTATTTATGTTCAAGGAAATTTTTCATGACATGTCACAGAATCTTTGACAGTTTCTCTAAAATGTTCTTTGGCGTCTCTCCAAAGACCATGACCATCGGCTCTTTTCCAAAATCCCCTTTGTGAAATACCACATCAGGTGCGCGTCTTGTGCCTTTTTCTTCCAAATCCCTGATTGCGCTGTCAATCCCCCACAGTATAGTCGACTTTTGCTTTTTTACATCGTCTGGTTCCTGCATTCTGTCATAGCTTGAGACTGTCAGTTCTGTCCGGCTAATCTTTGATATTATGGCATCATGATATCTTAGATTTATTGCAGAGCGTATCTGTGGGAATTTTTTATTCACTGCAAGTAGCGCATCTGCGACGTGTTTTGAGCCTCCGTAACTTAGATTCCCTGCAACTATGACTTTTCTTCCTGCCCTGACTATCCTTCCTGAGACTCCTAAAACATCTCTCCTTGATTTTGGCCTCTGCTTTGCATACACAAAATTTGTCTGGCATTGGGGTATGTTTCTGTAAATGCCTCTTATCTTTGTAAACTCGTTGATTGCAGATGATAATTCAGAGTTGATGACGTTGTTGTTGTTGTTGTTGTTGTTGTCGCTACTATTTTGAATCTGAACATCAGTTATCGGGATTCCGCTGCCGACATACCTTGCATTTTTTATCGAATTATACGCAAACTTTTTTGCAAATTTTGCCGACTGACGCACCGTCTTTTTTTCTGTCATTGCAAAGAGAACTGCAGCAGAATAGTTGCATCCGCTTCCGTGATTGACTCTTGAAATCTTTCTGCCCGGTATGACATATTGGGCACCGCCCTCCTCTAGAACAAAATCTGAGATCTTTTTATCCTTGTCAATTCCTGTAACTATGATATTTTTTGCGCCCATCTTTTGAATTATCCTTGCAATCCTGCCTGTGTTATCGCCGTTGATCTTGGTCCCTGCTAACACCTCAGCTTCAAACTGATTGGGCGTGATTACCGTGGCAAGGGGGACAATATACTTTTGATAATCCTGAACTGCGCCATCCTGAATCAATCTGCCGCCGGTAGTCGATCTGATTACGGGGTCTACCACTATCGGCACATCAAATCCCTTCAGATGTCTGTGCAATATCTTTATTATCCCAGAGCTGAACACCATTGAAATTTTTATTCCGTCAATTTTAAAATCAGATATTACTGATTCGAGCTGCTCTGTCAGCATTTTTCTTGATACCGGCTTGACCATCCCGAAACTTTTTGTGTTCTGACTCGTAATTGCAGTCACCACGGTCAATGGATGTACATTTAATCCTGCAAACGTCTTGACATCGCTCTGGATTCCTGCCCCTGAAGTCGGGTCAGATCCCCCAATCGATAACAGATTCACGATACTGCTTTTATGCTTGCACTAATCTATTTTTCTTTTAATGTCTTGATATTTTTTTGTGCAATTCATCTTCATCTCCTTGTTGTACTGATCTAAAATTCACGTAATCTGCCATCTGGGACATCCTGACATGGCGTGTCTGTAGTAATGCAATACCAATTCCTACTGCTAATGGTGCCAAGCATTGTATGACAAACAAGTCTGATACCCCCACCATATCAGAATCCTCTTGTGATGCTGCTACGGTTATTTCTGCATTTTTAGTTGTTTTTGCCTTGAAAATACGATCATCTTCCACAGGACGCTGAATCATCTTTTAATCTAGTCTATGTTCTTCACGATTGTTTAAATCAGATAAAAACATAGATTGTCTATGGCAACTCAAATGACTGCCGCAAGACGCGGTATTGCAACTGATCAGATGAGACAGGTTGCAAAAGACGAAGATGTCTCCCTTGACTGGCTAATCCCGAAAATTGCATCCGGCTCTATAATAATTCCTAGCAACAATGTCCGGCCGCAGAAGATTCACAATGTTGGAATCGGCAAAGGCCTCAAGACCAAAGTCAATGTCAATATTGGAACCTCTACTCTTAATGTGAACATTGAGGAAGAGGTTGAAAAAGCCAAAGTTGCAATCAAATATCACGCAGATACAATTATGGATCTCAGCGACGGCGGGGATGTCAAGAAGATACGCCAAACCCTTTTGGATTCTGCACCCATAACTTTTGGAACCGTTCCAATTTACGAGGCCTACAACTATGGCGTCGAAGTTCACAAAAATCCTCTGAACCTGACTGAGGATGACTATCTCAACGCATTTGAAAACAACGCAAAAGACGGCGTTGATTATACCACTATTCACTGCGGCATCACCAAAGATATTGCAAAGCGAATCCTGAAAGTCAAGAGGTATGGCGGTGTCGTAAGCAAGGGCGGCACCATCACTGCTGCATGGATGCTCAAACATGACAAGGAAAATCCATATCTTACTCATTATGACTATCTGATGGAGATTGCCAAAAAATACGATGTCACGTTCAGTCTTGGGGATGCGCTAAGACCGGGCTCGATTTTGGACTCTCATGACGAGTTGCAGGTACAGGAGATGATCAACATCTCGCAGCTGACAAAACGTGCACATGAAAATGACATACAGGTAATGGTTGAGGGTCCGGGACATGTTCCATTAAACGAGGTCACTGCAAACGTACGACTAGCAAAGGCGCTAATCGGCGATGTGCCTTATTACGTTCTCGGTCCGCTAGTAACTGATATTGCATCAGGCCATGATCACATTGCAAGCGCGATAGGTGCCGCCATTTCAGCCAGCGAAGGCGTCGATCTCTTGTGCTATCTTACCCCCTCAGAGCACCTCGCACTGCCAAACGCCGACGAGGTAAAGGCGGGGCTGATGGCATACAGGATTGCAGCTCACGCAGGTGATCTGGTTAAAATCCGTGACAAGGCCATCAAGTGGGATATGGAGATGACCAAGGCAAGACGTACACTTGATTGGGAAAAGCAGATTGCACTGTCCATTGATCCCGAAGAGGCCGCAAAGATTCACAGTCGTACAGGACAGCATCCGGGCAACAACGTACCGTGCACAATGTGTGGCGGTGCATGTGTGTACATGATGCTGCCACAGCAAAAAAAGTACGACAAGGAAAACGAGAATCTGACCATCGTAAAGCCATAACTGCACTTTTGCTTAATTCATTCCTGGATAACCTGCACGATCATGATCTCCTAATCTCGTGTGCCTCACAGACACAAGTCCCGTTGTACTCCAAACCCGCACCGTCCTTGGGGCTTTTCATCTTCGAGAGTCTTCTTTGTTACGGAAAAAGAGCTGTTCTATCCTCTTCCTATGGCTGCGTACTTGCCTGACCTTCCCTTGATGAAAAAGATTGCAGCGATACCGCCGAGCAAGGCTGTTACCATGAGCACTAACATGCTGTGGGGGGGAGGTTCAAGTACAGGTCCCCTGTATTGTGATACCGGGACCCGACCTTCCTGGATCCTCAGCGCTTCTTCCAATGTCCTCACGCCGGTTTCTCCACCGACGCCCATGTTGCAGAAATACTGCGCAGACACGATCGTGCGCGCACCCGCCGCCACCGCCAATGTCAAGAGCACTGTTACTGTTAAGATCACTTGGATATTCATGGTGTTTGTCTAATATTATTGGGGATAATGTTAGTTAAAGATTTACTAGTTACCCGTGCCCAGTTCATGCGTACAAACATCCTCGTGCCCAAGCGTTTACGTGCGGTACCTTCCAAACGCCTAGATCGTGCTACCTGCAGTAATCTATGTACACACTACTTTTGAACTGCTTTTGCCATTCTTGACAGTCTTTTGTATGATTCAGCAGTGTCTGTGTGCTTTGCCAATCTCTCCTGGCACTCTTTGATGTATGTTATCACTTCTTCTGTCTTTGACTCTTGAACTGACGTGAGCAGTCTGCCTACGTCCTTCCATAACTCTTCTGCCACTCTGCGAATCTCAGGATTTGCAATGATCGTCTCAATCAGTTCTGGGGACTCTGTCATAATACTCTCTGCCAGCGTCTTTTGCACTCTGAATGTGGTACCGGACATTTTTTCTGTAAGGTGTGTCTTTTCGTCTTTGGAGATAATGTTTGCAAAAACCAGATTCATCAAATGAGTCAATCCCAAAATGACTGCAATCTTTTTGTCATGTTCTGATGCGTCAATTGTAACAAAGCTTGCTCCTTCAAAGAGCTCTTTTGTAACTGTCAGCTCTTTTTTGGCATCTTTGATCGGAACTGAAATTATATTTTGTCCTTTCAGTGACTTTATCCCTGGACCGAACATTGGGTGTATGCAGATTGGGTTGATCTTTGCCGGCATCTTTGCAAGCGATGTGACCACCTTGGACTTTTCAGACGATATCTCTATGAGGTACGTTCCCCTCTGCATCTCTTTTGCAATCAGCCTGATAATTTCGGGAGTTCTTCTTGTTGGCGTGCACAAGACTACATAGTTTGCCTTTAAGATTCCGCCCACTAGTGACTCTGATACTATGACTTTCTTTCCCGTAACCTTCTTTTCTGAATCATACCCTGTTACCTCAAAACCCTTACTGGTAAAATATTTGACAAACCACTGGCCCATCTGGCCTCCGGCTCCAATAACTGTAACAGACTTCATTAATCTACACCCTCTACTATCATGCTCTCTAATATATTCATCCCATCTATCAGTGTTTGCCTGTCTTGGCATGCAGAAATTCTGACAAAGTTCCTATAGTTCCCAAACGCCTCTCCTGGTGCCACTGCAACGCCGTTTTCAAGCGCAATGTTGGCAAATTCGCTGCCGTCGAATCCGTCCTTGTTGACCCTTGCAAACAGATACATGCTCCCATCTGGAACGACAAAATCCAAACCCATACTGCGTGCCTTCTCTGCTAGCAACTCTAGTCTGTCTTGTATTATTATTGTGTTCTTGGAGGTATCTGCCTTCAGTGCCTTCATGGCTATGTACTGAATCGGTTCTGAGACATTTGTAAGGCACAACGACTGCAGCTTTGCCATCTCTTCAATAACTTCGGCATCTGCAACTGCATACCCTATCCTAAACCCTGTCATTGCATGGGACTTTGAAAATGATCCCGTCATGATGCCTTTCTTGTAGTTGTAGTTTAGGATGCTCTTAGAGTCGGTCCTTGCATACTGCGAATAAGTTTCGTCGCTTAGCACATACAGATCGTTTGTTTCTGCTAGTTTGATTATGTCCTTCTGCAACTTTTCGTCCAAAACCTTTCCTGTTGGATTGTTTGGATAATTCAGTATGATCATCTTTGTATTTGAGTTGATTGTATCTCTGATCTGTTCCAGTGATGGTGTCCACCCTCCCTCCAAAGTTGTTCTAATGGTCCTCACTTTCACTCCCGCGTTTAATGCACAATCCCTGTATGCTGGCCATGTAGGTTCAATCACGATCATCTCATCACCGGGACTGAGCAGTGCGGATATGGCAGTAAATATTGAGAATCTTGCGCCGGGACTGACCATGACATTGTCTGAGGACAATTCTGCATTGAAATTTTCAGATATGTGTTTTGCCAGTGCCTCTCTTAACTCCGGCATCCCTTTTGCCGGACCATATTTTAAAAATCCTTTATCGTACACTTCCTCTAATGCCTTTCTTACAATGTCAGGCGGCAAAAAATCCGGTTCTCCTACCTCCATATGGATGATCTTTCTTCCCTGGGCCTCAAGTGATTTTGCTTTTAGAAATATCTCCATGTGTGTATCCTTGTCATCTGACTGGGCTTTGACTGATTCGTTTAAAAGAAAATTCAAAAACCTGGCAGCTATTCTCTCATCCAGTCCTATCTTGCCGCACCGTTGAATGACTTTCCTACGAATATCATTCTCTCTTGCCTCGTCTGTTATGTCTTTGCCGATATTTTTTTTAACCATGCCTATCTTTTTTGCAATCTCTGTTCTAACCTGCAACAGTTCTATCATCTCCAGTGTAACTGTCTCCATTTCTTTGCGCAACTGATCAATGTCTGTCATACTACAACACCGGCTTGATTGCCCCTGAAATTAATGCGTGATCAGCTATGGTTAACGCTACAAGCGAGTCTACTACCGGTGGCGCTCTTGGAACAACACACGGGTCGTGCCTTCCCCTGACTTTAAGCGTGGTCTTTCTTTTTGTCTTGATGTCTACTGTCTTTTGTTTTTGAGCAATCGATGATGCCGGCTTGAACGCAACTCTCATAGTGATTGGCATTCCATTTGAGATGCCTCCAAGTATGCCGCCTGCTCTATTGGTCTCTGTCACTATCTTTCCTCTCTTTACCGTGTACAGATCGTTATTTTCAGAGCCGTACAGTTCTGCACCTTTAAACCCTGATCCGAACTCTACACCCTTTACTGACGGGATGGAAAATATCGCCCTACTCAAATCCGACTCTAACGAACCAAATATCGGCTCTCCTAACCCGACTGGAACATTTGTGGTAATTGATTCTATTATTCCTCCAAGCGAATCTCCGTTCTTTCTTGCATCCAAAATGTTCTCCCTCATCCTCTTTGCCGTCCTCTCTTCCGGACATCTTACCTCGTTTTTGTAAATCAACTTTATCATTTTTTTATTGTACTCTTCTTTCATCTTTACCCTTCCAATCTGCGATGTAAATGAATTCGTTTCAACCTTTAGCGCTATCCTGAGTAACTTTCTTGCTATAGCTCCGCCCATCACATGAGTTGCAGTCAGCCTTCCTGAAAACCTTCCTCCGCCACGATAGTCGTTGAAGTGATTGTATTTTACCATGGCAGGATAATCTGAATGGCCAGGTCTTAACTTGGTCTTTAAATCCTCATAGTCTCTTGATTTTTGATCACTGTTCCAAATCAGCATTGTAATTGGCGCACCAGTTGTATATCCTCTAAAAACTCCCGATACAATCTCAACTACGTCTCCTTCCTTTCTCTGAGTTGAGATCAGATTCTGTCCTGGCCTTCTTTGGTCTAGCATTGTCTGAATATCTTTTTCATCAATCTCCAACCCTGCCGGACATCCATCTAGCACGGCCCCTACCGTCTTTCCATGACTCTCACCAAAACTTGTCAAAACAAGACGTTGACCAATGGAATTTCCTTGCAATATATTATTCTAATATATTCATGTTTATAATTTCTCGGTATCGCCCTGATGTTCAATAATTGCGCGTTCAGGTCTGCCAAATTCATGCCAGAATGCTGACCTTAATCTGCACAAATCAATGGCGCAGGAGGCCAAAGATACCTGCAAGCCCATCTAGTGCAGATTTTTGGATGCTGCATTTTGAAAAGTATGAACAGTCCCAGTCAACTGTGGGCGCGTCTCACATATTGAAAATCAGGCAAACCTTCAGGCTCACACATGAATATATACCGCTAAAATTATCTGAGAACAATGGTTACCGAAGGTGATCTTGTTCCGGCATTTGAGGCAGTCGACACAGAGGGAAAACAAGTAAAATCAGGCGATCTTGAGGGCAGAAAATACGTCATTTACTTTTATCCAAAGGACTTCACGCCCGGGTGCACTATACAGGCCGACGAATTTTCAAGAGACTATGAGCAATTCCAAGAGAACGGAATTGAAATCTTGGGTATCAGTCCAGACGATGTCAATTCACATAAAAAATTCTGTGAAAAGATGAAAATTCATTATCCTCTGCTATCTGACACTGACAAAAAAGTCTCCAAGATGTTCGATGTGTGGTCTAAAAAAAAATTCATGGGCAGGGAATACATGGGTGTTGTGCGAAGTTCATTTCTTGTAAATGAAAAAGGCAGGGTCTTTAAGATACATTCACACGTGAAACCTGCCGGCCATTCGCAACAGGTCCTGAAAGATTTTATGAATTTAAAATAAATAAAAAGTGGTTGAAAAATTAGAAACCTTTTGGCAGTGTACCTTTAGAAGGTTTTGGCGCTTCCTCTTTTGGCTCAAAGCCCTTTGGCAGTGTGCCGCGTGCCTGTTTTGCATGTGCCGTCGCCGCTGCAGCCGCTTCTTCTTTAAGAAGTTCTTGGTATGCTTTTTCGGCATCTATTTTTTCTTGTTCAATTCTTTGCAAATAGTCTTGTTCATAACTTTCTAATTGCTCTTTCTTTGATTTTGACTCATTACTGGATTGTTGTTGTTGCTGCTGTTGTTGTTGACTAGCTTGCTGTGTCTGTACTGTCCCTTTTGGCAATGTGCCTTTGGGTTTTGGTGGTTCTGACTGTGTTTTTTGCTGTGTCTGTGTTGAAACACCTTCGACAGTCAAAGGAACACCGCTAAAACTTCCAAATGTCTTGTCAGCAGGATGATATGCTAATCGTTGTCTTGTTGCAAAGTATTGGTTTGATGGCTGTGTGTAGCCTGTAACCACTGCTTTCTGCTGATTCCAATCTGTAGTTAGAACTTTTCCTACAGGTGCAGTCAATCTAACAAAGTATCTGTTAGGAGCTGGAGTGTAACCAGTGACTTTTGCCCTGTACTGATGGAAATCAGTCATTGGGGCAGCTCTATACGCATCCTCAAGGACTTCTTGTACTGTTGCCGGAACTTGTGATGTTTTTTCAGCTGGTTTTGGTTTAGGCGTCTCAGCTGGTTTTGGCTTGTCAAATCCTTTGGGCAAAGTCCCCTTTGACTTTGCTGCCTCAGCTGGTTTTGGTTTAGGCGTCTCAGCTGGTTTTGGCTTGTCAAATCCTTTGGGCAAAGTCCCCTTTGGCTTTGCTGCCTCAGTCTGTTTAGTCTTTACCTTGACAGACTTTGTTGTATCTGATTTCGAGTCTATCATGGTGCTAAGTTTATCTATTTTTGCTTCTAATTCGGCAATCTTACTTTCAAGATCTTGTTTTGTTTGTTTTTTAGAAGTTGCCATAATTTTGTTGACTGGTATGGGGTTTATTTACATTTGGGTTTGGTGTGTT
>JAKZUU010000066.1:0-3494 GCA_047516405.1 Candidatus Nitrosopumilus sp. | reverse complement strand
TCTGCTTGTTTTTCATGTGAATAATGAATACTTGCACGCGCCGCTTTTAATCACCAATGCCTAGAATTATCGTTACTCTGACTAATTTCATTGAATCTGCGCGCCGTCAAACCGCTAAAAAACTAACATTTTCATCTACTGGATAGAGAATTAAATATTAATATTGGAGACGGTGTTTTGCACTATGATGAGCTAGGTTCCATATCATACTGACCATATTTTGCAAATGCAAAGAATTGCTAAGTGTTTAAATATTATTACGCTCTGCATACCAGAAATAGAAAGCAACAATATGATTGGACAGATATGCAAATGGAATCTAGCAGAAAACGATGAACACTGGAAAATATCAAAGTGATATGACCGACGAAAATATGTTCACACTTCGCTCACTCAGTGTAGTTATACTGGGAGAGTATCATAATCCATCTATTATTAATCCCGACTTTGTGGTATCCAATAATATCATACCTAAGTCTTGGAAAATTGTAGAAACTATCACCACTCCAGGACTGTCAGTTCTAAGGTATGCCAATGGCATTCAGGTGATCGTGGATCCTAGTAGACTAACCATCTTAGAGGAACGCAATGAACAGTTTCTAGAACACAACAGCAGTGACATTCACAGTGTAGCAGTCAAGTATGTCAATAAACTTCCTCATATTCCCTATCGCAGTTTAGGGCTGAACTGTTTAGTATCCATGACTCGTGATGATTCCAAAAGATGGCTTACAGAACGCTTCCTTAAATCATACCCATGGGCTAGCAAGATTTACATGATGCCTAAGTTTATTATAGATAAGAAAGAGAAAACACTGAATCTGAATTTCACTTACCGGCATACATCGCCTGACGAAAATAGTGAGATAGTTATAGATTGCAACACTCATTACAGCGGGTCTTTTACTTCTGAATTGTTGTGTGAGAAGATAAACGAGTGGCCTGCATGTCAAAATGATGTTAAAACTATGCTTACCACCTTCTTGCAAGGAGAAGAATAATGTCTTCTAATCTTTCATTGACGCAGAAAACTGATTTGAACGAAACAAGCACATCGTATTTGTACAAGGATAAATTTGTACAATCTTTTTTCAACACAAATACAAATCGTTCAGAAGCAAATGCCCAGCAAAAATTCATCTCGTACCTAAATCAAGAAATAACAGAATATCAACAAATCGATAAACAACTGATATCATGCATGATGATGAATAGTGGGATCAAGTTGACACCGCTAGATAAAAAAACAATGTCGTTTGACAGGCATGATTTGTCCAACAATACCGTTTTAGAGCAATTTAGATTGGCGCTATTCGAATCGATCCGTAGATTATACGACTGGCACGAGTTTATCCGTAATGCTGAAAGCAAGGAAAAGATCATCGATGTACTTCGATTCAGTAAGTCGAAAGTTCTTGCCGACCGTTTAGTTTATCTGCAGAAATTGACTGAGGCCGAATCTGAAGAAAAACCCATGGAGATCGAGTCATTACGAATGTCAGCTCTCTTCATAATGGAAAACTCGCAGATGCCAAATCCGCAAATTACAGTTAGCGACGACGGTCTTGTCTACTTGAGATGGCCTCTAGAAAATAAAGGTGTTTTAGGTATGTTATTCTTGCCATCTACCCTAGTTAGGTTTACTGCTATTCTGCACCATCAAGATCCAAAATTACAGCGATGGAGTGTTAGTGGCGTGTTGCAACCAAATGATATGATGAGAGCCATTGAACCATTCATTGAGCAATTGATGCAGTCATGAATCGCAAGACATTGGATGACGATGATCATGTATCACGATACTGCAGTCCTAGAACCATTGAAAAGGGAATGCCATCAGGGATGGCTTTCCTGCCACGTTCAACTGACGATTATTTATCTGTCAACTGGCTGGAGTATTTCAAAGAACCGAGTTTTGCTAGTGCCATTGTAAAGATTAGAGTCGTTTTTCACTCAAAATAATTTGACATTAAATCTGACGGAAAGTTTGCAATTATCAATGTGCAAGAAGCAAAATTTGCTGGACTCAATGCAAACAGAAATCTGCTAATCGAGCGTAAGCCAATTCGCCATGATAAATCGCACGCAGGCATCATCGGTTATACAAAAACCGACCTAGAGATAGCAGAGGAGCTAGCATGTATGGTCAAACCACATGAACTATATCCCGCTGTAGGCATCGTAGAGGGAAAATTTTCGTAAGCAGAAATTAATAGTAACTACAATATACTCGAACTGCTATAGATGCGATCACGAAATTCATCGTTTGAGGCGATATTATCAATTCCATGCTGCTTTTATGTCTGCCCATTTTTGGGAATATGGATGCCATTTCATGCACTGGGTAATTGACGGGTGTTTTCATGTGACTGTGAACTTGGGGTGTTTTCAGGATCTTCTCCGAATTGCAGTAGCAGTTACCGCAATGGTTTGCAGGAATGTGAGTGCAAAACAACTACCACGATCAACGCGTTGGCGACGGTCGTTTCTGCCTTGATATCTGCCACCATCTTGGCCGGTTCGTCTCGCAGTATTTTGACCTCTGAATCTGACAATAAGATGATTTGGATGCAATAGAATTTAGCTTATTATGGTCGAGGAAAGTTGACTTTGTGCTTAACCTACCTGAAAAGGCTCGAATCCGTGCCTGATTACGTGGGTGTTGTCCTCAAAACCAGGCATGGATGGATGTCAGGATCATCTGGTGCTGCTTGACCGGAAGTTCTTCTCAGTTGATGCGATAGGCAGGCTGCAGGAAAACAATGTCAAGTTTCTGATGCCGTGCAAGAACACAAACAACGTGGTGGCCGCACTGCGAGAGTTTGCACAGGGGAAGAGAAAAAAATCTCAAGGAACGTAATTGAAAACAATCTGGACTCTGTTGAATACTCTGTGATTATAATTGACAGAAAAAATGCCAAAGACCCTGATGCCCCGGAAGAGAGATACATCGGGTTTGCAACAAACCATCCTGCAGTCAAGACCTAGGCTTATGCCAAAAGATGGGGGATGGGATGAGGTACTGCAAAATCTAGGAGTGGCAGGGCCAAGACACGGATTTCCGACATGGAATCGCGGATGCTGTGCTTTTACTATTCCCCGGCATTGTACAATGAATGGATGATCGTCAGGGCAATGCTTTCTGACGGTACTGAAAGGCAGAGTGCCATGACCATGCTGACATTTAAGATACGGATGGAATCACATCTGGTGCGCGAGCCCAAACCGCCTACCTGACATCAGATTTGGGGCACATTTCGCTTAGCTGTATACCTCTAAACGATTTTAAGTAGGCTCTCAAAGATGTTTATATTATGATTACAGAGGCTCAGCTAGTTGAGATGATAAAGGGCGCAAAACAGGCCACCAAACCAAAAAAGTTCAAACAGTCAGTCGAGTTGATTATGAACTTTAAAGACATTGATGTAAAAAAGGGATTTGCCATAAATGAGATAGTGCAGCTGCCAAAGACCAGCTCTCCTGCAACTGTCTGT
>JAKZUU010000065.1:0-3467 GCA_047516405.1 Candidatus Nitrosopumilus sp. | reverse complement strand
TGGATTTTTTGCTCATAATCTCATAATCTAATTGACATTATTTTTTGATATACGATGCTAAATGTTCAAAACTTAACCAGTTAACATGTCAAACCAGAAAAACGAACAAGGTTTCCGGGACATCGTTACGAAAGAAGAATTCAAGGTCTTGTATGACGCGTTGGAATATGTAAATATACCATTTTCAACAAAGTATAACGCCCTGTACGATCTTGAGGATGTCGCTCTGGTTTTGTTACACATGTGCAAGACCGGATCGACTGCCAACAAGGCCGTGGCAGATCTGTCAGTCATGCTCAAAGATGACAAGAACATCAGCATCCCGACAGCTCAGTGGCTCTTAGGGATGATAAGTGCAATAGATTCAGACAGGATGGACACCCTGTGCAGACACATGTTAAATAATACGGTCAAGAACGGATTAGGTCTTGAGAAGAAGACAGGTCACATACTGGCCATAGACAAACACCTGATCCCGTTCACGGGCGCCGACAGGCACAATGACCGCCTTGTAATCAGCGGCAGGCCCAAGGGAGGAACATCCTGGTTTGAGACGTACGCCACAATGCAGATAGTTACTGAAGAGCAGCTGCCCACGATAGCGGTCGTACGCGTCACAAAGGACGTCTCAAAGATCGAATTCGTGCGTAAACTGCTCTCAGAATCAAGGAAGACAGGATTAAAAAAGTCAATAATTCTCATGGACCGCGAGTTTAGCAATGTGGATGTGATGCGTTTTCTGAACGAACACGGCGAGAAATTCCTGATGACAGTCAGCAAGACGCCGGGAATAAAAAAGGCCGTCTTGGAGTTTCGCTGCGGCAAAAGAGGCGCAATATCAAGATACGAGATGAGATCCGGTGACGGAACAACATTCAGGTTTTGGCTGGTGATAAAAAACGTCTCAAGGAAAAGAAGGACAAGAGAAGATGGGAATATCTGACGTATGCCACAAATGTAGAACGGTGGTACATAAAACGCACCATGAAAGACATTCCTGAAGAATACAAAAAGCGCTGGCGCATCGAGAACAACTTCAAATCAGTCGAGCAGATGCGTGCCCGCACCGGCAGCCGAAATCATTCGATCAGAGTCTTTATGTTCTTTCTCTCTATGATCGTGTGCAACCTGTGGTATACGGCAGTGCGAAAAATGAACGAGGTAATAGAGATCAAACTTGGACGGCATGCCAAAAAAAATATGACAGCTAATGTGTTCCTAGTGCTGCTCATTGTATTGGCCAAGAGGATCATAAAATCAGCAGACAAGGAATCAGAATATTATCTGCAGTGTGTGCGATAGGGGTACATTTTCAACTTCTGATGTGGCATGATACTGCTTGTATCTCTGATCATCGATACTGTCTCTCCTCTAGGATGCATTTTGCATGTGAACTGTCGGGCAGAAAGAGGAGGAGCGTTCCCTCCGTTTATGCCAAGGCCCTGATGCAGGGTTCTTGCCTCTTAGCATCTGATGTATTTTATCAAGGAATGCTTGTTCCAATACTGTGCCTGATTGCCACATGCGGCGCGCGGCGCCGAGATGATCCTCTTTTAGCAGTCAGTGCTGCAGTGCCCGCCGCATCCAGAGAAAGTGGCCGCCATCTGTCCTTCCCGTCAGGACAGGATAATCTTGTCTGCATCTGTACCCGTCTCTGGCCCAGAGTTTTTTGGCCCAACGTATGGAGGCATTCATGGTCTTGACAATCTTGAATATAGATCCCTCCACCCCCCCCCCCTGCTTTTGCAGTATGACCTGTTTTGTCTTGAACTCGTCTAATTTTTTTATTACATGTGTCATTTGACTTTCCATATGTCGCTATAGCTTAGCATCTTGAGTTGACACACACATGCCTGACATCTGCCAAGTGAGAGACCGGCGCAGTTTCCCAGTCGTTTTGTTCCATTGGACAGAAGGGCAGGCAACTTTTTGTGCAAGACAATCTCAAGATTATAATAGAAACAGGAAAATCAAAAGATGTGGATAAGACTCAAAGAACTTTTGATGTATGGGCCAAAAATGGAAGAGCAGAACTGATGCAGAGAGAACACGGAAAGAATGTTTCAAAGTTTTTAAATACAGTGCCGTTTGACAAGCCGTTTACATTTCTGGATGTGGGGTGTGGGAATGGATGGGTAGTGCAGAAGATTGCAAAAAAGAAAAACTGTAACAGAGCCGTAGGAATTGACAAAAGCAAAAACATGATAAGGCGGTCCAAAAAAATGTCAAGAGACAGGAAGGAGGATTTTATTCACACAGACATCGAATCGTTGAGTTTCAGACGGCGGTTTGATTACATCTTTTCAATGGAGTCGCTGTACTATGCAGATTCCGTAGATGTTGCACTGGCAAAGATATACAAGTTACTGAAACCAGGGGGACAATTTTTCTGCGGTACTGACTTTTATGCTGAAAACAAGGCAACCGGCGGCTGGGCAGGGAAGATGAAGATACAGATGCATCTTTACTCAAAGAGGGAATGGAGGGATCGTTTCAAGAAGGCAGGGTTTGCAGTAAGGACAAGACATGTAAAAGATCTGCAAAATAGACGAAGATGGAAGAGAGAGCACGGAACTTTATTCATAACAGGTACAAAACCTGACACAAGAATCTAATAGAGTCAGAAGAGACGATAGACGTGTGAGCTGGAGCACGAAACGCTGCTACGGCAGAGGAAACTCCTCCCTCCATACAGGAGATGTGATCTGGAGATAGATAGTCAGAGATGGCTGGCAACGGAACAGAAAAGAATCCAATATGGCGTACAGTGATGGCAAAACCTGAGGTTTCCATAAAAGGAATGAAACAGACGACCCACATGGAGCAAAGCCAAACAGAACCGTACGATCCTGTACCAGGTTCAGGTAGGCTGCAAAGCGAAATATCGTGAAAACAGAAGGAGGGTTACTCCCAGCACACACATTTAAGATAAACCCGGAGATGAGATCCAAAGTTGGTTAAAAAAAGGTTCTGCCAGGTTGTCAGGTCTATTATCCGAGAATCATGTCGCTTAGCTAAAGCTAAGCATACGTCTGAAGATTACTTTAAGATGCATAGATCAAAAAAACCAATGAAACCAAAGCTAACAAACAGATCTATTCGACACATCATCAGAGAGTTGAAGAAGGGTAAAAGTACCAAGATGTTATCAGAGGAAATCAACGTGACACAACGACACGTTCAGCGATTGCAAGCAGAATACATCAGGACAAAAACAGTTCATCTCCAACGTCCTGCAGGCCGACCAAAGAGTAATGGACCCTCTGATGAAGAAATCAAAATAGTCCTTGATGCATAGTACCGGCCATTAAGATCCGCTCACTTTGGCCGTCTACGATGTCACGCCAGTCCAAACCGAAAGGTTTTGATCGATCCTCCTATAACAAATACACATGAGGATCTCAAACGGACGCGGATGGAGCAAATCCGGTACCCTGCCAACAGGCAATGATTTCCTGCCCGATACA
>JAKZUU010000064.1:0-10573 GCA_047516405.1 Candidatus Nitrosopumilus sp. | reverse complement strand
TGTCCACGGGGCTGTACACGGTAAAGACAATGTCTGCAGTATCACCTGTCACAACCTGCTGCGGCTGCAGGGTGCTGGTGTTATCTACAAGCATATAGCTTTTGCCGTTTATGGCAAGTGGAAAGTCAAACTGGTGCGCTGTAATGACAGGTGTTGTAATGACATGCACCATAGAATTCAGGTCGTGTGACTCATACATCTCAAGAACCTGCTGCGGAATGGCAGCCAGGCCTGAGCGGACAAGTGAGGTCATCTCAACTGCAGGGGCAGGCGTGCCTGATTTGCGGGAAGATGTCTCGTACGCCTCAGGATACGCCGTGCTGATAAGCTTTCTGATCTCCTGCAGGGCTTTGTCGTCTGTATCATATTTCCCGTCCCGAAGCTCCTCAAGCATCTCATCGAAACTGAACTTTGTGCTAAACTGATCGCCAAACGTCCTGTCGACCTCAAGCAGATTCACGGTAATCGCAGGACCGCCGGGATGGTTTATCGTAATGTTAAGAAACTCCGCATCCAGCATCCCGTCAAGTGGAGAGGTCAGCTGCATCAGATCCGAATCAGAGAGTCTGATGCTCGGCGGTATGCCGAGCAGATCTGTGCTCGTACCGTTAAGTGTAATCTGGCCCGGCAGGAAATCATGAACTGTTCTAAAGGCGATGTTTCCGTCAGGCGTGGCCTGACCTCTGCCCTTTGCCGGAATCGGCTCATCAAAGGTGTTTTGGTATGCTGTTGCAAACAACTCGTGATATATCACGAGGGTTTTTTTCCTGGCAGTCTCCTCACTGTCCTTTTCCCTGAATTCTAGGTATCTCTCCCCGAGTGCGGCAGATACCGTAAACAGTATGACGTTCTCACGATTTCTGACCTCCCCGCCTTTTGCAACTATCTTGTCACTAAAACTGCTTCCATCTGTCGTGTTGACAAACAGGGTAGTCAGATCCAACCTCCCGTTCTCCAAATCAACTGCGGACTCGGGGGTCATGTTGTCCCCTCTTTTTACATCAAACAGGTCATGCGCGGCCAGCTGCAGTATCCCCATGTCGTGCAGTGTGATTTGCTTGGGATCATCGACTGCAAACGAGTCTGTCACCGGACCTGCCCCGTACAAGACCAAAATACCTACGGTTATGATAATCATGCACACCCTCAGAGTCATTGATGACTGCTACAAGAGTGTATTTTTAAATCTTGTTGCTCCGAACCCCTGCTCTATAGTCTGAAAAATAGTACATCGACATCATATACCGCGGGAGGAATATGTCATGACTACTTGGGGCGCAGAGTGGGAATGAAGGTACGCAGATGGCTCTGCGTCGTGCAGAACGGTGGAGGCATGTGTGACAACACCGTATCTGCGTCATGAAAAAGCTGGACGAATCAAAGGTAAACTGGATAGTCAGGAAGAAGAGGAAAGGTAGCAGCGTGCATTCCTCTACCTGATTTCCTTGCTAATTTCTTCACATGTAGTTATGTGCGTCAGCTTGTAAAATTATGTGCAAAAAATTTGCCTAGGGGGTACATTTTCAACTTTTGACATGCGTACTAGAGAGAGTGTGGCAGACGTGCAATGACAGCGATAACTGCCCTGACATGGATCTCTTGTGGAGTTGATTTCCATGCAACAAACAATCCAAGAGCATAACACATTTACACGATCAGGAACAACAAGTACCATGACTCAAAAGAGGCCAAGAAATACATTTGAGCCAATACAGGATGTGACTGATAAGGACGTTAAAAGAATCATACACCAAGCACTTGTCCGAGACTTTAAAGTATACGACAGGCTAGCAGAAATCTAACATGCACTATCCAACCTTGCATCATGTTGAGGCCATCATACGCGATATTGGCAAAGCTCAGAACACAAAGTTAGTGATTACAAACAGGGATCAGCTTGAGTTTGCGCTGGAAAAACCCAAAATGATAGTTTATGGCAGCGAACAGTATCCGGAACTATCAAAAAGCTGCCATATTGATGGAGACAATTACAAAGGCACACGTACTAAGTGACGGTAACAAGAGAACTGCCATGCTGGTTGCACAACTCATGATAGATGCAAATGGAGGGCGCCTGGTTCTACCTCTTAAATCAGTACGATTGTCAGTTGATACGGCCATGGACGATGCGATGCCAGAGATCATACGGCAATGGTTCAAGGTACACACAGCTATGAATGCATGTAACTTGGCTGTAATGTTATCAGAGCTAGATGAAGAAGAAGAAGTGATCAAAGCGATGCTCAAAGAGAATAAAAGTGATGATGCCAACAACCTGTTGGGCAGATGGATGGCCTTTGACAGATATCCCCAGAACAGGCAGGTAGCAGGCGAGCTGATCAGAGGATGGGAAAAGAGAGAAAAGATGTCCGCTGCAAAACATACGGCGAGCCAACATGCAGGTGGCTGGTCACCCATATGGAAGTCCTTTATGGCATCAAAGAATTTTTTACATGCACAATACCGCTATCCCATTGACCGCAGCGGTGGTGATGCACGTAAATTAAGATACAACTACAACAGCATGGCCGAGCTGCAAGCGGCCGAAGAACAAATTTTGGAACAGTCTGCCAAGTGTGAAGAGGCCAAAGATGCATCACTTGTACACCGGAGCGCTTTGCGGTTAGAGCGCCACGGTATGTACGATGACGCTATAGACATGTTTGACAGACTGCGTACTCTGAACTGGGACGAATTTGACGTTGTATCTCACATTGCGATGATCACGCAGTATGGATTAGATGATCCCCAATTGGCCATAAAACATTGGAACAGATGCATAAAGCACAACCCTGAGGATCCCGTAGGAAATCTATACATGGGAGAGGCATTTGTAAAGTTGGGACAGTACTCAAGTGCCCGTATCTGTTTAGAGAGGATAAGGCAGGGCGGGATGCCAAGCGGTTTGAAAGCGAACGTTCGCATGGGCCGAATCTACGATAAGATGTATGAATACGGCAAGGCTGCAAAATTTTATGAGAAGGAAATTTTCGATGATCCGAGCAATTCTGATGCATATAGGTTCTTGGGAGCAGCATATAGCAACATGGGAAACGAAGAAAAGGCCATAGAATACTTTGATATGGGGATTGGAATCGATCCAGACGACCCTGAGGGCTACTGGAACAAAGGCTTGTCGCTATCAGATCTAGGCAGATACGAAGAGTCCATAGCATCTTACAGAAAGGCACTTGAGATAAACCCTGACCATCTTGAATCAAAAATTAATCTGGCATCTACAATATCGAATTCTGGCAAACCGGCAGAGGCCCTGCCATACTTTTACAGTGCCTTGGAACTTGACCCTGACCACCCTGTTGCGCTGGAAGGTCTGGTAGTCACCCTTATGTGCATGAACAGAACAGGTGAGGCGCTGGCTCACGCAGATAAATTGGTAGATGTAGATACCTCTGATCCCTCTGCAAAGTACCTAAAGGCCTTAATTTTAGCAGAGATGGGAAGAGTAGGTGAGTGTCTGGAATTGCTAAAGAGGCTCGCCGATACAGACTCCAATTTTAAGACGTTCGTTGATCTCAAGATATCTCAGGGTGCGTTCGACGCGCTCCTAAACTACAGGCAGTTTAAAAATCTCATGGGAAACTGAGGCTACCTGCAGGATGATTCATGACATGATGCTAAGATGAGGCCCATCTCAATCCTCAGAATTATCTGCGCTGTCAGGTCATCAGTCTGCAATCGGCATCTTGCAACTGGCTGTGAAAGATCCACAGCCGTTGACTGCCCGTAAAGCCATCGACGTTTCTGCCCTGCATCTCTCTCTCTCTTTTTAGATCGCATACTGAGTCAACCTGGTCCCCGCTATCTATCGTGCAGCGGACGCATACTGTCATAACCTGCGGTATTTATCCTAGTTGTGCCGAACCAAGACATGAGGTTGAACATATTCAGGCCAGACGTATGGAGATGCGGAATAACTCACAGCCACAGATACGTGCATGGGCGTAAATACGCTGATTTCAGGGCACATTGCAGGCAAGACAAGTGCGCGCATACTTGATGCCGGCTGTTCGGAGGGCAAGGCTGCCAGGGACTGCAAGACACTACTGGAAAAGAAAGGATGTGAGGTCTCGTTTGTAGGTGTAGATCAGGATGAAGGGCGGGTAGACATGGCAAACAAAGACCCCTGCGGCATAAATTTTCTCTGCTCGGATATAGAGTCCATGGAGTTTGAAAACGAGTTTGATGTAGTACTCTGCCTGAACGTCATACGCCGCGTTTCATACAAGTCCAAATCCAGAATACTGCAAAGCATTGCCAAGATGCTAAAGCCTAACGGCGTGTTGATTGCCGGAATAAGCAGGCAGGACATGAGGCAGATGAACCTGCCTGTATCCGAACCCCCTGAATGCACCAGACATACGATGTTTCTGTTTAGACACAGCAGCATGTTTCGATATCTCTCATTTAGGTTCTGTCGGGTTAACTGGTGCTGACATTACACAGAATTTTCCTTGTGGAGTGAGGCGTTTTGAATCAAAGTGATCCATTTGTTCTTGCCGTCAACCTCAATCAATGCCTCTTCTGCAGGTGTCCTGCCCTTTAAAGAGCCGTGTTTTTTGGTATAGTTGTAATACGCTTTCATGCCGTCAATCAGCGGTGTATCGAATTTCTTTAGACCTCTGAACACTTTTTCACGGTCTCTAATCTCGCCGTTGAGGCGTTCCATCTTGTTGTTGTTATCACGGTCTCTTTTGCCTGCAATGTGAATGTGTCTGATATGATTGGTTTTCTTACCAAGCACTTTCTTGCTTGACTTCATGTAATCTGGCAATCCGTCAGTCACAAAATGTGCTGGATTCTGGCCGATCTTCTCTTTGGTCAGCTCCAACGGTCACACAAAATCATGCAGGATACCAAAGCCCATACTTGAAATGCTTGGCGACCCTGAGACAATCACGTTCAGGATCAAGAACAGCAGGATTATGGCGGACTGACATGAGATCCAAGGGCAGATCTACCCCAATCACGAGGTGGGGGAAATTCGCAAACAAATTGGAAGAACCGTACACTATTTCATGGAGATAACCTAGATTTTCTTTGTGCCATGAACTCTGATACTGTTGATTTAGTCGCAACAGACCCACCATTTAACAAGGGTCGTGATTTCCATGCCACGCCTGACTCTCTGGCATCCGGTGCGTCTTTTCAGGACAGGTGGTCTTGGGACAGGGATGTCCATCAGGAGTGGGTTGATCAGATCACCGATGCCCAGAAATTGGCTGTACAGAAACTTATGCGCATTGCTATAGCCCCGACAGGATTCGAACCTGTGTCTACGGCTTCAGAGGCCACCGTGCTTGACCACTACACTACGGGGCTGTTTTTTGTACAATAGCCCTAACAGGAGTCGAACCTGTGTCTGCGGGTTCAAGGCCCGCCATGATTGCCGCTACACCATAGGGCTGCTAAATTTTATGACTGTTGTATACGCCCTAGAACTGATAAAAGATATCCGTTACATGCAGATTCTGCCGATAACATTACAGATGCACATGTGGATTCCATGGCATCAATGCATATATGTTTCATATAAACATGCTGGACTGCAACATCTCGGCGGTCCAAAAAATGTCTGATCGTCTTGCCAACAGAAATTGCCTGCGTTGTTATGTCTGTCTTTGTAAAAACTGACAGTTCAGGTTTGCAGACCCGGTATATTCATAGGATCCAGACATATATGTTGTGAAAAAAAATAAAGATCGTTATGAAAAATATTTGTATATGCCATAAATTATACCGCCTACACTAAGTACACCTATAATTAACAACCCCGCTGTGGTAATTGCGGTGTTTCGTTTTGTCTGCTTGCAGCTCCATGACTCTGGATCGTCTTTACAGTTCATCTCTTCAAGACTCTCAAATATCGCATTTACGGCATCGCTCCGTACCTCGGAACCAATCTGACTGCCAACCTTGTTTGGTATGTTTGCCGTCTCCTCAGCAAGCACGTTAACTGGCCAAAGCAGCATGAATGATACTAAAACAGGGATAGTTATATTTTTTGTTTGGACTGGCATGTTAAAACAGAATTCATGATGTTGTTATAAGTATAATTAGAACAAATCCTTGTTAAAATACCATTTCAATGAATTTTTGAGTATTTTTTGTGCTTGCTTGTAGCATATGTGAGGCGCCAGGAACTGCTGGAAAAACACGGGAAAATATGCACCGAACAGTTTAAATTGTTTTTTTAATAATCTTGAACATGATAGATGGACAGTCAGATAATGACAATCACTCAGACCAATGTAATCCGAACAATGATGAGTACGACGGCTATCAGGACAAATAGCCCCTCATTTCTTTTTTTACGATTTAGATGACGACAGGCATTTTATGCCGCACGTTCTGTGACATGACAGTCCTTAATGGTTTTTTGATTAACGGTTTGTTTTCTGGATGGTTTATTACTTTGATATGTCGTGATACGGTGTATTGGATTTAGTCTTTTCAAGACACTATTTTTTAAAAGTAAACATATTAACTGTTGAAAAGTAATGTTTTAGATTTACAATTTACTAATTTGGACTACCAGATGTCATGTAAGATGTAATAGCATTGAGAGTTGCTTTGCAGATCTGTCCTGCGATTTCTTTTTTTAGGCATTCCTTAGCAAATTTTTCTATTCTTTCTGTCTTAGAAAGTTCTTTTATGCCTGAAACATTGTCTGCAATTTCTGTAAACGCTATATTCATAACGTATTCAACATAGTTTACCCCCCTACTGTTGATCCTACCAAAAAGTGGAAGCGGCACAGCTGACCAGGTGTAGGAATTGTTTGAACCTTGGACGTAGTCTTCGTCAATGAGCCAAATTTGTGCTGCTCGTTTTTCATGATCTGGCATGGCGATTTTTTGAATTTTTGCCCTAACATCATATTTCTGAGGATCCTTGGAATGGAATTCCTGATAATGTTCAAATAAAATCCTAAATCGCAGCTCTACTCTGTCCATACAAGTATATTTTTACGACATCATCTTAACTGTTATGCAACTGATGAAGCAACAAATCATGTTACCGCTGTTTGACATGGTAGAAAATTGATTCCACTTGAATGTTTTAATCAGATGATTCAACTGACAGCGGTAACAATATTAGATAAAATGTACCATGTCAGAAGTTGAAAATGTGTTCCGTAAATGGATTTTTTGCCCATAATTTCATAATCTAATTGGCATTATTTTTTGATATACGACGCTAAATGTTCAAAACTTAACCAGTTAACATCTCAAACCAGAAAAATGAATGGAATTTCAAGACGACGTCACAAAAAAGGAATTCAAGGTCTTGTATGACACGTTAAAGCGTGCAAAGTTGCCTTTCTCAACAGAGCATAACGCCGTGTACGGTCTTGAGGATGTCGTTCTGGTTCTGCTATACATGTGCAAGAACGGGGCTACTGCCAACAGGGCTGTGACAGAGCTGTCCATCATGTTCAGAGATGATAAGAACGTCAGTATCCCAACATCCCAGTGGTTATTGGGGGTGATAAGTGCAATAGATCCCGACAAGATGGGTGGCCCTGTGCAGACGCATGTTAGAGAGTACGATCAAGGATGAATCAGGTCTTGAGAAGAAGACAGGTCACATGTCAGCCATAGACAAACATCTGATCCCGTTTACAGGTACAGATAGACACAATGACAGCCTTGTAGTCAGTGGCAAGCCCAAGGGCGGAACATCCAGGTTTGAGACGTACGCCACAATGCAGGTAGTTACCGAAAAGCAGTTGCCTACGATATCTGTCGTACGCGTCATAGAGGACATGTCCAAGATCGAATTCGTGCGTAAATTGCTCTCAGAATCGAAGAAACTAGGGCTGAAAAAGCCACTACTTCTCATGGACTGCGAGTTTAGCAGTGTAGATGTGATGCGTTTTCTGGACGAATGTGGCGAGAAATTCCTGATGGCAGTAAGCAAGACGCCGGGAATCAAAAAGGCAGTCTCAGAGTTTCGCAGTGGCAAAAGAAAAGCAATATCAAGATACGAGATGAGATCCAACGACGGAACAACATTCAGGTTTTGGCCGGTGATAAAAAAGCGTCTTAAGAAAAAGAAGGGTAAGAGAAGATGGGAATATCTGACGTATGCCACAAATGTGGAACGCTGGTACATAAAACGCACCATGAAAGATGTTCCTGAAGAATGCAAAAAGCGCTGGCGCATAGAGAACAACTTCAAATCAGTTGAGCAGATACGTGCCCACACTGGCAGCCGGAATCATGCGATCAGAATCTTTATGTTCTTTCTCTCTATGACCGTGTGCAACCTGTGGTATACGGCAGTGCGAAAAATAAACAAGGTATTAAGGATCAAGTTTGGGCGGCATGCCAAAAAAAATATGACAACCAATGTATTTCTGGTGTTGCTCATTGTATTGGCCAAGAGGATCATAAAATCAACAGACAAGGAATTAGAATACTATTTGCAGTGCGTGCGATAGGGGTACATTTTCAACTTCTGATGTGGACTCTTCTTCAAACTTGTGCATGTAACACTCGATCTCCCCGTGCAGCCGTTCCAGCTTGCCGTTGGTCTGCAGATGCCTTACCCGTGCAAGTATATAGCGTATGTCCAACTGCAAAACCGTTTATCAAACTCGGACATGTCCTTCTTTTTTGCCTCGGACTCTGTGGCATAGAACTGGGAGCTGCGATCAGTCAGTATGGATGCCGGCTTTCCATGATCCTCTATGGCCTGCTCCAGTACTACAAGGGCGTTTTTCGCAGCGGTATGATCAAAGACGCCGTATCCGGTAACAAAGCGTGATGCATCGTCCTCGTAACACAAGAGCCACCTGCTATCACGCAGCTGCTTGTAGTCGGCATGATACATCGAGTGCGAGTACGTGCGCTTATAGCGGATCTGCTTACGCCTCTAACGTTTCTTAGGATTCTTCTCTACCAGATCGTTTTCTTTTATTATATCATGTATGGTATTGTGTGGGATATGTATTCCTGTATCTTGTTCTATGCTTTTCTCTACCCATACTGCTCCTCTTTGATGCTTGCCACGTGCAGACAATACGGCAGAGTGTTCCCTGCGGCCAGGCAGGCCGTTCTCCGGCCTACCCATCTTGAGCGGATAGGTAATGGTGCCTGTGCAGTTTTTGTATCGGGACCACAGCTTCTTGACCCAGATCACAGACACGTTCATGGATTCGGCGATCTGTGCGTTGGTCATATTGCCTTCCCTCTTCTTCTGGATTATCCAGTTTACTTTTGATTCGTTTAACTTTTTCGTAACGCGGGTACGTTTTTTCCCCATATGCCTCCGCAGTTCTGTATGATGTAGCAATCGGCGTATCTTTATTTCCACTCTGCGCCCCAAGTCAGTCATGACAGGTTTCTCCCACGGCGTATGATTGAGGCGTACTACTTTTTGGACTATAGAGCGAAAACTAGTATCACGATTAAGAAGCAATGTTTCGACTTAAATTATAAAGTATTTATATTTATACAATAAAAATGTCTCTTATTGTACAGAAATTAGTTCCGCCTAAGCTTAAAAGTAGCATGAAGAACTATTCTGCATGTAGTATATGAAAAGTAGTTCTACCACTTATTTGACATGGTATTCCTCCCCTGTTTGCTTGTCAACTACGGTTTCTCCTCTAGGCGGCATCTTACGTATGAACGCATGGGCCTGAGTCTCGTTCTCCCAGTCTACACCAAGAGACATATGCAGTCTCCTGTGGTTGTACCATTCCATAAACAGATCTGCGGGATCACTTTTGCGCATCATGATTGCCTCAAATTCTGGCAGCTTGCGCTGAATCTCACCGTGCCGCCTCTTCAGCTTGTCGTTGGTCTGTGGATGTCTGATGCCTACCAGGATCTGTTTTATTCCAAGCTCGACCAGCCTTTTCTCAAAGACTGATGCCCACTCCTTCTTCTTTGACTCTGAGGCATTGGCGTAGAACTGGGATCCGCGGTCAGTCATTGTGGATGCAGGCTTGCCGTGGTTTTTTATGGCCTCCTCAAGCACGGCCAGCGCGTTTTCGGTAGTGGCGTACTCAAACATGCCGTACCCGGTGACAAACTATGATGCCTCGTCCTCATAGCACAGGAACCATCTACCGTCATCGAGCAGCTTGTGATCTGCGTGCCACATGGAGTTCGAATAGGTAACGCTCAAAGTGTGTCCATTTACGCCTCTTGCTCTTCTTTGGATGCTCTGATGCAAGGTTCTCGTCTCTCAATATCGGATGTATCTTATTGTAAGGAATATTTATTCCGGTACTATCCCTAATGATTCCGTGCAGGTGCACGGCGCCGGGGTGATCTTCTGTTCTGGCAGCTGGCACAGCAGAATACTCCCTGCGTACTGGAATGTTGTCCTCCGGCCTTTCCATGGGGGCAGGATAGACGATCTTGTCTGGATCTGTGTATCTGTATCTGGCTCAGAGCTTTTTGACCCAGCGTGTGGAGACATTCATAGTCTCTGCAATCTTGAAAGTGGTTTCCCCCTTTTGCTTTTGCAATATGATCCATTTTACATTGGATTCGTCTAACTTTTTCATTACCCATATTCTTCGACTTCCTATATGCCG
>JAKZUU010000063.1:0-11627 GCA_047516405.1 Candidatus Nitrosopumilus sp. | reverse complement strand
ACGGCAAGCTGGAGAGGCTACACGGCAAGATTCAACGCAAGCTGCCAGAGTTTGAGGCAATCATGATGCGCAAGAGTGATCCCGTGGATCTGTTTATGGAATGGTACAACCACAGGAGACCGCACATGTCTCTTGGTGTAGACGGGGAGAACTAGACTCCGGCCCATGCGTTCATACGTAAAATGCCGCCTAGAGGAGAAACCGTAGTTGACAAGCAAATAGGGAGGAATATCATGTCAAATAAGGTGGGAGTGGGACCTATTTTTCATATACCACACCGTATCCCATTATGTATAAACGTTATATATTAAAATCCAGATTGTATTATAAATGACAAAATGGTGTGGTATTGTAAATTGAGCATGCTTAGTATTCGGACTAAAGATCCGGACAAATTTTCCAAAAAATTATTACTGGTAGTCGAAAAAACTGTCCGGATCTTTAATCAAATTACTATGCTCATGGCAGAAAGCGGCAAAGTGGGGTCAAACGGGACGGGAAAAAGGGATGATGGGGTAGCGCATTATGTATAGCAACATAGCAATCATCTCAGTCTCTGTAGTACTTTTGTTCCTCTCTGTATCCTTTGCCATATCCAACCAGTCAGTTGATCAGGCATTGGGTGTATTCTTTAATCTCGCGTCAGAACTATCTGATGAAGATCGTGCCGACATACTTGAGGTCCTTGATACGTATGAGGGCACACCTGTATCTCCAGAGGACGATGCCGTTGTCCAGAATGTAGTTAGAGATATTATACGTGAGTATGATCTAGATAAAGAGGGCACTATTAACCGCATAAATTTACTGAACTATACTATTGACGAATATCCGTTCATAGTCAACTTTTATAAACAAGTGGTTGTAGCCCATGGTGCGCTTCAGGAACGGATTGGAGCGACCTCGTTAATATTCAGCAATCAAACAGACACGACATCTAATGATGCAATAGCCAAGCTGGAAAATGCAGAAGATGGAGACGGCATCTGGATCGAGTACTTGTTTTTGGATATTAATCTTGATACAGATCAGGTTAAACGTTCGTGGCTTGTCCTTCATGATGGATACGTATTTGGCGCAGGCTACTACTACTCAGTAGAACTCCGTGTCAAACATGAAGTTGCAAAGGCCATCTTTTTGTACGATCTCAAGAAGGAAAAGGCATTTAGCTATATCAGCAATCTGGCCCAAACTCCATATCCGTACTATGTGTCTGTTGTGAACATCAAATCTGCCGAGGTAGTGGCCCACGGTGCGTTTCCAGAAGAAACTGTTGGAAACAGGGTAACTAATTCGCGCCAGGGGCTGTCTGATCTAGAGCAGGGCGATACCTTTTGGCTATACATACAAAACAAGAACCCGATGACCGGTTTGACGGATCAAAAACGTGTCTGGTCAGTTCGACACGACGGCTATATCTTTGGAGCAGGATACTACTATTATGCAGAGGACAAAGCCAAATTCATAGTCAAGGAGGTTGTCGATCTTTATGACCAAAATAAGGAAAGGGCCTTTAATCATGTTGATTCTATGAGATCCTCTGAGCCACACTATCCGTTTGTCCTAGACCCTGCCACCGGGCAGATCGTAGCACATGGTGCATTTCCGCGCCTGATCGGCTCAAGTTCTGTGATATTGTCTGACAGGACAGAGAGACTAACGGCAGACATACTGGAGGATCTACAAAACGACGGAATTGCATGGACGGACTACATCTTCCAAAATCCTCGTACAGGCGAACAAGAACACAAGAGAAGCTATCTGCAGCTTCATGACGGATATATCTTCGGTTCCGGATTTTACTATACAGTGTTCGGGGTGCCGGGCTAGGGTAGATTCTTCTGTCCATAGAGTCTGGCAGGCACTTGAAGGGTTGGAAGCACCCGCGTTGAAACATCCGTGGTGTGTAATTGGAGGCAAATTCTATCTAACTTCTGCCACACGTTCATCATATCGGTTTTCGGTTAGTTTGTCTTTGATTCCACCGTGCTCAAGCCCACAAATCGTGGAGACTGGATGACGGAAAAATGGGGCACAAGACGTGGATTCATAAAACTGCATGTCGGCGTGGATACCAAGACCAAGAAGATCTACGCCGTGGTAATAACTGACGACAAGTGCGGGGACACTCCGCAGTTTGAGGGACTGGTGGAGCAGGCTTTTGCAAATGCAGAAAAATCATCAAACATGAGTACGCCTGCAGATGCCAGGATTGCAGCTGACGGCGCGTACGATACCAGAAAGATTCGAGGATACTGCAATGAGAACGGAATCTGCCCGCAGATTCCAACCGGCATTAATTTTTCCGGCAACGCAGGTGGATGCGTGCCCTGCAAGAAGGCAGGATTCATGCAGCTTGGCAGTTTTGATCATATAGATAAAAAGACAGAACATGAGTTTGCAGATCTTACGCGTCAGCAAAAGAAGGAACGCCAAAAGACATGGCGGAAGGAGTCAGGATACGATGACAGATGGTCCGTCGAGATCGCTTTCTCCACATTCAAACGGATATTTGGCAAGTGCACGAGTGCACAAAAATGGGAGAATGTCAAGACGGAGATTTACGGAAAGGCGTGTCTGTACAATCACATGATTGATACGGCAATTGAGAGCGGATATGGTGCGCCAAAGACAGTGTACCTGCCAGAAAAACTGCCTCCGAAGACGGCAAGACAGGAGGGAAAGTAATGACATAGGTAGGATCATACAGATGAGTGTCTGTGCTAGGAATAATTGGGAAACAGAGTTTGGAATACGAAAGATATACAGAAAGGGAAACGGCCAAGGATCCAGATTTCGGGGCAGAATGAATGCGTGGCCGTTTTACCGACTGCGAAAGTTCATAGAGTACAAGGCAGGATGGGAGGGACTCTAGGTGATCTTTGTGCATGCACATGGCACAAGCTCACTATGCACCGTATGCAACAACAGACTTGCACCACAGCCTGACTGCAAGATGTACTGCAACACATGTGACACGCTGGCAGATCGCGATGCTAATGCCCGCAGAAATATACTTTTTCGTGGCCTCAAGACGCAGGCCAGACTGGGCGCAAGTGAAGCAATGATACCGAAACCGTCTTTTGAGGAAATTCGACTAGTCGATGTATGCTCAATGCGAAAGACAGAGCGCTTGCATGTTGTTTACGCATAGCGTCTAATACGGATAATACGCCGATCAAAGTAAGAAAGACTGCACGGCGCAACATCTAGTTTAAAAGCCAGCATGCCGTATCTCATGTGATGAAATCACACTTTCATGTCTTACTTTTGTTACTTGTACTGGCATCCTCTGTACCACTGTCTGTAAATCTCTCTTTTGCAGACGATGCAGCGCAAAACGATGAGGATTCAAACCGTGCGGCAGACACATCAGAAAGCCTGTGTGATGGTACCACCGTCATGTGCCATGAATCTGACAACAACAACAACAACAACAACAACGATACTGCCATGACTATGATAATGAGATCTTCCCTGCCTCCGCTAAAACAGGTTGATGCAGGAGTTGCTCCCTCTGATGTTACATGCACCCAAGATCGCTCCCTCCTGTTGAGGATGTCAGACGGCTCACCTGCATGTGTCTATCCGTCCAGCATCGAGACACTAATTCTCCGGGGTTGGGCAATTCACGTCTTGCCTGACATTGCCATCTCCAATAACAACTCTGAAATCTTTGCGTTAGGGGATTATCCTACAACATCAGAGGCTGTCAAATATTTTGGTGATGTCTCAGGCTATCTTGCAAGACCTGCAACTGACGGGGATTATCCGGGTGTTGTCATGATTCATGAATGGTGGGGGTTAAACGACTACATAAAAGAGATGGCAGACAGACTTGCATCCCACGGCTATGTTGTTTTGGCAGTTGATCTCTACGGCGGCGAGGTTGCAACCAGTTCCGAGCAGGCAAGACTGCTAATCACAGAGTATGATGTGGAGCAGGGACTGCAAAACATGAACGCCGCTGCCTTGCTGCTTGGCAATGATTATTCTGCAGACAAGATTGGCTCTATTGGCTGGTGCTTTGGTGGAGGCCAATCGCTTAATCTTGCACTCGGTCATGACGATACTGCAACGATTGATGCAACTGTGATATATTACGGCTCACTTGTAACTGACACCGAGGCACTGTCCTCAATCCATTGGCCTGTTCTTGGGATATTTGCAGGGCTGGATCAAGGGATTCCTGGGACCACTGTAGCAGAGTTTGAGTCTTCGCTAAACGAGTTGAATATAGAAAATTCCATCCATATTTACGATGATGTTGATCACGCCTTTGCCAATCCATCAGGGGCGCGATATGCCCCTGAGGAGGCAAAATCGGCGTGGGAGCAGACTCTCACATTCTTGGAATCTAGCCTGAAATAATCCTCTGGTATTACAGCTGCATCACTTGTAGCTAAAGTGTGAACAAGCTGGTTGCCATCTGGCTCCAAGATTGCAAGGAATAATACTGAATCAGCTATATACTGAATGCCCGTTCTGCAAATTACTGTCTGTACGATCATCTCTTTTGCATCTGTTGTCAAAAGCTGGCATCATCACTTAATCCTGACATGCAGGCAGTCCTACATTCTAGCTGTTTTTCATACCTTGGAACATCTGTGACATATTGTGAAAAGCAATAACCTTGTCTGCTGCCTGCACATTTATTGCGCCAAAACACAACTGCAGTGCGGAATCTGCCGGTAGCACCCAACAGCTGGTTGCCAAAACAGCAGGGATTATTACACACATCGTAAAAACCACCTGAAAGTCTGTTGACTCACATGGATCGGACACTCCAAAATCAAATGCCCGCATGCATAGCCACACATCTACAGTTACAGGCATCTAGAACATCTTTGTTTTTTTGAGCAACACCGTAACTGACACCATATAACATACGGTGGCTATCACCTCAGAGACCAGCGACGCAATGTATGGTTCTGTTCCAATCTCAAGAAAATAATACAACACAGGCCATCTTATCCCAAGATAGATTATCTCGCCTACACCTAGCGATGAAATTAGGGCTAGCAGCTCTTTTTTAATTAAATTTATCTTCATTGATTTGTAACGTTCTATGTTATCAAAATAAAACAGCAGCGAAAAAATTCCAAAAAAGCTGATGTATCCTACAATTATTGTCATAGTTGCATTGAGATAACTTGCATGCTGGCCAAGCAGCTGAGATGTCAGCGAGGATGATGTCGCCGAAACTATAAAACATATTATAAAATTCCTGTTAATTTGTAGTAGATGCGGATTTAACTTCTTCATGATGTTTGAAAACAATGTTTCACATCACTTGATAAATCAAACTACTGCGCAGAAGCGATGTCTGTGAACAAAAGATAAAATCCAACACCATCGGTTGTGATAAAGATGTGGGTGTGCCACAGCACAATGACAGGATACTATTCAAATCTTCGATGCTTGCAAGGAGCGCGCACGCTACCTGTCTTGGACCTGCACACTCTGGTGCAAAACCGGCCACATAAAGGCATCTTCCTGGCGCACATCCTGTCTTGTATCCTGAATGTATCTCCAAGAGCGTCTAGCAGATGTCTGGCCGGGGTATCGTGGAAAGCCTGCAAAAGTAAGGATTGACCAACTTTTTGCAGCCTGTGCAATCTCTATGCCATGGTTTTATAGATGTAGAATTTGACCACACACTTGACGGTTTTTTACTCCAAGTCTTTAAATTTAGCTTGTTTTTACCTGTTTTATGAAAATTTCCACTAAAGTAAAGAAGTGTCTTGACGCACAAATTGTACTGGAATCCAACGCATCAAATACATACTTGGCCATAGCCTCATGGTGTGAGGTAACAGGTTATGACGGCTCTGCCGCATTTTTCTATCTTCAGGCACAAGAAGAGAGAGACCACATGTTGAAGATAGTTCATTACCTGAATGATATCGGCTCTGCTGCAACCATTCCAGGGGTTCAACCTCCAGCATCTGACTACAAATCCCTTGAAACAGTCATCAAGACGGCACTGAACAACGAGAGGCTGGTCACAAAAGCAATTCACAGCATTATCGAGACTGCACAAAAAGAGAAGGATTACACCACTTTTGCATTCATCGAATGGTTTGTAACTGAACAAATCGAAGAGGAGAAACAATTGGAGACCATCCTGCAAAAGTTTGATCTATTAGGGCGGGACAAACTTGCAATACATGAGATCGATAAACTGCTCAGTGCCAACGCATCTGCCGCCGCCACCGCTGCCTCTAACTAATCCCTCCCATCCTGGCATCGTTGCTCTAAAATAATTAATAGCGTGTCATCTTCAGTTATCCTATAACTGTCATAGTTACTCGGAAACCGGGTGGTGTTACTTAACTATTCAACACTGAAACCGGCAAGGTCACCTACAAGTGTAAGGCAGAGTCAGCTTATATGTTAATTGAGGCATTTGGCGGAATTGTAAAATTTAATCAAAAGGATGCCACTGCAACTGTTACCGGGCACATTACATCACTTCAATCATGTGATGTAATAAAGAAATGCCATGTCAACTACAAAGACGCACTGATTGATATCATCTCATCTTATAAGGAGTTTGCAGGGAATCGCTTGAATGTATATCAAAACAAGATTCAGAAACTAGAGAACAAACTGTCTGGTCTCTGATCTTTTTTATTTTATGGCAGCCTGTTGCGTGGCACTGCATGCTGGCATCTTCTGACCATTCTATCAAAACACAAACCATCTTAATTTTTTAAAGCGACTCTTATTTTTCAACTACAAATTCTGCAAGACATTCGTCTATTTCTATATTTTGAGTACACGTGCTGATGTCGCAACCTGCAGATATCTTTTGTAAATCTTTAGACGCATCTTTCATGGTATGTAAAACTGGAATATTTTTGAGTGTCTAACTGCAACACACAAATCACAAATTTGGCTCTGTGCCACACTCAAAACAAAAAAAAAGAATGACTTGCCAGCTGTCCGATTCAGACATGCCTAACACAGCATGAGATTTGATATCTCTGCTTGATGTACAACTGCAAAAATTATCTGTCTGGCAGATCAAGCAACTTGCAGGCTCTGGGCAACAACTACTGCACATGCGGGGCTGTCTTAAATTAACACCGCAACAACAAAAGGCTGTAATCTGCTTTCAATAGATCTACTTAATATTCAAGTCGTTGTAAAAAAGCAGTGCAAAGTGATAGACTATCTGAGTGGTTTGTTCCAAAATTCGGTTCCAAAAACTTTAGACTGTCAATAGGGATTCTGTTTTTGCCATACACTGGAATGGTGGTATCGTTTGCTCTGTGGGGTTCTCTTTCAGTAGAGCAGCACGATCTTGGCAGATTGGCATCTGTCTGCCTGCTTTATTTTCTTGCAATAGGGGTATCAGGACACTGTCTTGATGCACTGGGAAGCAAGAGGAAGCCTTGGGGGAACGTACCGCGCTCTGTGCTCTGGCCAATATCGATAATCTCTTTAATCGTCTCTTTCTCTATCGGACTGTATTACGCATTTCTGGATTCCTGGCTATTGATTCCGATAGGCATTGCCGAGGGATTCTTCCTCTTTGCATACAATCTCGAACTGTTCGGCGGGAGATTCCACAATAATCTGTCGTTTGTGATATCCTGGGGGGTTTTACCCGTGTTTGCAGGCGCTGCAATCCACTCAAACTCCATATCTGTTGAGACCGTGGTACTGTCTGCAGTTGCAGGATTTGTAAGCTATGTCCTGATAAAAACATCACGAGCATATAAAAAACTAAAGCGGCAGAATGCAGATTACAAGGTATATTACAAAAAAGAGATGATTCTCAAGATTACAAGCTCTGTTGTGATATTTGGCACGATATTTCTCCTGTCTTGGGATACCTTTAATTCACTAAAGTAAAGAAATACTGTATGGATGTATTTCGTGAAGATCTGCTAAACAAAATACTGGATGCCCCGGTAGGCAAGGTGATCATTGTTCTCAAGGAGGTTCTTGACAGTGATGTTCAATTGGATGTAATCGAGCAAAATTCCATATCTACCAACCAGTTTGTCAGAAAGGTCTCAATTACTGTACAAGAACTGCCTGTGATAAAAGCCACTGTAAAGTTTGACTCTGCCGTCCTGCCTGAACCTATCATGGCCGAACTCTTGAAGAAAAAACGCGGTATCGGGGACATTCTTAATGCAAACAGCATTGATGCCACTAGAAACGTCATATCGTTGAGCCGCAATCCAGGTGAAAACAAGGCATCAAGGAAGTACGAAATTATTTATGACAAGACTGTTTGGTTTAGCGTCTACGAGGAGATAAGATTAGACAACATCGGTTCCAACAATAATGGCTGAGGTGCCACACGTTAGATACTCTCTGAGCACCTTTAGCTTGTGCCTCTTCATAATCTCTGTATACTCTTCTGCCCAGTTACTTGTCCTGATCAGAGAAGGCAAGTCTGCAAACACCTGCCTCCAACTAGGAACAAGTGATCCTGCCACGTCAAGCAGTCCAAAGTAGGCATTCCACATCTTCTGCATCAGTCTGTTTTTTGGATATGTAAAATCATGCAATACTATCTTTCCACCCGGATTGAGGTGGCTCAGACAGCTTTTAATCAGGGTGTCAGGTGTACAATATTTTGGCAGGTAAGACATAGTAATGCAGTCAAATTTTTTTCCTAGATTCAGTCTTTCGGCATCCTGGTTTATCAGGGAGACATTTGGGTATGGTTCCAGTCTCTGTCTTGCCTTATCCAGATAGTGCCTTGTAATGTCCACCCCTGTAATCTCTGCACAGTCAAGTTTCTGGGCAATCTGTTCTGTAAGAATGCCTGTTCCGCAGGCAAGGTCCAATACCGTCCTCTCTGTACTTAGCTGCTCCAAAATCCGGTGTTTCCAAAAACCATCTCTTCCAAAAGTCGTACATCTCACTATCCTGTCATACGAGTCTGAGTTGTTGCCGTTAAAAAATTTTGGAACAAGATCCTGGGGACTTTCCTTGAGCATGGGATTTGTTGGATCTATTCTCTAAAGTAGTTTGCGAGTTTGACAGGTGCTGCCGTCTTTGAGACCACACATCTGGGTTATCGACAATAATTTTTTAGTTCCATCCTAGTCGACTTGCCTGCTGAGTTCTCAACGATAAAATTCACTTTGTTGTCTTGATTTGCATGCAGGCATCTGAAACCCAAAACACGGTTTGTCCAAAACACGGCTTGATCTATAAAGTTTTGTGACATCATTGCGCAAAACTGGCATTGTCCGGAGAGCCAGACATGCAGCAAGCAGAAAAGAAAATCATGTCAAATGTTGGTGTCCCAAAGAAACGTAAGAGACGGTTAGGCAATACAGCAGTGTGTTCTAATTGTGGCAGCAACCGTGCTGCCAATATAATATGCGGGCTTCCATCCTCACTTGATGCAGTGGAAAAAGACATAGGCAATGACGGATAACACTTGGGGGTTGTTGCATAGGCAATCTCAAATGGCAGTGCAACAATTGCCATCACAGTTGGTAATACACCACACGTTTTTGATGATGTGAAGCTGGAATGAAATTCAAGTTGAGATGACCTTGGTACAAATTCAAACAGGCAGCGTGTCTGCCTGTACTGCAATCGTATCAAAAATGCGGCATGACTTGCAAAACAGAAATTAGTTTATGGCCCAATCCCTGGTTTTATTGCTGTCGTACTTCTGTCCGGATCCCTGATCTCTTAACCGTAAATCATACAGTGTTCACACTCGCAAACCTCCTGCTCTTTTAGTTTTTTCAGACATTTTCTATGCTGGCCTGCCTGACACTGCACGCAGATATCGTCAATGTTCTCCACACTTGTATATTTCTTGGACTGATCAAAGCCAAACCCTCCGTCTTGTGGTCCTACCATATATCTGCTAAACTGATGTTGTATTTTTACTTCTCTAATTCATTGCTGACTCTATAGTCTCTCTTAGCTCCTTTTTATGAGTCTCAATAATACCCCTTATCTCAAAAGTATCAACATATCCTCCGACTGATGCGCGTGTTGCCTTTAGCAGATAGTGCAGCGATCCTTCCTCGATCTTCCCTATATAGTATCCATAGAGAAAATCTATCTCGTCATTGCACTTCCAGATCTGCTTGACCCATGGAAACGTCTGTTTTATCTCAGTCGGTATCTCTCTTATTCTTCTTTGGATATATTGATCAAGTGATCGTCTTATGGCTGAATCTGCAAGCATGATTATCTGATCTGCGTAACTATTACTTGTCTTTTTCTTCCCTGTCTTTTTCTTCCCTGTCGGCGTTGTCCAAATTCTAGTTTTTCAGGCCTGTTTGATGTCACTTTATCTGCACTTTATTGCTTTTGATTTCCTGCGTATGACGGAATTTTCCCGTAGCAGGATTGATGCGGTGTATCTTGTGCCAAAACGTTGTAGATCTGTACAGCACACGCTAGACACATGACACGTATTTTTTACGTTGTTCCACTATGACGGCAGGTTGTAGCAGACGCATCTGAGGAGCGGCTGCAGTCTCTGTGTTGCCTGTTTCTTTGCGCGAACAACTGCTGTAAACCTGCACTTGAGCGACGAGAACACCGACTCCACTACGCTGCGCTGGTGATATGTCTTTTCAAACTCTCTAGTGTTCTTCTTTTGTCCCCTGCATCTCTACCCTTGGACTGAATCCTTATGATGTGGTTCCTGCAGGTACAGATCACAGAATTTCTGCCTGTGTTGCGGATCATCTTGCAGTTCTCGTTTGTATCCTGTTCTACCTGCTTTTCTATGACTTTCTGTAATCCTTTGTACTCTGCAATTATGGTGGCTGCATGATGCAGGCAGGATTTTGGTGGAATGGTTTTTAATCCATACATGTGCGGTGTTCCTTGATGTGTCTGCAGGCATGAGACATGTTGACGGTATGAATGGCAGCGGAACTCCCGGTCTGCAAGGCATACCATGTATGGGATCATACGCACCTTGTCAGGAGTGGCAGATGGGTAGATTTCAGACAGCAGGGCGGTGAGGGCCTTGATTCGTAATCTTGTTACGTGGCCCTCTCCCCTCCTTCTTGTCTCGTATTCCTTGTAGTATCCGGCGGGGCGTTCCCATTTCTTGTCGTTGGCGCTCTTGCTTTTGCATCGTTTCTTGCTTTTGCTGTGCTTCGTGATTCCATCACGTTTTTTGTTCATTAAGCGGCGTGCGATCTTTGATCTTTAAGCTTTTCGTCGATTTTGGGTTCAAAGCTTGGACAACGCCCTAGCATTTCGGAAGTGCGAGTCCACTTTGTGCCTGACAAAATGGCTTGAACCCGTGCAGGTTTTCCAAATCCGTGCGCTTCGGCGGTAAAATCAACCAACATATTCCAACCCCCCTGTCAAATAGTTTTTATATGCTCTTCCTAAATAACCCCTCTTAATCAGTTTTGGAATGACTCAAGCATACTGCGTAAAATGCAGAGAGAAGAGGGAGATAAAGAATCCCGAGGAAACGAAGCTCAAGAACGGGCGCCCAGCAGTGAAAGGCACATGCCCAGAATGCGGCACAAAGGTCTTTCGTATAGGGAAAGCCTAGCTGGCTCTCTTTTTATTTTTCAAAACCAATATAGTGCTCCTCTGTCAACCCATGTCATGACTGAAGAGGAATACGTGGGTATGCTTGAACGCATCCAGGATCACTT
>JAKZUU010000062.1:0-2760 GCA_047516405.1 Candidatus Nitrosopumilus sp. | reverse complement strand
AATGGAATACAACTGTTAAAAAACATTTTGTGGGAATTGGCATTGTTCTAACTTTGGTTCAGAACCGATGAAAAGGTTAAAGATCGTTTATTATGTGTACGTGGTGGGCAAAAACATCAGTGGTGTTTGCCAGGTAGCATTGCATGATTTGCAGATGCGTGGCAGCGGTAATGCATGTATGAAGGCAGATCATGTTTACACAAACTGTATCTGCAGACTGAAATTATCTTGTAATGATGATCTTCATTGCGTCACTGCCACTGCGGGCATGCTCAAAGGCTTTCTGAGAATCAGAGAGAGGATACGTGTGTGTGATTAGCTCTTTGACGGCGATTTGAGAGGACTCGATGAGGTGCAACGCCTGTTTAGTGTCTGCATCAGAGGCAGCATAGCTTGTAACTAGGGTAATCTCTTTTGAGTAGACTGTATCCATATCCAAGTTTAATTTTGCCCCCTTTGATGGCACGCCAAACATCATTATGGTGCCTCCCCGTCGCACCACATCTATCGCATCATCGAGCGCCTTGAGACTGCTTGTGGCAACTATTGCCACATCCACACCCTGTTTGCCGGTATCATCTAAGATTTTTTGCTTTCTGTCCTTGTCTGCAGAGTTGATTGAATCAGCGATATGAAATTTTTTTGCAAAGTCCAGTCTGAAATCATTGACATCAAGACAGAAGATTTTTGAGAATTTTTCAAGATGTGCCAGCATTGCATGCATCATTCCGGTGGGGCCCACACCAAAAATTGCCACAGAGTCTCCTGCACGATAAGAGAATTTGGTCCAAGCCCTGATGCAGCATGCAAGGGGTTCGATCATTGCAGCTTCGCAGTAGCTAAGGGAGTCAGATATCTTCAAGACTCCGCCATGCATGACATTCCATGCAGGAACGATGTACTGCTCTGACAGACCGCATGGCAAAAGATTGCTCTCTGAATATTTTTTGCACATTGTATGGTTTCCATGATTACACAAATGACAGTCATAGCAGGCAACGTGATGGTGGGTAAAGATCCTATCGCCTTTTTTGAATTCAGTTACATCGCACCCGACATCTAAAACGACTCCTGCAGGTTCATGGCCCAGACGCATCGATGGCTGGCCGTACTGGCCGAAGACTTTCTCTAGATCAGAGCCGCAAATCCCGCAAGCCTGCATCTGAACCAAAATGTCGCCAGGCCCCAATTCAGGCAGCTGTATATCGTGTACCACGATGACGGATGGCTCCCTGACAGATGCAGTTTTCATGGTAGACTGTTAGAAAATTGATTATAAGTAATTATACGCCGAGAATCTTCTTTAGCATTGCCCTATAGTCAATCTCGGTTTTTTGGCTTCCGGTTGCAGGCAGTGCAAATACCAGTGTAGATTTTTCAGTCCGAAGCAGGGTCAACTCATCACCGATGGACTCTGTTATATCATCACTGACTAATACCAGGCCGACATCAGAATCCTCAGCCAGCGTCTTGATCTCTTGCAGTGCTTTTTTGGGATCCTCGGAGATTTTTCCCGGAATTCCTGCCAACTGGAAACTGGTTACAAAAGATTTGCTGCCGACGGTGAAGATTTTCATAGATTTTAATCCTACCTGTTCTAATTTAACCCTTTTCTGAGATAAAGATAGGAAAGGTTGATTTAGTTCAAAAAAATCAGAATAGGCATGACAGAAATTGACGCTCAAAAAGAGATCTATCTGTTCCTACATGGAAGAGAGGATCTTAAAGAGAAGGCAACAAACGCATTGACTGGAGCAGGATTTACAGCAGACAAGATAGTCATGGCACTGCCAAGCAAGGTTGGGAATGTCGGGGATTATATGGCAATGCTGTGGATGCCGCCAAACCCGGATCACATAAAGATTCAGCAGATTACACAAGTTGAGAAAGTGCCGGCAGAGGGGATGATCGGTCTTTGGAAAGGAGTTTCAAAAGACGATATCAAGACTGTTCCATTGGAATGATTTTAGTTGGTTTGCAGGTTAGCTGAATCCGGCCCCAAACTCATTACCTTTTTCTAAAACATTGCCAGAATCAGAGTTTCTTAACTTTCTGTACAGCAATGTCTCATAAACAAGCTTCATGGCATGTTCATCATCGATGCCACAATCTTTTTTGACCTGATCCCTGTATTTTGTCAGCTTTACGATGTCGTGTTCATCAGATGAGATGCCGTCATGAACCATCAAATTGGCAATCTTTTCTATTTCAGAATTCTGTTTGTCATCATCCATGACTTTCCAAAGGATTTCTAGTTATTAACATGTTCGACTAGAGGTTCTGTAAAGTTATCAGGAGATCATTCAGAACGTCGGTCTTTACAGGGAAACCGGCGTAATAGAAACGCGAGAGGTGGGAATCGAATCCACGTATCCCTGGTAGGACATGTTGTTCATAAGATAACCGCTCTAGACCCCTAAGCGACTCCAGCAAAGTTTAGATCGTGTATTAAGTAAAATGTGCTGTGGGCAGTCCTACCAGGGTTTTGTCTTTATCCACTACACGTTTAGTGTAACTGACGTCACACCAAACACGCCGAAACATACATGTCATTTCATACTTTGTTACTTGACTCTTTCTTCACATCTTTAGATATTTTACGACACTTAAATCTACAGATATAGCGACGCTAGAAAAGATTTGCAATGGGTTTTGGATCCCTGAAAATATACGTTTCACAGTCAATGTTGATGCGCGAGTTTTGCAAAAAGTATAGAGCTCGACCCACTCTTTCATCCACATTATCGTAATGTTCATGCA
>JAKZUU010000061.1:0-10767 GCA_047516405.1 Candidatus Nitrosopumilus sp. | reverse complement strand
GCCACTACAGATACTGCAAGAACTATTGCCGCCATCGCACCAAACTCTGGAACAATGACTGCAACCTCGTCCATCTTCTCTAGGATGGCATCTATTTTTGCATCAACTTGGGATACAGGTGCGCCTGATCTTATCGTCTCGCGCAGATCCTCGCGAATCATAGTCTCGACCTCTTCCATCAGTTCCCGTTGGCCGGCTTTTATGAGAGGTCCTTCAAGAAACTCGTAATTGTCAAGATATGCCCGCGTCACATGGCTCAATGCAATGTCGGTGTTGCCCTGCCTGTATTCGACTCTTGCATCCTCAAGCAGTGCGTTGATCGTCTCAACATAGTATAACAGATCATTCTGCGTTTCTGTGGTGCCGAGGATTTTGTTAATCTCTTCTATGATGCCTGCCGCAAGTAGACTTACATCATCTGGGTCTGCAGTCGCATCATATGCATCCCATAGTTCATCGTAAAATGCCCCAATCGCTTCAGCCTCATTGAGGCCAATCTCTGGCTTTATCTCCTCAAATATCTGCTGTGATCTCCAGACAAATGCAGACCCGTCCTGGAATTCTGCCATCTGTGTGATGGCGCCGTTTTGTACTCCCTCGCCGTATTCTGCAACTGACGTTTCAAGCAGTCCCTTTATCAGATCCATCTTAAAGCCAGTATCATTGCTGAGATCATCGCCCACCACGGTACTACGGGCAATCTTAACTACGTCCCTTGCCGCATCAAGTGCGTTGCGTGCCTGTGCCTGTGTCACGTCCTGGCCTGCATTGTCCTGAAGTCTGATCAGCGTGTTGTACACCTGGACATCAAGTTCCGGATCTGATGCTTGCAGGTCAGGCTTGATCAGGTCGTACAGTTCGGCAACCGGATGGGTCGCATGAACTAGTGCAAGATCGTAGTTGGCCTCATTGAGATTCTGCTCCATTGCCCAAAAGTGTCCGAGTGTCTCCTCAAGTCCCGCAGCAAAGTTCAGATCTTCCTGATAATCTGCAAATGCCGGCTGCATCTGCGGACCTAGCGAAATTACGGCTAATATTGATGCAATTAAGAATATTTTTGTCATGTCCTCTTTCATAAAATTACGTCAACATGTTTAGATATAAATGGTTTTAACATTCTATTGACTTAGTCTATCATTATGTAATTTAAATACCTAGAGGTTTCCAGCGGCATGTTTTTCTATCAGATTTTTTTGTACTAGACAAACTTGGATGCAGAACTTTGCAATAGTAATCTTGTTAGCAGTATTTTGAACAGAGCGCACTAGGATCAACTCAAAGTTCAACTAGTATGTCTGATCGGACTTGATCTTGGAACCGTTAGACGCAATCAGACAATTGTGGACTGCGTCTTAAAACATGACTAGAGTTAACCTTGACGCTTCAGAGACAGGTGAAGTGGTCCATTTTCTGCTTTTTTGACAAAGTCGTCGAACCAGTCATAAATCAGTTCGAATTTTTTGGGAATGTACACGTCTGCGCGGTTAATTTTCCTCATTGACTTTATTTTTTCGACAATTTCATCCATCTCATGAATAGTATGTACGTACATGGTCAGCACTATCTCTTTGTCAAAAATTCTCGGCGATGCAAGAAAGAATTTTGAGTATCTTTTTGTCAAGTTTTCTGCTGTCTCTTCAGCATTGTTTTTTATGGATATACCCACGTAAAATGTTAGAAGATTCTCAATCTTTTTTGGGTTCCAGATAATCGTAGAGTGTAAAATATCATTTTTACGAAGTTTTTGAAGGGTCCTTGACACTGTTTTTTTAGAAAACCCGGTTAGAGAGGCAAGCGTGTCATTTGAAATTTGTGTATTGGGAATTAGTGCCTGGAGTATCTTCAATTCTGTTTTTGTGATAATTTTGTTAAAGCCCGGACTTTTGGATGGCGATACTGTAATCACTTTTCCTTCATTGACTAATTGCCGTGCAAAATCCAACTTGTCTTCAAAATTTTCGTTGACAATTATTCCCAATATTGCAGTAGACCCAATACAGTGCATTATGAATGAGGGCCTGCCAAATATCCTTATCTTTTTGAGCAGCTCCTCAGAGTTCTTCTCTGAGGCTACAAGATACATGGAATCCATCCCAAACGGCTCTGCCTGATACTCTGGGACAAACTGCTCAATTACCTTATTTTTTGTTAGTCTGTTGATTCTGTTTCTGATTGATACACCTGAAAGACTTAATTTTGAGCCTAGCTTGGTATCTGTTTGACTGCTGTCATCGATCAACTCATAGAGCAGTCTTGTGTCTGTTTTGTCTATTTTCATACCTGTTTATTTAAATCACTTCGGATAAATATATTGAATTTTTAAAAATTTCATCATATTAAAGAAAATATTGAAAATGGTTAAATTATCAGACATATTGTATTAGAAGATGAATAGTGACAACCCATTTGCAAAAGACAGGATATCAAGGGCGTATATCAAATTTGCAATCCCTTCAGTTTTTGCAAGTCTGTTGATGATCAGCACGTTTCTTGTAGACGGAATTCTGATCGGCCAGTTCATAGGTCCCAAAGGACTGGCCTCATTTAATCTAGTTTTTCCAATGTTTAGTTTTTTAGTTGCAACTGCAATTGTAATTGCCACGGGGGGTTCTGCATTGATTGGAAAGTACTTGGGCCAAAACAGGATCAATGATGCAAATCAAGTTTTCAACCTATCAGTGATTCTGACTGTCCTTTTTGGGGTATCCATTTCTACAATTACTTTGTTATTGGCAGATGATGTTGTCAGATTTCTTGGCGCAACTGACATACTTTTTGATGCAACCAAAGAATACCTGACAACTCTTGCAGTGTTTTTTATATTGTTTCTAATTGGAATAGTGCTGCAGTATTTCACTAGAAATGAAGGCAACTCGGTTTATCCAATCAAGGCCACCTTGGTAGCTGTTGGAATCAACATTCCGTTGACTTATGTTTTCCTGGCTGTCTTGGATATGGGTCTGGGAGCTGCTGCATTGGGCAGTGGCATATCTATGATTGCAAGTACTGCCTTGATGATTGTGTATTTTTTGAGAAAAAGTACTACAATGTCGTATGGCAGGCCAATTTTTAATCTCCATATAATCAGGCGAATTCTCTACAACGGTTCGTCTGAAGGATTGTCTGAACTGTCAGTTGGAATAGTGATCCTAGTATTCAACTTGACCCTGATACAGCATCTAGGCGAGATTGGTATTGCTGCATTTGCAATAATCTCACTTACATCCCTGATCGTCATTATGATCAATGTGGGATTGTCAATGGCGCTGCAGCCAATGGTGAGTTTTAATTTCGGGGCCAAATCAGTCCAGAGGGCAATAGACACGCTCAAAATTGCAGTAAAACTTGCAGCCATAGTCGGCGTTGTGTTTTATGGTGCTGTTTTTGCATTTGGAGATTATTTCATAAGTTTGTTCAGTGCAGGCAATGAAGAATTGACTTTGATTGCATTTGATGCGATTCGCATCTATGGACTGTCTTATCTATTCATAGGGATAAACTATCTCTCATCAGGATACCTGACAGCACTGCAGAAACCCAAAACTTCGCTAGTGATCTCAGCGTCATGCAATTTTATCTTTGTGATCATTGGCTTATTAGCACTGCCACATCTGTTTGGCACGCCTGGAATTTGGTGGGCCGTTCCATTTGCAAATACTGTAACGGTCTTTATTGCGTTGTATTTTGTGAAGAAATCAAACAGGGAGATGAAAAAACGTCAATGACGTATCACCGTATTCTAGTTTTATATACAGAATAGTTGAGATCTGAATGCTGCATCTATTTTTATTGCCAATTTGAGTGGCAAACCATGTCGGGCATATTGTCATAAACATCTTAAATCAGACTGACATGTTGGAGCATCATATACCATGAATTAGTCCAAAAACATAGTATAGATGTATTATGCAAGATTTCTTGGAATGGGGACTGCAAAAAACTATTGCATCTAAAGATAGATGTCAAATGCTTTTCAGCAATATTTGCGCAGCGTCTCTCAGAGATGTATTGCAGGATTGTTTACAGGTAGCTGCTGCCAGAGACAGATCAGCATTTCACATGCATGTGCGTTAGATCTCAAATCAAGACAGATGGGTTGAAGAGAAGATTGTAGGATGCAAGAGATGCCTGCAAGGGTTTGCAGGCCAGAGCAAAAGTTTTTTCTGTCTAGTCGTCAGCATTATTCTTAACCGGAAGATGCCATTTAAACTTGATCGCAAGTAACCTAATCCCGGTCACAAAACTGATTCCTAGAATGGATGCTAATTGTATGTCCATGCCAAAGTAAAGCAGGACATAGAAAAATACTATGCCTATAAGACTTGCAATGGCGTAAACGTCCTTGACAAAGACAATTGGGATTTCCCTGACAAACATGTCCCTTAGGATTCCGCCGCCTATTGCAGTTATCATTCCTGCAAACAGCATGGGCAGAAAACTCAGTCCCACTTCATTGTATGCTATTGTCGCACCTATGATTGAGAAGACACCCAACCCCACTGCATCAAAGATCATCCAAAGATTCATGTGTTTTTTGTGCTTTGAGAATGAATAGAATACCACGATTCCCGTGCTCACAGTTAGGGCAATATAGATTGGATCAGACAGAGCAGTGGAAAACCTGCCAAAGATAATATCCCGCGTTATCCCGCCTGCAACTCCAACGACAGTTGCCAAGGTGATTACGCCGAAAATATCAACCTTGTGACTAATTGCCTTGTATGCACCTGTAACTGCAAAGGCAATAGTACCCAAGTAGTCAAGGATGGTTATGAATCCAATTATAGAGATTGAAAGTTCGGCCAATCAATAATAAAAGCAATATTACCATTAATTAATAGTAGAGATTGCGCGTAACAACACTGAAGAGGGCCAAGATTATAACCAGATGTATCGAACACGGTCTATGTGTCAGTTGCTCTAGAGCGGCATATAGGCATTGATGCATAAAATAGGCCGGATTCTTCAAAGAGAGGGAGGGGCCAATTTACAGATTTTTTGCAAAAAAGAGGGCAGATTGCTCAAAGCCCAAATGCAGATAAAACAGGTGAGAGTCTTTTCGTTGGTTTCCAGACTCCAATCTGATTCTATTGCATTTTTTCTTTCTTGCAAGGGTGATGCAGTAATTGATCAGTTTCTTGCCTATCTTGCAGTTCCTGTATTTTTCACGAACTACCAATTCTGGAATATACATCTCAAGATTAACATAATTAAGTCGCGGTAAGAACATGATACTTGTCATACCTACAATCTCAATGTCATTTAATTCTGCAATGATGATTTTTTTGTCGGGTTCTGTCATGTACGATTTTAGCAACTTTCTGAATGTATCAACATTGGAATCTTTTTTGGGTTTGGGCCTTCCTAGCTCGTATAATAATCCAAGAAGTACAGGAATGTCCTTGTTTGAAGATTCTCTAATAATTATATCATTCACAGATATGGTATCCCGTCATCACTTAAAAATTAAATCAGTTAACGGAGAGCAGATAAAAAGAATGGAACGCATATGCAGACAAGCTATTGATGCAAAATTTAGGTACAAATGATCTCTAATGCTAAAGATTTGAGGCTGTAACAACAGATAACCTTCTTTTAGTAGCCACCTGTTTCAGATGTAACATTCTATTCAGGGATCATACAAAACAAAGCGGCATGGAATTGACATAACATCTGCGGTACGACTGCGCTTGGGATCGTTTAACAAGAAATGTCAAACATCAAAGTTTCAAAATTAAGATGTGTAACAAAGTGCAAATAAAAAAGTATGTCAGGCGTCAGATCATATCGTACTGCTAGATGTAATTACTTTATAGATAATTACAGTATAGGTGCCTTCAAAAATATTTATGAACTCTCCGGTACCGGTATCAAGATTTCGAATTCTGAATGTGTATTCGTATGATCCGTCATCTTCTACGTCAGCTTGCGCAAAATGAACCGGAGTTCCGTCTTGGTATATTTGGATGATTACCGGATAGCCGTCAACAATATGATCAGTTACCGTATTTCCACTGACCACCCCCCACGGAAATGTATTGTCTTGTGGAATGTCCATCATAGTTACTGTTTTTTCTATGCTGATCTCATCGTTAATTGGAATGACACTTACAAGATTCTCAGACTCGGCAGAGATGTTTTGAGGAAGCGCCATAGATGCAAATACAGCTGCAGCAATAACAATAACTGCAACAGGCCCAATCAACAGCGTGTTTGATCTTGCATTCATCTCTTTTCTGTTCTTTGTACTAATTAAAAAATTTACTGCCGATTTTATTCCAAAATAAGTCATGGTAATTGATCTTCTAGATCACAGCATGCCTTGTGAACCCATTGGTCTTTAGAATTTTTCAGTATCTCTTTGCCTGTCTTGATGCCATCCCCGCACTCTACGCATTTTCCATTAAATCTGGCTTTCATGCTGTTCTTCCGAATTCGACCCATTTTAACACTCTTATTCTCAGATATAATCAGGACTAAAACCGTCCAATGGATGGGATTATCAAAAACTGCCGCCTGTGCAGACGGCAGCCAATGGCCAGGTCTCAAACAGCAAGAGATTGGCAAAAGATCTTAGAGTTCATATATTAAACATGCAGATCAAGTGATGAAAAATGAGTAAGAATTTTTGGCATGACATAGAGTCCGGCAATGATGTGCCGGAGATTGTCAACATCATCGTAGAGATCCCAAAAGGTTCTATGAACAAATACGAGTATGATAAAAAACACAATATGATAAAATTGGACAGAGTGCTGTTCTCGCCATTTCACTATCCTGGGGATTACGGCCTGATACCTCAAACACTGTCAGATGACGGAGACCCGCTTGACGCACTGGTTTTGGTAACAAATCCTACGTATCCCGGAATACTCATTGAGGCAAGACCCATAGGACTGCTGCAGATGAAAGATGATGGAGAGTTGGACGATAAGATAATCTGTGTCTCAACAAATGACCCAAGATACCTGCATACAGTAGACATCACAGATGTCGAGGATCACTACCGTTCAGAGATTGCTCATTTTTTCCAGGTTTACAAAGATTTGGAAGGGAAGAAAGTAGAGATATTAGGATGGAAATCGGCTAAAGAATCCAAAACGGTGATAATTGATTCGATAAAGAGATACAGGGACACTTTGAAAAAATATTAACATGTCAAAAGAATGCGAACACTTTACTGAAGGGAGAACAATAACTCAAAAAACAAGAAATTGTCAGGAGTGTGAAAAAGAACACCTCCCCATAGTTGCGCTTCGAATGTGTTTAACATGTGGATATGTAGGATGCTGTGACTCGTCGGTTGGAAAACATGCAACAAAGCATTACAAGTTGACAGGGCACCCGGTGATAAAAGCTGTGCCTGAGAATACCTGGAAATGGTGCTACATCCACGAGCAATATTACTATTGATTTTGCAGCTGCAGGCGCATGTAAATTCCCTTCAGAGTTGCGCACAGGTCCAGAAAGGGTTACAGTTTTGGACTGCCAATGTATTCATTTTAAAGAACAGAAGTTGAAGATCATTTTAAAAACAAGAGTTTGTTCGGTAATAATACTAATCGTTCTAGTCGTCATCATCATTATCATCATGATATGGCTCATAAACCATCAAATTCTTCTCTTCAAGAAGGCTGTGAATTTGGTTGACAGAGCGATGAACGTCATCCTCAAGTTTGGCTCCAACACAGACCAGTTTACCGGATGCAAAGATCAGAATCACGGTTTTTGGATCAAGCATTCTGTGAATTAGTCCTGGAAATTGCTCGGGTTCATACATGCTTCTTGGCAAGGTTCTTGCTGCCTGTTCTAGGTTAACTTTGCCCAAAAGATTGATTGATGAGACAATATTCTGAATTGAGACTATTGGATCGTTTTTGATTTTGATCTTGCCTTTTCTTAGTATTTTAACGACTTCAAAGACTGCAGTTTCTGCCAACTCTTGGGATTTGGCGCCTGTACAGACCATCTTTCCTGAACCAAAAAGCAGAGTGGCCGTCTTGGGCTCTTTGAGCCTAAAAACAGCGCCTGGAAATTGTTCAGGATGGTATTCGACAGCAGGGAATTTTTTTGTAATGTCCACAAGATCTAGTTTTTGTTCTATTGTAGCAGAAGCTACAACATTTACTATTTGGATGTCAGGATGTGTTTGGGTCATGATTCGTTATTCTCCAGTTGCATCCATATTTTGATCTATTCTCAGACCTTTGTATCTATTTCGTATCGTAACTTCAGTGACATTTGCAGCTTCTGCAATATCACGCTGGGTCTTATCTTCACCGTTTTTAACGCAAGCCAAATACAATGCAGCAGCTGCCAATCCCATTGGATCCTTTCCGGCAGACTCTTCATGTGCCTTGGCATCTTTGAGTACTTTGACTGCATGGCGTTTGGTTTTTTCTGTAATTCCAATCGTACTTGCAATTCTTGCAACACACTGAACCGGATCAACTACTGGCATCTTTAGTTCTAATTCTTGATGCAGTATTCTATAGCATCTAGAGATATCTTTTTTCTTAATGTTGCCTGCATCTGAAACATCTTTAAGGGTTCGAGGAGTTTCTGTATCTCTGCATGCGGCATAAAGAGATGCGGCGATCAATGCAGAGATAGAACGGCCTTTAACAAGTCCCTTCTCCAATGCCTTTCGATAAATGTATGATGCTTTTTCAATTACAGCATCAGAAAGCGAGAGTTTGTCTTTTAATGTTGATAATTCACTTAACGCCTGTCTGAGATTTTTGTCAGAAGAAGCATTAACTTTGCTTCTGCTGTCCCATGTTCTTAACCTTTCAATTGTGCTTTTCATAGTAGATGTAAGTGGTTTTCCAGAAGAGTCCTTGTTCATTGGACTGATTATTGTAGCAAGTCCCCTGTCATGCATTGCAAGCGATGTTGGCGCACCTGTCCTAGTGGGATCCGTGCCTCCTTCTTTTGAAAATGATCTCCATTCTGGTCCAGAGTCCTGCAATGTCTCAGATATAACATAACCACATTTGCCGCAAAATCTTTCGCCTGTTACATTGTCAGTCAGAAGGGTATTTTTCCCACACCTACCACAAGTCGAGTCCGCGCTGATAATTTCTAAAACCATTAACAATACCACATTTCGGTTATTTATTTCCTATATGAACCGATATATTTGAAAATTTTTTGAAAAAACGTTCCAACCCTGATTTTGAGGCTAAAAACGTGAAAAATCCTCAATTTGTCTGAAATTCGTTAGCTGGAGCTAAGATCAGAGGGCATTTCCTTGAAAAGCCGACTAAAATTCAGATCTTAGTGTCGGCATGATGCTGGACAGACAGGATGCAAAGTTTACAAATTCATTGGATTTCTGCTGTATGTATGACTTGATTTTAGAGTATTCTTTGTTGTTGTACCAGTCAGGAATTGCAGCACCTGAGTGACTTTTGTTTGTAATTTTATCCAATCCCGATCCTTTAAACTCCCCATTATTAATCAGAATACCCACAGGGTACAAATCAGTGTGTGGCTTAAACAAGATGTCCATCACTGCCAAATTGTAATGCTTGCTTTTAGCATTTAGAAAAGTATGTTCAAATGGCAAGTTGTATCCAATAGAGACAAAGTCAAAGTGATAGCTAGAAATTTATTGGGACATTTTGTATGAATTTTTCCAGTAGTGCTTTTTCATCTCCTAGTTCCCACTCTTTTAAAATTAGCAGTTTGTTTAAATGTATTTCTCTCCAGTGGTGCATGCTGAATTGTGATGATTTTGTCAATTTTGGGATCAAGTCCGGTTGTTTCAATATCAAGATAATGATTCAAGGCAATAGCACTTCTGTTTTAATGAGAAGCATGCATGTGAATAAATGATTTTCCAAGTCAAAAGTATGTGTCGTGTTGCACATTGCATTAAAACTGACGATTTAGAATGCCAACAGTTTGATGTGTGGTCAAAATGCCACAAACTGTTTTTGTAAATAAAACTAATTTTATAATTGTTAAATTAAAACTAAGATATAAAATGTGTACAGTGTGTAAACAGAACATTGGCAATGAACCTCTATGATCTTTAGCGTTATTATACATCCACTTTTGTATATCATATCTAGTATTCAAAATTATTTTTCTTTACCGGTACTAAAATTTGATTGAAGAGAGTATTAATAAATAATAATAATAATGATGGTATGATGAAGATAACGAATTTGGTACGTGTTCACGTCGTGCCTAGAAAAATAAGAAATGTTTTCAAAGCATGCTAAATTCGTGCCTAAATCAGAAAATTTTCTCAAACAACGTGAGCAGATACCGAATTTGTTTTAAACAATATGCTGATCATAGACTGTCACAAAATGTTAGATTGAAAACAGAGATCTGTTAAGATGTACAGAAACCATATGTTTGACTTGTCTTTGTAGTGACATGCCATTTTTCAAGCTCATGGCCTCTTGCTAATCATGCCGCTTATCTTTGCACACGTATTGTCTTGCAAGCCCATTTATCGCAGGCTATTTGACGGCTATTTTACAAAATTTTGTCTTGGTATAACTTGTTTTTAGAAAAATGTGTGTGTAAGTTGACAGCAGTTTGGTTTCCAATAATGGCAAATTGTTGTCGCAAAATCGCTTTTCGTGCCTAAACTGTGTTTAAGAACTGCGTATACCAAAAATGAAAAATTAGTGTAATATTTCTAGCTGACAATCCAATTTTGGCAGTATAATACACACAATACGTTTTGATCATGTGGGATGGGGTCAATAGATTTTATGTTTCAAATTGCGCAGGACATCTCACGCA